>JBATSQ010000227.1:0-9015 GCA_049293375.1 Candidatus Contendibacter sp.
AGCAGGACCGCCACCAAAGCCAGCGCCAGCGCGCGACTGGGGAGCGCGGGCCGTTGCAGGATGAGCGCTGTTAACGCCACCGCCGCCATCAGCCAGGAACGCTGGGCCGGTATTGCCAACCCGGAGAGCAAGGTGTAAGCGCCCGCTCCGGCCAGCGCTACGACCGCCGCCGCGCGCGCCGCAGGCCAGCGCAACGCCAGTCCTGGAACCCAGCTCCACAGACTCCAGGCCAGCGCGAACACGAGACCGGCGATCAGCCCGATATGCGCACCGGAGATGGACATGAGATGACCGACGCCGACCCGGTTGAACACCTCCCATTGCTGGGGGGTGATGCCACCATCCTCGCCCACCGCCAACGCCGTCAAAACCCCGGCGAGTGGGTGTTGGGGCAGCAAGCGCGCAAATGAATCGACGACGCGCTGCCGGTAGCGATCCAGCGGATAGCGCTCGGCCATAGCCAGCCGACGTGGCGGGGGTTGGGCGCGCAGGGCACCGGTGGCCACGATGCCGCTGGCGTATAACCGGCGTTCGTAATCGAAGCCTCCTGGATTGTACAGGCCGCGCGGCGGTTTCAAGTGCACCGCGAAGCTCCAGCGCTCGCCGACTTGTAGCGGTGGCGATTCCGCTGCCGTACTACCGTCCTCAGTGCTATCGCCGTCGCGCCACCATGAGAGCCGCACGCGCCGACCCGCAAGCTGCGCTAGCGGTTGCACGTCGCGCCAGGCGCGAGCCACCACCAAGTCAAAGCGGGTTACACGCCGTGTGCGGTCAGGAAGGCTAGCAATCCAGCCTTCCACCCATAGCGGACCGCCTTCCCAGGTTAAGGGCGACACCAGCGGCGGCACGAAAAGCAGCGCCCACAGGAATCCGGCCAGGGCACAGGCCGGGAGGCGTAGGCGCGGGATGAAGACCAGCGCCAGCGCCACGCCAGCTAAGCCGAGCGTCCACAGGCGCGCGGGTAGCGGCGCGGGCCATGCGTGCAGGCACAAGATTCCCGCCAGAAAGGCGAGGGCGGAAAGACGCATGAGCAGTAGCCACCGTTGCCTGGCGAATGGGGTTAATCCGCTGGGGGTGGGGTAGGAACCATGAGCATCTGTTCTTCATGGATCAGCGCCGCTCTCTGGATGGTGCTGTCGGCGGCGACGATGAAGGCGCGCAGGGGGGCGGTCGCGGGCAATTTTTGCTCGAACTCCAGCAAGCCGCCGCACAAGAACAGATTGCAAATATCGGCGCGCATCGCGCGCGGTAGGGAACAACCGTCCGCTTGATGGTAAACGCAAGACTGGTCGAAGGTGCGGTCACCGATAAAACCCATATAGTCCGCTAACACCTGGCGGGGGCTGCGTTGGGGATGGGCCGCCATATAGCGCCGGATCCGCTCTACGGTCAGATAAGCGTGGGAAAAAGCCCCGCCCTGACAGCAGGAGCCTTTACAGCACGCGCAGCCTTTGCCCAAGGCCGCCAGCACTTGTGGGGTTCTTGCGCTGTCGGACGCGTTGGCGTCGGTGTTGGCGTCGGTGTTGGCGTCGGTGTTGGCGTCGGTGTTGGTCGCCGTGGTGGCGGAGTCCGGAAACTCCAGTACCTGCCGGATAAGCCATTGGAGATAAGCGCGAAATTCGCTCCGGCGCTTTCTCGGCAACCGGGTGATCTCGGCCGTGTAAGCGGGCACCACCGCCAATGGAAAAGACGTGGGATCACCGATGGCAAAACTAGTGGTGACCCGCTCAAAAAGGCGCGTCGCCCGTTGGCGGATTACCTCCCGCTGCGCTTCTCTTTGCTCGCGGTCTCTCCGCATGATCTCGGCGCAGGCGGCACGCTGGCATTCCGGCGCGGCGCAAACCCTGGCAGGCACTTCCTTCTCGGTCAGCGGTCGTGCGCAGATTTTGCACAGCTTGTTCTGTTGACGCAGCAAGGTGTAATGCCAATGGCAGTCCCCGCGTCCGCAAAGCTGCTCTTGCGACGCTAGAGGGAAGAACAACGGAGCCTGACAGATCAGGCAGCGTTGCGCGGTTGCCACAGATACGCATTGGGCAGTCATCATCGTTACTCACTCCCGCCAATCGCATGATCGTCCGCGCGGGCTTGAGCCGGGTTGGCGTCAGCGTTCGCGCACCAAGAGACCATCGGCCAACCGCCACACGGCATCCATGCGCGCCGCCAGGCTGGCATCGTGAGTGACCACGACAAAACTGGTGCCCAGATCGCGGTTCAGTTCTAGCATCAGCGCGAAGACGTGTTCGGCGCTGTGCCGATCCAGATTGCCGGTCGGCTCATCAGCCAGCACACAGGCTGGTGCGGTAATCAGCGCGCGCGCCACTGCCGCTCGTTGTCGCTCGCCACCGGACAGTTCGCCCGGCCGGTGCGTCAAGCGCTGACCCAGCCCAACCCGCTCCAGTAAAGCTGCCGCTTGGGTGCTGGCTGGCTTGGGGGCTTCCCCGCAGATCAACAGCGGCATGGCGACATTTTCCAGGGCCGAGAACTCGGGCAGCAGGTGATGGAACTGATAGACAAAGCCGAGCCAGCGATTGCGCAGCCGCCCGCGCTCGGCGTCGCTCAGTCGGCTGAGTTCCTGATCAGCCAACCACACTGAGCCAACGGTTGGAGTATCCAGTCCACCCAATAAGTGTAGCAGGGTGCTTTTGCCACAGCCGGAACTACCGATAATCGCCAGCCGTTCGCCGCGCGCGACTTGAAAATTGATGTCCCGCAAGACCTCCAGCCGTTCTGCCCCCTGCCGGAAGGCTTTGGCCAACTGACGACATTCCAGCACCGCCGCCGTGGGAGTGGGCGAGGTGTCGCGCATCGCTGGTTTTTGCATCGCTTCACTCATAGCGTAGGGCCTCGGCCGGTTGGGTGCGGGCGGCGCGCCAAGCCGGGTAGAGAGTTGCTAGTGTCGCCAGCCCGAACGCCACCAAGCCGATGGTGGTGACATCGCTCCACTGGACTTTTGAGGGAATATCGCTAATCAGGTAGATATCCGGGGCCAGAATCCTGATACGGAACAGGCGTTCGATGAACGGTACGACCACATCGACATTTTTGGCCAGCGCCACGCCGCCAATCAGACCCAGCAGCGTACCGACCAAGCCAATGGTGACGCCCTGCACCATAAAAACGCCCATCACGCTGCTCGGTGTCAGGCCCAGCGTGCGCAGGATGGCGATGTCGGCCTGTTTGTCCGTGACCACCATCACCAGCATCGAAACGATATTAAAGGCTGCCACCGCCACAATCAGAGTCAGAATCACGAACATAGCGGTTTTCTCGATCTGCACCGCGCGGAAATAGGTGGCATGGTCTTGGGTCCAGTCCCGCGCCACAAAGCTATCCGGGAGCTTGTTGGTGAATTCGCGCGCCAGGCGCGGAGCGAGAAATAAATCTCGCAATTTCAGCCGCACGCCGTTGACTGCGCCTTCCGGGTACTGAAACAGCTTGGCGGCATCCTCGACATGGATTAGCGCTAGTTGCCGGTCGTATTCGTACATGCCGGCCTTGAACAGTCCCACGACGTCAAAACGCTTGAGCCGAGGCAAGATGCCAGCGGGGGTGACATTGGCCTGCGGGGTGATGACCGTGACCTTATCGCCTACCATGACGCCGAGGGCGTTGGCTAGCTCCCGTCCCAGAATGATGCCAAACCGCCCCGGTTGCAGATTGTCCAGCTTGCCCTGAATCATCTTGCCGCTGATGTCGGATACTTGCTGTTCTTCCGCCGGCAGGATGCCCTGAATCAGCGCGCCACTGACCAAGGAAGCGTTGTTGAGCATGGCTTCGCCCCGGATATAGGGCGCGCCGCCCAGTACCCGTTGATCTTCCGCCAGCGCCCAGTCGCGCGCTTCGCGCCAGTCCGCAAGCAAGCCGATCTCGCGTGTGATGGTGGCATGGGGGGTCATGGCCAGAATCCGGCCCCGTACTTCTTCCTGAAAGCCGTTCATCACCGACAGCACCGTGATAAGCGCCGTGATGCCGAGGGCCATGCCCAGCATCGAGCTGAACGAAATGAACGAGATGAAGTGATTACGACGCTTGGCGCGGGTGTAGCGCAAGCCGATGAACAGCTCCAGAGGACGATACATGGGCCAGATTCCGATTGACGACAACACGTTCTGTCGGGAAGTGCGTCATTGGATAGAGTTAGAGAGCCGTAATTCCCGGGTGTGGCCGCTAGGCGGCACTGGTTTTCATCACCAGGTCGGGGAGCGGTTTGATGCTGTTCCATTGTTGGCAGCTTGGACAACACCAATGCAGGGATTTGCTCACAAAGCCACAGTGGTCACAGCGGTAACGGGCGGCGCTGTTGAGCATTTGGGTACTGACGCAATGCAGGGCGCGCAAGTCGGTATATCCAGCCCCCTCGCCGCCCGCCAGCCGGATTTCCACCAGACGGCGCAGGCCCAACAAGGTGGGATAGTCGCGCAACTCGTGCTCCAGAAAGTGCAGCGCTGCCACTTCGCCCTCGCGTTGCAAGAGCCAGTCAGCCAGCGCGTCGCTGATGCGCCCGCTGTGATCGCGCTGCTGCATGTCCCGCAGATATGCCCCCCAGTCCTCCAGCCGCCCCAGCGCGGCGTAGCATTGCGCTAGTGGGGCGATGATCTCCGGGACATAACCCGGATCCTGCCGTTCGACCGCTTGAAACGCCGCGATCGCCGCCCGATGCTCTCCGGCACGCATCGCCAGACGGCCCAGCAGTAAATTAGCCCGCGCGCAGGAGGGGTCACGCGCCAGAGCTTCCAGCAGCCAGGTAGTCGCCTCCGCATCCTGCGGGGATTCTTCCGCCAATTCACAGCAAAAATGGGCGGTTTCCCGCCGCTTGGATTCGCCGCTGATGCGTTCTAGGCGGTCGCAGGCATCGATGGCTTGCCGCCATTCCTTTTCCTGCTGGAAGATGCGAATCAGCCGCGAGAGAGCAATTGCGGTGTGGTCGGGCTGCTCCAATAAGTGGCGAAACAGCTCCTCAGCGCGGTCGAACAGGCCGGCGCGCAGATAATCCTCGCCTAGCTCCAGCATGGCCCGACACTTTTGCTCGACGGTTAACGTGGTGCGGGCCATGAGGCTGCCATGAATATGCAGCGCACGATCCACCTCGCCACGCCGACGGAAGAGATTGCCCAGGGCCAGGTGGATCTCAGCGGTATCGCGATCCACGTCCGCCATCCGGGTAAAAACCTCAATGGCCTGATCGGGCTGCTCATCGATCAGATAATTCAATCCTTTGAAGTAATCGGCTCCACGCACGATCATCCCACGGTGTCCAGCGTCGGCTCGGCGTGCCGCCCACCAGCCGGATGCCGCAGCGACCGGTAGCAGCAGCCAGAACAGCTCTATCATGGGCTAAGGGCGTGTCCCCGACGTGGTGTCCACGGATGCGGCGCTTCGTTCCAGCCTCTTGGTCAGGAGCTGGATTTCCTGTTCCTTTTCAGTGAGCGTGCGCAGCAAGCGCGCCAAGCGCCAGCGCAGCGGCCATACGATAAAGTTGGCGATCAGGATCGACAGCAGCGCGCCAAGTGCAAAAGCGCAGATCACCACCAAAGACAGCGGTTGCGTCGTGACGCCCAGCACATAATTGACGGTGACGGGATCACTGTGCAGGGTGGAGAATTCTAAGCCGAGCGCCAGCACCGCTAACAAGATCACAGCCATCAAAATGAACTTAATGAAGTACATCTTTTCCCCCTGCACCAAGCGGCTTTTCAACAAAAAACCCACTGTGTACCGTGGGTTTTTGAACGGCGAATAACCACCGACCGTCTGCCGAGCGAGACAGTGCTTAGAACAGCGTCGCGTTACCAGCGCGCAGTTGTTCGTTGACCCGCTCGCGCAGTTCCTTACCGGGTTTGAAGTGCGGAACATACTTGCTGGTCAACGTCACCGCCGCGCCGGTCTTGGGATTGCGCCCAACCCGTGGTGGCCGAAAATGCAACGAAAAGCTGCCGAAGCCGCGGATTTCGATGCGCTCGCCACGCGCCAGCGAATCACTCATCTGCTCCAGCAGGGTTTTGACCGCAAGCTCTACATCCCGATAGTGTATATCGCTCCGTCTGCGGGCGAGAATTTCAATCAGCTCGGATTTCTTCATGGAATCCTCCAATGCACAACGCTTGCAGGGGCGCATACCGCCGCCTTGGTTCATCATCCCGGCCCGCACGCAGCGGCACCGGGATGGGTTTAGCTGCTTACTCGTCCTGGGCGTTCATCTGTTCCTTGAAGATATCGCCCAGGGTCGCGCCCGTTCCGGGCTTACGGCTGTAATCCTGTAAGACCTCGGCTTCCTCGGCCATGTCCTTGGCTTTAATGGACAGGCTGATGGTGCGGTTCTTGCGATCCACCCCCATAAATCGGGCTTCGACTTCGTCGCCCTCCTTGAGCACGGACCGGACGTCATCCACCCGCTCGCGCGACAGTTCGGAGGCGCGCAAGGTGCCTTCAACGCCGGAGCCGAGATCAATAATGGCTCCCTTGGCGTCCACCGACAGCACCCGACCTTTGATGACGCTGTTCTTGGTGTGGTCAGCGACAAAGTTGGAGAACGGATCTTTGTCGAGCTGCTTGATGCCCAACGAGATGCGCTCGCGTTCGGGATCGACCGCCAGCACCACCGCCTCGACTTCCTGGCCTTTCTTGTACTGACGCACGGCGTCTTCACCCGTGGTGTTCCAGGAAATATCGGAAAGATGGACCAGCCCGTCGATACCGCCATCCAGACCAATAAAGATGCCAAAATCGGTAATCGACTTGATCTTGCCAGAAACGCGGTCGCCCTTGGCGTGGCTTTGATCGAAGTCTTCCCAGGGGTTGGATTGGCACTGCTTCATACCCAGCGAAATGCGGCGGCGATCCTCGTCGATATCGAGCACCATGACTTCCACTTCGCCACCCAAGGCTACGACCTTGTTCGGATTGACGTTTTTGTTGGTCCAGTCCATCTCCGAGACATGCACCAACCCTTCGACGCCTTCCTCAATCTCTACAAAGCAACCGTAATCAGCAATGTTGGTGATCTTGCCAAACACGCGGGTGCCCACCGGATAACGGCGCGCCAGGGCGATCCAGGGGTCGTCGCCCAGTTGCTTGAGGCCCAGCGAGACGCGGTTGCGTTCGCGGTCGAACTTGAGCACTTTAACCCGGATCGAGTCGCCGACCGCCACCACTTCCGAAGGATGCTTGACCCGACGCCAAGCCATGTCGGTGATGTGCAACAGACCGTCGATGCCGCCCAGGTCCAGGAACGCGCCATAATCGGTGAGATTCTTGACCACCCCATCGACTTCCTGGCCTTCCTGCAAGTTTTGCAGCAGCGCTTCGCGTTCGGCGCTGTATTCCTGCTCCACCACGGCCCGGCGCGACACCACCACATTGTTACGGCGGCGGTCGAGCTTGATGACCTTGAATTCCTGTTCCTTGCCTTCCAGATAGGCCGCATCGCGCACTGGACGCACATCGACCAGCGAGCCGGGCAGGAAGGCGCGGATCTCGCCGATATCCACGGTGAAGCCGCCTTTGACCTTGCCGCTGATGGTGCCCTTGATGATTTCCTCGTTCTCGAAGGCTTTCTCCAGCACACTCCAGACCCGTGCGCGCTTGGCCTTCTCGCGGGACAAGCGGGTTTCGCCGAAGCCGTCTTCCAGGGTGTCCAGGGCGACTTCGATCTGATCGCCCACTTTAACTTCTAGAACGCCATCATCGTTATAGAACTGTTCGAGTGGGATCAGCCCTTCGGACTTTAGGCCGGCATTGACCACCACGGCGTCGGCCCGGATTTCGACTACTGTTCCCTGGACGATGGCACCAGGCTGCATCTGCTTATCGATCAGGCTTTGTTCAAACAGTTCGGCAAAACTTTCGGTCATGGGTGAGTGCTCAAAAATCGGCGGTGCGGTACCGCCACGGGTGGGTTGGCAGAATGGCTTCGGTCCTTAAAATCGTTCCGAACCGGCTTGGGTGATTGTAGCCTTTTTAACAATGGGTGCGCTGGAGTCTATAGCATTGGCGGTGCGCAATGCGCGCCGCCTGCGGGCTGCGTCTAAAGACTACCGATGAAATCAGGCCGCTGCGCCGCCAATTGCAGCGCTCGCTCACGGATCTCGTCCAAACTAGAATGGGTGGTATCGAGAATCACCGCCTCGGCGGCAGGCCGGAGCGGAGCAACCGTGCGTCCGGCGTCACGGGCGTCGCGCTCAGCGATTTCGCGGGTAAGGGTCGCAAGATTAGCATTCATCCCTTGTTCGCTCAACTGCTTATGGCGGCGGCGGGCGCGTTCTGCGGGGCTGGCGGTCAGGAACAGCTTGAGTCCTGCATCAGGAAATACCACGGTGCCCATGTCACGACCGTCTGCAATCAGGCCAGGGGGGCGGCGAAAATCGCGTTGGCGTTGCAGCAGGGCGGCGCGCACCGTGGGCAGTGCGGCAATTCGGGAGGCTGCGTTGCCACAGCTTTCACCGCGCAGTTCGCCGCCGACGACTTGTCCTTCCAGCCGGATGCAGAGCTTGCCGTCTGCTTCGGTCAAAAATTCGGTATCTAGCGCGGTGGCGAGGGTAGCCAGGCGCGGTTCGTCATCCAGTGCGATATGGTGACGCAAGGCCGCCAGCGCCGTTAAACGATACAGCGCGCCGCTGTCGAGCAGATGCCAACCGAGTCGATTCGCCAGCCACTGGCAGAGCGCGCCCTTGCCAACGCCGCTAGGGCCATCGACCGTGAGGACCGGAACTCCGCTCATTGGGCGCTTTCCTGTTCCTGGAGGGCCAGACCGGCGTGGCGGGCCAGGGTCACGAAGTCGGGGAACGATGTAGTAACGTTGGCGCAATCGCAGATGGTCAGGGGCGTGCGGGCGCGCAGCGCGGCCACGGCGAAGCTCATGGCAATGCGGTGATCGCCATAGCTATGCACGACGCCGCCGGTTAATGCCCCGCCCCGGATGCGGATGCCGTCCGCCGTCGGTTCGGCGGCGATGCCCAGCGTGCTCAGCCCCTCCGCCATGCCTTGAATCCGGTCGCTTTCCTTCACCCGCAGCTCCTC
>JBATSQ010000228.1:0-4769 GCA_049293375.1 Candidatus Contendibacter sp.
ATTGCATGGCCCGCCGCCGCGCTTGGCGTTCCTCGCCAGTGCAGCGCACGGGCAACGGCGTGACGCGAGCAAAATGCGGGCTGATCTGATCGAGAAACCAGGTACTGCGGTCGTGGGCGGCAAAAGCGCCGTACCAGACGCACCCATGGAAATCCTCTGGGCCGATGGCGCTATTGAGAATCGAGCGGCTGGTTAAGCCCGACACGGTGGCGTTGAGGATGCCGCTGGGAATGGCGTAGTCATCGCCGGTCGCCGCCACCTCGGCTACGCCGCCGATATCAGAGACGACATGCAGTGCTTCCTCCAGCCGTTCGGGCTGGCGGGCATTCCAGCGCTGCACGGCCTGGCGCAGCTCGGCTGCAATGACGCCCTTGGCCGTCCAGCCATCTACAAACGCCACGCCTGCCGGTTCCCGCCCTATGTCACGCAGGATAAAGCGCAGAGCGTTCTCGTCGATTCCCCGGTCACGGATAATCGAAAGTGAGTAATGCTGGACATCACTCCGCCCCAAGAAGCGCAGCGCCCGCGCCAGCAGCGCACCGATGGGTGTGCCGGCCCGCGCCAGCGACACCACGGTCACCTGGCGCGGTCGGGTCTGACTCAGATACGTGGCCAGCGCCATAACTTCCGCCGCCAGGCGTTGCGCATAGCGGACGGTCAGTGCCTCGAACAGGGCCAGATAGCGGGCGTCAGGTGCCCGTTCCGGCGCTAGCATCTCGCTGTAATGACGGGCACCAGATTGAATCAGCCGCTCTTTGGTCGCTACGTCCACTTGCTCCAAACCAACCGGCTTAAGCAAAAAAATGGCGTCTTCGGCATGATAGCTACCGGTAAAAGGGATCATGGGTAATGGCTGGCCCAGGTTTCCTGCTGGATCTGACTGTCTTTGGGAACGAGGGCGAAATCACAAAGGCGCAGGAAAGGCAGATCGGTCAGACTGTCGCCGGCACCAATCGTGATCAGCGGCCCCTCCTGGGCCAATGCGGCCATCACCCGTCGCACGGCATCCTGTTTTTGCGCGCCGCTGACGGTTAGCGCGAGATTATTGCCGTTGTGATGCAGGACCAGCTCGGCGGGCAAGCCATTCACTACTAGACGCCGACGCAAGTGGATTAACGCCCCCGCATCCTCATCACTCTTAACCGAGAGGTAGGTGAGCTGCTGCTCGACGCTATGACGATGCACCCGATAACCGCCAGTCGCCGCGTCACGCTCCAGCCATGCGGCTAATTCCCGTAAGATCGGTTGCGCCGCTTGCAAGCGCGGCGCTATGTGCTCGTGCCACCAGGACGGCAATTGTCCGTCGGGCTGCCGGATCACCGCGCCGTGATGGGTAATACGCCAGGAGCTGAAGTCAATCAGCACTCGTGCTAGCGCGTCGTCGGTGCGGCCGGTTACTGGGATCACCGTACCCTGCGCCCGCCAACAGTCCAGCAATTGTCTTTGACCGCCGGTCATGAACGACAGCGCCATCCCAGCCCGATCCACTGCCGCCGGGTGCAACGGCTGATCCGGTGGCGACTTCGGTGCAGTTTGCAAGATCGTGTCGTCCAAATCCAAAAAAATTACGAGGCGGGACATAGTGGTTCCGTCATCCAAGCCAGGCCGCCGAGTTGGTCGGCCAGAGTATGCCAACCGACCAAAGCGGGATGTTCGTAACACAGGATCGGTAGACGTTCTGGCGCGAGGTTATAGAGATAATTCACCATGCCATCGCCATACGGGTCTAAAAATTCGTGGCGGCTTTGAATGGCATCGCCGACCAGGATCGGTGAGCGGGTGGTGGATTGAAAATGCACATCATGGCCCTGCTGTTCCAGAGCCAGGGCCAGGCGATAGGGGGTATAGGTATATTCACCGGTGCCAATCACCGCTAACGGCTGACCGGCGGGAACCTTAGGCAACACTGGTGCATGGTTGCGCCCAGCCAGCACCCCAGTCCGAGCCGGTTCAGCTGTCACGTCCGCATGGGAGCGGCTAGTGCTGGCAACGGCGACTGGCAATCTAGGCAACGGAAACCGGGGGTCTGGTGCAAACTGGAAGCTGCCCTCAATAAAGGCGGGGAACGAGACCGGTCGATCCAATAACGCGCCAATCTCACGCTGTCGTTCCTCGCTCAACCAGTTGGTAAGGCACACCAACGCTACCTGTTGGATACGGGGATTGATCTGAAGATAGGCTTGAGCCAGCCCAACCAAAGTACGACCGGTGGAAATTTCATCATCAACCAGCACTAAAGTCCGCGCAGCTTGGAATAAAGACCGCAGGGGTGGAACAGGCCAGTAAACTGCGTGGTCTGGAGCATGGCTATGGGATTCATCGAACTGAAATGCGAGATGATGCGATAAAAGATAGCGAGTAGTGTGGAGATAAAGTACATCAGCACGACCAGCCTGCCAGGCCGCTTCCTCGGCCACACCGCGACCCAGCGCCGTGGCGGTTTCCGCTAAGCCAATGACCAGTAAGGGTCCGGGCAGTTTGGCGATTTTTTCGGCCAACTGCTGGTGGGCCACACGCATGACACTCGGTCGCACGGGCCAATGTTTACCCAACAGCTTGCTGACAAACAGATAAAGCCGCCGGGGGTTTTGCCGGGTGGCAAACGCTACGCTGGCCTCTAATGGCCATTCGGCGCGCCGAATGGCCAATCGCAGCTGTCCGGCTTGGGTCTGGATCGTCCAGTCAGTCAATACAACCTCTCATATAAGTAGATAAACCAAAGTTATCCGGTATTTGTGCTCAATATTTTCAAAGAGTTACCAACTCATAAGACAGCTCAACTTCTGATTAGATACTTAGAGTACCTTTAGGGATTGAATGGATGCAGAGATAAGAAAGGGGCTGCGCTTGTGGTGAGTGAAATTTGATGGACGACTCCCTGTTGAGTTTTCTCACGGCTTGGGGTACCCAAAGATGTAGAGGCGGTAGTTTCCAGCGGGAACGGTTAGGGACCGCAAGGCCAAATGATCTGATTCGAGTCCGGTGCCGCCTCAGCTTAGCTTCCCTTGCAGCAACGCAATAGTGGGCGTGACACGGTGTCAATCTTCCGACCGTAGCACGGTCTTGATCGGAGCGCCATGTGGGGTTGCCGGATATTCGGAGGGGAGGCCCCGCCGCCCACCATACGACCGATCCGTGCCAATGCGCAGCGCATCTGGCGCGGCCTGATAGTGCAGTTGGCGCAGCCAGCCATCGAGCACCAGAATTTTGTCCGGGTTCTTCTTCTTGCTGGCGCGGTATCTTGGCGAAAGGGCAGGCCATGGCGTGCCATCAGGAGCGACGGCCCGAACGAAGCGTTCCCGATGCGAGATGATGAGCGCCTCGCCCAGATCACGGAACACCGGGGTGAGATCGCCCAGCTTGGCTTGGAGCTTTTCGAGAGGCTGGCTGATTTCGGCGTCGTCGAGGGTGATTTCGATGAAGCTACCGGCCATATTGAAATTTCCAGGCGGATGGGGTATCTAAAACATTAGCTCGGTTGACACGGTGAATCTCCCGGCCGTCGCCTGTTCTTCGGATCGTGGGTGCTTGGAGGGAACGGGGAGTCCTCCGCCGAGCTTATTCCCTTGCTTCGACCGACTTTCTAACTAAAACCGCCTGTTGAGTGGGCCGGTCTGCGGAGGATACCCGATGGAAACCATTTACGATCATGGCATCACCGAGCAGGAATTGACCGCCCTTTTTGGGCCGCCGACAGAGCGTGAAACGTGCGAGGAGTATTTGGAGTTTCTGTCATCGGATTCCGCCTGCGCCGACTTGTACGCGCTGTACCAACATCGCCAGCTTCCACAGCGGGCGGCTGAATATCTTGGCCGCATTACGAATGCACAATACCGACGCACCGTCGGGATGCCCGCTTGCCGCGTCCCGCTCAATAGTCCAGTTGACGCGCCAATTGCTTCAGGAAAATCTCCGGCGGCTTACGCATCAGTCTAAGCGCCTTCTTCCAGAGACCGGCTCGCTGGCCGGTTTGTGGTTCCAGCCAGGCTGCGATCCGACTGACCAGTGTCGCATCCGTACTGTTGAGCAGAATCGGTCGCACTTCAGCGACCGCCTTCGTTTCAGGAATCCTCGCGTGCGCCAAAAGCGCTCGAAAATTCGTCACCCAGTCGGCGTAGCCATAGCCTTTTTCGAGTATCGCTGTCGCCTGTACGGCATCGCTTCCCATCGCCTTCAATAGTTTTGGATAGGTGTGACGCGCGATGAATTGCGTCAGAGTCTCAACGAGTAGGCCGCCTTTCTCGATTCCTGTTGCCTGGAGGTGTAAGGATTCATGCCAGAGCACCTCGACCGCATATTCCTGATTGAAGGTCAACGGCACAGACTGTCGAATCGCGGCAAGCGCGTGATGAAGACTGGAGGCGGGTCGGAATCCGGCCACCCAGTGAGCGGCGTCTGACAGTTGCAGGATATTGCCTTTGATTCTCGCAAAATAATGAATCTCGCCCGTGACTTCTTTGGATGCGTTTCGGCCAGATCTCGGAAGAAACCTTGCAAGTCGCTGTCAGACAATTCTCCGATGCGTTCGCTTAATGATTTTTCTTTTGTCATGCCGCCAACAATTATAGACTGTAGCGACCTCTCCTTCTGCGCCCGCATCTTCCCATCCCAGGCCAGATGCTCCTCTCTGGGATGCACCACCGCGTCGTTGTGCCGATAGCGCCAGTAGGGACGCTTTCCGGCGATGGCCTTCATCTGCTGATAGCGCCCCGCCGCATAGGACGTTTGCAGGTTGGTCTCGTAGATCACCCGCGCCCGCCAGGCCCGAC
>JBATSQ010000229.1:0-10846 GCA_049293375.1 Candidatus Contendibacter sp.
CACTTCCCCCACTTTACTCCCCTCACTTCCCCCACTTTAGCCGAAAAAACTCCCCTCACTTCCCCCACCTTCCCTTTGTAGCTTACTGAAATTTAAGTTTTTTTCGCATGCCTTTAATTGTTATTTAAAACTACTAAAAAAGACAACAACAACAAGGAAGCGCTCTGAACCTCGCTGTAGCCCGAAGCAGAACAAGGCGGTTTGCTGCTTTTTGCAAAAAAACAGGACAAAAACATACGGCTCTTCCCGGCCTCGCAGTAATTCAGTTTGGTTTAAGCCAAGACCGCTACAGTCGCCGCCACGATCAAAGGCCAAGGCACACCACACCTCGCCCAACATCGTATCCCCATCAACTCAGGCCAGAGAATCCAACCCAATGAATCAATCCGCTCTGCTCCACGCTACCACACTGCTGGTTACCCTACTCGGTACCACCACGGTCTTTGCCGCCAACGAGGTGCCTGCGACCTCGACACCCGCCGCCGCCATGACGGCTCCCCTCCAAGCGCCAATGACCAAGGAACAGGCCATTGAAAAAGCCCTTAAGGCGCACCCTGGACAAGTCGCCAAAGCTTACGAGGACACCAAGAAGGGTAAGAAAACCTGGGAAGTGAAGATCAAGGGCGATGACGGCAAAAAGTGGGAGGTGTACTACGAAATCGCCACTGGCGAATTAATCGCTGAAGAACACGATTAGCCGTTATTTCAACCCGCTTCCGCCCTGATCTCCAAACCAGAGCGGAAGCTTCCACGCAAGGATCATTCGATGCCCCATCCTACTTCCAACGAAATCGTCATCTGGGACCCACTGGTGCGTGGATTCCATTGGCTTTTGGTCGCTGCGTTTATTCTCGCCTATGTGAGTCAAGGCGAACCCTTCGAGGATTTGCAAGACGCGCTGTTGCGCGAGGAAACTTGGCAAACACTCCATGTGTGGTCAGGATACACACTCATCGCCCTGTTACTGTTCAGGCTAGTATGGGGTTTCATCGGCTCGCCCCACGCTCGATTCAGCGCTTTTATTCGGGGGCCACAAGAAACGCTGCGCTATCTCAAGGACGTATTGACCCTACGAGCCTCCCGTTATTTGGGGCACAATCCGGCTGGCGGCGCTATGATCCTTCTGCTGTTAATCAGTCTTACCGCAACCGTGATGACCGGATTGATGTTCTATGGCGCTGATAAGGGCTTAGGCCCACTGGCAAGCTTATTGACCGATAGCAGCGAAAGCATGGCCCACACCCTCAAGGAATTGCACGAATTCTTCGCCAACTTCACTGTCCTCCTGGTGGTTGGACATCTCATCGGCGTGATTTGGGAAAGCTTGCTACACCGCGAGAATCTAGCGCGCGCCATGATTACCGGGCGCAAGCGCGCCTAAGCCTTGTTCTAGTCGACCCATGATCATGCGTTACTGGCGCCAAGCAAGCCACCTTGCAGTCTTGCTAGCGGCCAGCGCGTACAGCGCTTTTCCGGCGCTGGCCGAACGCCAGGATGACCATGATCAAGCCCGCCGCCTGCACAATACGGGACAAATTTTGACGCTGGAAACCATCATCGCGACCCACCGCCGCCAACACCCCGGTGGCCAGTTGCTGGAAGCAGAACTAGAGCAAGAGCGGGGCCGCTACATCTACGAGATCAAAATGCTCAGCGAAGATGGCGTCGTGCGGGAGTTCAAATACGACGCCCGTAGCGGCGAGTTATGGCGGGTGGAGCGGGACTAACGATGCGTTTATTGCTAGTTGAAGATGACGCCGCGCTCAGCAGTCGCCTACGCCTTGATCTGGAACAAGCCGGCTTTGCGGTGGATATGGCGGACAACGGTGTGGACGCAGAGTTCATGGGCGAAT
Source organism: Candidatus Contendibacter sp. (assembly GCA_049293375.1). GTDB lineage: Bacteria > Pseudomonadota > Gammaproteobacteria > Competibacterales > Competibacteraceae > Contendibacter. Next base: position 1,854 of record JBATSQ010000229.1, read on the forward strand.
CCGAACCCTACGATATCGTGGTTCTGGATTTGGGTCTTCCTGGTCAGCCAGGCTTAGAGGTGTTGCGCCATTGGCGCGCCGCCGCCCATTCGATGCCTGTCTTGATCCTGACAGCGCGCGATGCCTGGCATGAGAAAGTCGATGGCTTCAAAGCGGGGGCGGACGATTATCTGAGCAAACCCTTTCACGTCGCCGAACTGTTAGCCCGACTTCAGGCCCTGTTGCGGCGCGGCGTTGCTCGCCCCCACGGTCCGCTCCAGACCGCTGGGTTGGAACTGGATGAAGATACACAAACCATCCGAGACCTGGTAACTGGCAAGGTGTCCGAACTGACTGGAACCGAATTCCGCTTGTTGCGCTATTTCATGCGCCATCCCGGCCGGGTGCTGTCCAAAAGCCGTCTGGTCGAACACATCTACGATTTCGATGCCGAGCGTGACAGCAATGTCCTGGAAGTGTACGTGAACCGTCTGCGCCAAAAGCTGGGTCGAGAGCGAATCACCACCCGGCGCGGCCAAGGCTATGTGTTTGGGACCGACAGAGCATGACTTCTCTGCAAGCCCGGCTATCAGCGGGTTTGATTCTGGCGTTGACTTTGCTAATTACGCTCGTTTTGGTTGTCGGGGGCTATTCGCTGCGGCAGATCGCCGAAAATTTTGTCGCCTCTCGGCTGGAACACGATCTGGAAACCGTGCTGACGGCTCTCACCTTCGATGCAGGCGGTCAGCCCCAATTGCTCGTGGAGCGGCTGAGCGCGAGTTTTCGCCAACCCTACTCAGGCCATTACTACCAAGTCGAAACCGCCCAAGGCCAACTCTCCTCCCGCTCCCTGTGGGATGCTGACCTGTCGCCGCCGCCGTTAGCGACTGATCGCGTGACCCGTGCGTTCATCACCGGCCCACAGCAACAGCGCTTATTGCTGTTAGGCCGCGTCTTTCAGGTGCAGGGGCAAAAAGTAGCCATCGCCGTCACCGAAGATTTTACTCCGGTAAACGCGGGTCTTCGTCGACTCTTGCTGGAATTCCTCGTTATCGCCGTGGCGGCGTTCGGCGTGGCGCTCTGGGCGCAACGCTGGATCGTGCGCCGCGGCTTAGCCCCACTAGCGCGGATTCAGCGCGAATTGCCTCAGCTAGCGCGCGGTGAAATCCCACACCTGTCGCTGGATACCCCGGACGAGGCGCGACCGCTGGTGACGGAACTCAATCGCTTGTTGGCACTACTGAGTCAGCGCCAACGCCGCTCCCACCACGCTTTGGGCAACCTCGCCCACGCCCTGAAGATGCCGCTCACCGCACTGACGCAATTGGCCGAGCAGCCACCACCACCGGGTGATACAGGCGCATGGTGGCAAGATCTGCGCCAGCAACTGCAAAAAATCCGGGTCTTGACCCAACGGGAACTGAAGCGCGCGCGCATTGTGGGGGGCGGGATGCCCGGCCAGCGCGTGGTGTTGGAGCAAGAAATTACGGACTTGGTACTAACCCTGCGCCGCATTCATCGTGACCGCCAACTGAGCATCGAAACCCGGATTCCACCCGGTGGCCGTTTTATCGGCGACCGTGACGATCTGCTGGAGTTGCTGGGTAACCTGCTCGATAACGCCTGCCAGTGGGCGCAAACCCGGGTGCGCTTGACGGCGGGCGCGCACTCGACCGATTTATGGCTACGGGTGGAAGACGATGGGCCCGGCTGTGCGCCGGAGCAGCTCACCGCACTCCAGCAACGTGGTGCTCGGCTTGACGAATCCCGCACCGGTCACGGTCTGGGCTTGGCTATCGCTGCGGACATCGTGACGCAGTACGGCGGCACCCTGCACCTAGGCCGTTCCGAGGGGCTGGGCGGCTTTCTCGCCGAGGTAAGCCTGCCCATTCCCTCCGAATAGGGCCTAAATCGCTCGGAGAGGCCGTAGAAGCCGCCCGGCTCGGCTCAGGGTGTCTGTGGAGCCTCCAAGGGCTGGCGTGGCCGTAGCGGCCTCCAGAGGCCGTCTGCGTTAAAGCATTGCCAAGCCCACGCCAGCCAGCGCAACAAGGCATGGGCCAGCCACAGCGACCAGGCTAACAACAGACCGCGATAAACCAGCAGCGGCGCGGAAAAGACCCAGGCAGTCGGCAGGGAAGCGGCGCTGCGATCCTGATACCACTCCAGCAGGTCGGCGCTGGAGCCATAACCGGCGACCTGCATATCGGGCGCACCCAGCAGGCCTTGGCGAATACTGGCCAGCAAGACGGCGAAAGCAGCCAGGGTTAACAGCACCAGCCCCACCTGCCACAGGTCGAAACGGAGCGCGCTGCTGGCGCGGGACGCCAGGGTTCTGCGCCGCGCCAACAGCACCAGCCAGCCCGCTACCAGCAACACCCCCAGGATATGACTTTGGCTCAGGCCAACGCCCAGCAGAAACCAGGCATGAAAACGCAGGGGCGCACTGCTAAACCGCGCCAAGAGGGCCGCACCAGCCAGTAACACCAGCAATAAACTCCAGAACAGCACCGCTGGCCCCAGCGTTGGGCCGCTGGCCCACAGCAGCCAGCGATCACGCGGCAAGCGCAGACTCAGGCGGGCGTTCACGCTGGGGCCGCCGGAATCCACTATGGGCGTGGCGTAACGGGCGGTGATACCGCGTTCCTCGCGCCAGGTCAGCAGCACGTTCTGCACGCCTGGCGTTAGCGGCAGGGTGACCTGCTGACCCTGCTGCTGGAGCGGTTGCGCCACATCGTTGAGGCGCGCACTGGTCAGAATCGCCCCTGGCGGCAAAGTCACTACCCGCTCAGAGCCTCGGCTGGCGCGCACGGTCAGCGCCAGCGTGGTCTCGGTTTGGCGGCGGCCCGGATACACTTGCAGATGGCTCTGATCGACGGTTGCGGTGTCGCCGGGCGCGCCTTCTGGGCGCTGAATGCTCAGCATCACGCTCTCGCCGGGCCAAGGTCGCCATTCGGGCAGCCACTGCCCGTCTTCGTCCAAACGCCGTACGAGCGGAATGCCGGCGGTTTCGACTCGCCACAGCGGCCCGGCCCGTAAGCGCCACACTTCGCTAAAGCCAAGATGATCGGTCGCTTGCAGGGATAGCGTGTCACTGCGATTTAAAGCGGCACTCCAGCTCGTTTCCGCCTGATCCGGCGGCAAGTTGAGCAACGCCCGCCCATCGCGCACCCGCACGCCGGGCGTGGTGATGCGTTCCCCTGGCAATAGTGGGATTTCCACGACCGCCGCCGAGTCCGCTTGACTAAGCCGCCGCACCCGGGTTTCCACTTGCCAATCCACATCCAGCGTTAACTCCCGCGCGATTTCCACAAAGGGCGGCATCACCCCGGCCTGGAGCGCGGTGGCGGCGGCGGCGCGCTGGCGGGTCAGTTGCAGTTGCTGATCCGCACGCCCCTCGACATAGCCTTCCACCTGCCAGCCCGTCGCCTTGAGCACAACCCGGCCCGGCGTCATCGGCAACGGTAATTGCAAAGTAGCGACCGTCTCCGGAACCGTGGCGGTAATGACCACCTCGTGGACGCCCAGCGGTAACCGTAGCCACAGCATTTGCTTGGCGTCTCGGAACAGTAGCGCCGCCGCTCCGTCCAGGGCGATGCCCTGGACCATCAAGCCGGTGCGCGGCAAGGGCAGGGGTGCGGCGACATCGGCTTGGGCGTGCAAGTTCAGCCGTAGTTGCACAGCGTTACCTTCCACGGTCAGGGCCAAGGTGGCCAGGTCCGCGCAACGTGGGCAGTCCGGCGGCTGGGTCAGGCGGTCGCGCAGCTCGGTGAGCAGTTGCGGCGGAGGAAAGGAGGCGGGCGTTAGTGCCGTCGCCCAATCTGGCGTTGGCAGGGGGAGGGCGGGTGACGCCGGGGCCTGATCCGTCGCCGCCGGAGTCTGAACCGGACTCTGGGCTTGCGCCGGTTGCGGCGCGATCCAGAGCAACCCAGCCCATAAGCCGACAAAGACCAGCGCCGCCACACTCGGTTCCGGCGCTGTTTTGGATAGCGATTTTGCGGGGGGCGCGGGGGCGCGCCGTGGTTCTGGCGCGAACAGCCGCGCTGCCATCGCCAACAGGAGTCCCAGACCCGTTAGCAACAACAGTCGCGTTCCCCAGGGCGGCAACAGCCACAACCGTAACCGTTCCTCCATCGCCACTGGGCCACTCCAGCGCAAGCGCGCGCTGCGCCACTGCCAGTCGGGCAGGCCGGGGCCTGTCTGCACCTTGACTTCGGGAGCATATTTTTGTTGTTGGAGGTTTTTTCGGTTTTCTCCCCTACTGGGTTTTTCCGCATTGGGGGCATAGACGGGACTCCTGGCGCTCTGAATGGCGTCTAGCGATTGCGCTAAGGGTGCTTTGGCTTGCCGCATGGCGGCAGCGCCCAACCAAGCGCCTGAGCTGACCACAGCGTGCTCCAGTTGCGGATACAGCGCGCTCCGCACTTGCTGGAGCGCAAACAGCACCGCCAAGATCAGCAAAGCCAGCAGCGCTAGCCAGCGATACAACACCGTCCAGTTGCGCAGCCGCCCAATGGATAGGTTGCGCAGCAGCGCGCTGGCCGCCAGCGCGTTGAGCCAGACGTACAGTGGTGCGTTCGGTTCGTGCAAGGTCAACGCCATGCCAGCGAGCGCCAGGGCACCCCAGCCCCAGCCCCACAGTGCACCAAAAGCGAAGGCGATCAGCAGCGTCAGAAACAAATCCAGCAGGTTCCAGGTGTGTAGCCAGGCGTTGCCTACGCTATCCGGGCCGTCCGCCGCCAATAGCCGCCAGCCCGGCGGCAGATTCAGTGTGGTTTGAATGCTGTGCGGCGTCAGGTTCCAGCCCACAGCCGGTAAATCACTGATAGCGGCGGGTTCCAGCCGACTGTCGGCCAGTAATTGCAGGTTATTCATCTGTCGCACCTCCACGCCGCTGCGTTCCGTGCCAGGCCGTAGCGTGATGAATTGATCGGTGCCGTTAATGGCGACCCGGCCGAGCCGCAATTCGGGCGCGGCGTCGAGGCGGGTGGCGTTCAGGTTGCCGCTGAGACGATCTCGTGCGGTGTAGCCGCCGCCGGAGAAATCCAGCCACAGGGTGCGCTCCAGGTTAAGCCGTTCTGGCACGGCGGATGGCTCGCCGCGCTGGCGGGTGAGTAGACGCAATTCGCCGCCAGGTTCCAGCAAGTATGCCGGCCACGCCCGCCACGGCTCCGGCAGATTAGTCTGGGTCGGGTCCAACGCGGGCGCGCCTTCCACCTGCACCACTCTTAACTGATTTTGCGCCTGAAAACTCCAGATTTCTTGTGTGGGCCAGGGTTCTGTCGTCACCGGCAGCGCGAGCGCGTCCACCGGGCCGCGATGCCGGGCGGTTAGATGAATTGCCCAACTGCCGGGCGTCAGTTGCACCCGCAAGCGGCCATCCGGTTCCAGGCGCGCGGGTAGCGGGCTGTCGAGGGCCAGCGGCAAAAAATCCGGCGGTAGCACCGGCCCCAGCAGTTCTTCGCGCGCCTGGCCGGAAACGCTCAGTTCCAGCCGCGTGGTGACGATAAACGGAATCTCGTCGCGCAGCAGGCGGAAGACCTGAAGTTCCAATTGATCCTGTTGCGCCGCTGCGACTGGCCGCTGCCGCAGCCATAGCACGCCGTCGTCTTCCAGGCGAGGCAGGGGGATAGGTTGGCCTTCCAACCGCAAATCGAGCAGGGCGACATTGGGGGGGATGCGCAGGGCTTCCGGCGGTTCGCTCCAGAAAAAGCGCCCAGTTATCCGGTGGTCGCCGACGGGTGCCTTGAGCGCGGGTCGGCCATCGCGTTCCACTACCGGGATAAGCTGCTCATTCAGGCGCACTTCCTGGGGCCAGTAGCGCCGGTCACCGGGGAGTAGCAGCCAGCCCTCAGCATCCATCCGCGCTTGTTGGCCAAATTCGCCACCCTGGGAGTCCAGCCGCAGGCTCAATGCGCTTGGCCACAGGCAGCGGCGCTGTTGTGAATCAGCGTAATCAACTGGACAGCGCCAGTCGGCGGTGGTGGGCAGCGCCCAGTGGATCCAAGGTTGCAAGGCGGGCGGGATGCGGGCCAGTGCATTGGCGGGTAGGGCGGGTTCAGCGCCCAGAGCGGGTTGTAGCCCGGCCAGCCACAGCAGGCACAACGCACGCAACAGGACGGCGGATAGGGAAAGCGGGTCGGCGCGCATGGCGGTTCTCCCAGTGGTGCAGTGGGGACAGTGCCAAAGTATAGAACCGGTGCGCCGCTGCGCTGCTAATACGCCCGTTAACGTCCGGGATGCTCTGGAATATCTCTCGGTGGTTGGGCAAGGCGATAAAAACGCACCTGCTGCGCGTTGGGCAGATCGCTGCCTGGCGGTGGATCGCCGATAAAGCGGAGCGTGCGGCTGCCTTCCCAAGGTGCTAGTGGGCCATGCGCTTGTGGGGAGCTGGGATAGTAGAAATTAACCACCAAAGACCGGCCATGGTGTTGCTCCCAGGGGGTTTGGAGAAACGGATTCTCTTGGCCACGCAACGCTGTGGCGGCGGCGTCCATAGCCAGGTTCCAGTCAGCGCTTTGCTGTGGGCAGAGAAAATCCCGCGAAAACGACGAACGCAGGGAAACAGCGGGATTGAATTGGCGTGATTGGAAGATCACCCCGCTAATGCCGTGGCCATACTGACGGCGCGCGGTTGGGGAAATTTCGCCCAAGCGCACCCGATTCATAACCCCCCAGGCGATGCCCCGATATACCCGGAACTCATCGGCAAAGCCGGTGGAGCGGCTTTCGGCATAGGTCAGCCGCGCCAGCAATTCCTGCGCGGACGGACGAGCGCGCAACGTAGCGGCTTGCGTGGTTTCGGTCGCTATGCGCGGTAAACAGGCCGGTAGATCGACGGCGGACGCTACAGGCGTAAACGCGAGACTGCTGAGCAGGCAGCCGAGTCGGGTCAGTGGAGTTTTGCGAGTGTTGTTCATGGTGTGGAGCGATGGAATGTGTCACGGTGGAAAGTCTGTAATTATCGCCGGTTCATCCCCACGCATATGGGGAACGGGTCCGATGGTGCGTCCGCCAAGTCCAATCGCTCTTCAATCCGATCCAGCCGCTGATCCACCTTGGATGCTATATGCTATACTTCACGGCAGACCCACTTGAGCACAATCTGGTTGCCGGAACGCCTTCGGGCCCGTGAAGGGAAAACCAGTCCTTCCAAGTGGGTGAGCGTCAGGCAGGGACGGTGTGGCGCTCGAACTGCTTGGCCACCTGAGGAAAGCGTTGTAGGAATTGCTCGCGCGTTAGCTCAATGCCTTTAAGATAGGCTTCCTCACACGGAAACAGGCGAACCGGCTCATCCAGCGCCACGACGCCGTACTGATCGTCCATCAAATCAACGACCGGGATAAAATCCACGTCCCAGAAGAGAACGTCTTGTTTTTCCAAGGCATCCGGCGGAATCGTTATGCTGTTGACATCAAACATTTCGCGCCTCCTGATAAATTGTGCGCATTAACCGGTCTAGTTCGCGTAAGCGGCGTCTCTGCTCAGCGGAAAGTTGAGCGCCTGAGCGCTTTACAGCCAACAGGCGACGCTTCTCTTCGTAGTAGGGATGGGCTTTCTCTTTAGCCGCTAACATCGCCCGCGTGTTGAATTGTACCTCGACGGGGATGTCGTCAAAATCAAAATCGATTTTTGCGTCGCGGTAGCCATCTGACAACGACAGCCCGTCCTGATAAAGATTGCGCTCTCGCAACACGCGAACCTTGCCAAAAACAAGACTGAAAGCGATCAGCAGATCAGCCTCGGTTTCATAGACCAGTGTGGCACGTAGAATATCCGTTAATCTTGCCAACTGCCCACCCAGTGAATCAACGAGCTTTTCCAAGGCGCGTTTAGGTGCTTTCAAAGGGGTCAATAGTGGATTGCCGCCCGTTTGTTCGGCAAGCTGTTCGATGAGCGCATCGAAAGCGGTTTTTTTCGCCTCGCATTGCTGATAAAGCGCATCAAGGCTTGTTTGTAGATCGTCTGCAACCATCTTCGGCAACACCAGTTTTTGTTGTATTGCGGCGAACGCCACCGATTTCTCTGCCAGTACCTTCTCCAGGTGGGCCTTTCTGCCCTCACCCGGAGGGTAGTCCCAACCCGGATCGATGCCCTTGGGGACTTGCTGGACGGTTCATCCCCACGCATATGGGGAACGGCCCAGTTCATTTCTGCGCAAATAGCGCTGCGGCGGTTCATCCCCACGCATATGGGGAACGGATGCTGACATTGCGAGTCGATTAGATTGCAGCCGGTTCATCCCCACGCATATGGGGAACGGTCTTCGTCTTGCATATCGTTGTCCTCGTTAATCGGTTCATCCCCACGCATATGGGGAACGGGCCCTCCATCCCGCTGCCACTTCACCCACCGGCGGTTCATCCCCACGCATATGGGGAACGGCAAGGGCTGATCGGTCGGGATCACGCCCTGGCCGGTTCATCCCCACGCATATGGGGAACGGGATTTTTTTGAGCGTCTCGGTGGCGTAACTCGCGGTTCATCCCCACGCATATGGGGAACGGGCTCGCCAATGCTTCCGCTTTGTTCGCCCAGTCGGTTCATCCCCACGCATATGGGGAACGGAACATGAACCGACCTGCACCAGGTTGAACCAACGGTTCATCCCCACGCATATGGGGAACGGCCGCACAACTCAAAGTCACTGCGCTCGAAAAGCGGTTCATCCCCACGCATATGGGGAACGGATTGTCGCTCGCATCACACGCCAGCGCCCTCACGGTTCATCCCCACGCATATGGGGAACGGCGCCAGCGCAGGCGCACTAGGGTCTTCGCCCGCGGTTCATCCCCACGCATATGGGGAACGGCCCGCGCGCGCGTAGGGCTAGAGGCTGGGCAATGGGTTCCCCTATGGCGAAGCGCGAACGGCCCGCGCGCGCGTAGGGCTAGAGCGGGCGTGGTATCCGCGTCTGCGAACGCTGGCGAACGGCCCGCGCGCGCGTAGGGCTAGAGCCAGCATCCCCCAGCGAAAACGGCATCCTCCTGAACGGCCCGCGCGCGCGTAGGGCTAGA
>JBATSQ010000230.1:0-4285 GCA_049293375.1 Candidatus Contendibacter sp.
CCGGCCTTCACCAGCAGCGCATCGGAATGACCGTGATAACAACCCTCAAATTTGACGATCTTGTCGCGGCCGGTGCAGCCACGCGCCAGCCGGATGGCGCTCATGGTCGCCTCGGTGCCGGAATTGCACAGGCGCACCAATTCCATAGAGGGCATGAACTGTTGAATCCGTTGCGCCATGGCCGTTTCGAGTGCAGTCGGCGCGCCAAAGCTTAAGCCATTAGCCGCCGTCTCCTGCACCGCGCGCACCACAGCCGGATGGGCATGGCCAGCGATCATTGGTCCCCAGGAGCCGACATAATCGATATAGCGGCGGTCGTCTTCATCGTAGAGGTAAGCGCCCGCAGCGCGCTTGAAGAATAACGGATGGCCGCCGACGCCACGAAAGGCGCGCACGGGTGAATTGACGCCGCCGGGAATGTGGTGTTGCGCGGCGGCGAACAGTTGTTCGGAACGGGTCATGGCGCGCCTCCTCAGGCGAACAAGCTGGCGAAACGACGGGCAGCGGCCTGAATATCCGGCTGGTCGAACACAGCGCTGATAACGGCTAAGGCATCAGCGCCCAGATCTAGCAACAGCGGCGCATTTTCCGGGGTAATGCCGCCGATGGCGACGATGGGGATGTCTAAGGCCGCGCGCGCTTGCCGTAGCAGGGCGATGGGGGCGCGGATTTCGGTCGGCTTGGTGAGTGATGGAAAGACAGCCCCGAAGGCCACATAATCGGCACCAGCTCGGGCAGCGGCGCGCGCCAGGTCCAGACGGTCGTAGCAGGACGCGCCAATGATCGCCTGGGTTCCCAGGCGGGCCCGCGCCTTAGCCAGGGTGGCATCGTCCTTGCCGAGGTGCACGCCTGCCGCGCCGCTGTGGGCGGCGAGTTCAATATCGTCGTTGATGATTAGGGGAATGCGGTGGCCTTGGCAGAGAGTGTTTAGAGCGCTGGCCTGCGCCAACCGGCGCGCGGCGTCGGTGCTCTTGTCACGGTACTGGATGAGCCGCGCACCGCCCACAATGGCCTGCTCGACTGCGGCCAACAACCGGTCGTCGGGCAGTAAGTACGGATCGGTGATCGCATATAAACCCCGACAAGCGGGCTTAGAGTGATTCTGATTCACTGTCGTCATAGCGGTTCTCAACAGAAGGGGCCCAAAAGAGCCGGTAGGGCAGATGTTGCCCGCCGCCGGCACGATAGGCAGCCTGGAGAGATCTCCAGGCGTAGCGCTGGGCGCGGTACAGCGCGGAACCCACGGCGGCGGCTGTGGAAGGCCCACGAAGCCGAGCGAGCAGGGCGGCGCTGGCGGTGGCCAGGGTGCAGCCAGAGCCGTGATAGGCATGAGGCAGACGCGGCCAGCGCCAACGCTCCAGCAGCCGGTGATTGCCGTACAATGTATTCACGACCTCATCGGCGGGTTCCGTTTCGTGGCCACCGGTCATGAGCACATAGCGACAACCGCGCGCCAGCAGGGTCATGGCGCACGCCGCCAGGGTATCGGCTTCCGGGGCCAGCCGCCGGGCTTCCACGCTGTTGGGAGTCAGTACTGTTGTCAACGGTAGTAGCCTAGTCTGGATGGCCGCAATCAGCGCCGCGCTGGAAAGTTCGGTGCCTCCGCCCGCCGCCAGCACTGGATCAAGTACCACTGGAATCGTGGGGTGCGCGACCAGCAGCGTGTGCAGGGCCAGCGCATTTTCAACGCTACCCATGACGCCAATTTTGAACGCCGCTACCGGCAGATCGTTTAGCACAGCCTGCGCTTGCGCCAGCACCTGATCCGCTGGAACCGGGAGCAGGGCATGGACATTGTGGGTGTCCTGCACGGTCAAGGCGGTGAGCACCGGCGCGGGATGACAGCCGAGGCTAACCAGGGTTTCAATATCTGCCGCTATCCCCGCTCCGCCACTGGGATCATTGCCAGCCAGCACCAGAACCACAGGAAAGGGGGAAACGGTAGGGGACATGGTGGGGAACGGTGCTCAGTCAACGGGAGTGAGGGTTGAATTCTAACAAAGGCTATAGCTGTTTCGGGATGAGTCGGCATGGGATAATCACCCAAAGCAGTGGAATCTCAACCCTTTCAACCGAGTAGTGTGCGATTCGATGAAAAAATACCTGTGTGTGATTTGTGGATGGCTGTATGACGAGGAAAGAGGGTGGCCGGAAGATGGCATTGCGCCGGGTACGCGGTGGGATGAGGTGCCGACAACGTGGGTTTGCCCGGAATGCGGGGCGACCAAGGCCGACTTTGAGATGATCGAAATTTAGGAGGTCGCGCCTCATGACTGAATCCGCACGCATCCGCCTGGTGGAAGGCGATCTGACGCAGCGGCCAGTGGACGCCATTGTGAACGCTGCTAATCGCTCTCTGCTAGGTGGCGGCGGCGTCGATGGCGCGATTCATCGGGTGGCCGGCCCGGAGTTGCTGGCGGAGTGTCGCACCCTGAACGGCTGCGAAACGGGTCAAGCCAAAATCACTCGCGGCTATCGGTTGTCGGCCCGCTACGTCATTCACACGGTCGGCCCGATCTGGCAAGGCGGCGCGGTCGGCGAGCCGGAACTGCTAGCGGCCTGCTACCGCAATAGCCTGCAACTAGCGGTGGAGAACGGCGTTCGCCGCATCGCGTTCCCTGCGATCAGTTGCGGGGTGTATGGCTATCCGCTGGATATGGCGGCGCAGATTGCAGTACGGGAAATCCGCGCGTTCCTGGCGCAAGAGAAGCGAATCGCCGTCGTCGAGCTGGTCTGTTTCGGCGAGGATGCGCGCGCGGCCTATCAGCAGGCGCTGACCGTGACGTGAGTGGCTAAGGCCCACCCCTCGCCGACGCGCGGCGAGGAAGAGGGGGCTAGACAGCAGAGTTCAACTTTCCTGCTGTTTCTTATAGGCCGTGTGCAGTTTTTGCTGAATATCGCTGGGCACCGGATCGTAATGGCTCAGCTCAACATTGTAGGAACCCAGACCGGCCGTCATCGATTTGAGCTGTGATTCATAGCCTTCCAGTTCCGCCAGCGGCACTTGGGCATTGATGATGCTCAAACCGCGCGGCCCAGCGTCGGTGCCGGCAATGCGGCCACGGCGGCTGGACAAGTCGCCGGTAATCGTGCCAACGCAATCGCTCGGCGCGCGCACTTCCAGATTGACAATGGGTTCCAGCACAATGGCTTTGGCCTTGCTGACCGCATCCAGAAACGCCTCGCGCCCGGCAGTGATGAAGGCGATTTCCTTGGAGTCCACGGGATGGTACTTACCATCGTAGGCGATGGCCCGCACATCTTGCATGGGATAACCCGCCACCGCGCCTTCCTGCAGGGCCTCGCGCACGCCCTTTTCCACAGCAGGCAGGAACGAAGTTGGAATAGTGCCGCCCACGACCGCGCTGACAAATTCAAAGCCTGCGTCACGCGGCAGCGGTTCAATGCGCATGAACACCTCGCCAAATTGACCAGCGCCGCCGGTTTGCTTCTTGTGGCGGTGGTGACCCTCGGCATTCTGGCTGATGGTCTCTTTGTAGGCGATCTTGGGGGGCCTGGTCTCAACTTGCAGGTTGTAGCGCTGCTGCATTTTTTCTAGCGTCAGACGCAAGTGCAGATCGCTCAGGCCGCGTAATACGGTTTCCTTGGTATGGGCGTTGTGCTCTAACGCCAGACAGGGATCCTCTTCCAACAATTTGGCCACGGTGTCAGACAGTTTTTGCTCATCGCCGCGCGTAGCGGCGCGGATGGCCAACCCAAATAGCGGGGTTGGGAAGCGCAGCGGCCGCAGATGAAAATCATCCTCGTCGTGAGAATCGTGTAACACCACATTGCGATGAATGTCATCCACCTTAGCCACTGCACAAATATCGCCCGGAATGCCGACCGCAACTTCTGGGTGCTCCTTGCCGTGGATGTGGAATAGGTGGCTGACCTTAAATGGCTTACGGCCATCGCCGATAAGCAGTTGGCTGTCTTTGGTAACCGTGCCCTGGTGGATACGAAACATGCCCAGCTTGCCAATGAATGGGTCGATGACCACCTTGAAGACGTGCGCCACAGCATGTTGCTTGGGATCCGGCTTGGCGTTCAGTTCCTTGGCGGTTTCTCCCTCGCCTTGTAGGAACGGTTCGGGGTTGCCTTCCAGCGGGTTGGGTAACAGCTTGGTGAAAATATCCAGTAATTCCTTGACGCCGACTCCGGTGCGGGCGGACACGAAGCAAATCGGGATGAGGTGGCCCTCACGCAACGCTTTCTCGAAGGGGGCGTGCAACTGTTCCGGTTGTAGATCTTCACCCTGCTCCAGGTACAGGGCCATCAGGTC
>JBATSQ010000231.1:0-6410 GCA_049293375.1 Candidatus Contendibacter sp.
ATCACCTTGCATGTGCCGCTGAACGACGCCACGCGGCAGTTAATCAACGCCTCATTTTTGAAGAATGCCAAGCCCAGCCTGATCCTGTTGAATTTCTCGCGTGAGGGTGTCGTGGACGAGGAGGCGCTCTATACCGCGCTAGAGGCGGGCAAGCTGAAAGCCTATGTGTGCGATTTCCCCACCAACCGGCTCAAGGACCACCCGCGCGTCATCATGTTGCCGCATCTGGGCGCATCCACCGGCGAGGCCGAAGACAATTGCGCGATCATGGTCGCCGACCAGGTGCGGGATTACCTGGAAAGCGGTGCGATCCATAATTCGGTCAACTTTCCTGAAGTGACGATGCCGCGCAACGGTGGTCCCCGCCTGGTGATCGTCAACGCCAATGTCCCGCACATGATCGAGCGCATCTCCAAAGCCATTTCCGGGGCGGGCGTGAACATTCAGGATATGCTGAACAAATCGCGCGGCGATATCGCCTGCACTTTAGTGGATACCGCCGCGCTGGTGCCGGCGGAGGCCGTGGCGCAAATTGCCGCTATTGAGGGCGTGCTGAGCGTGCGGGTGCTGTAAGCAAAAGGTTAATACCCAAACGGACCGGGATTGGCGGCAAAGCAGGGTGGCAATGCCATCGATCCCGGCGACTAGTTGTCGGTTTTCGGCGTTTGCGCGATGTTGAGATAGGCGATCCAGTAGCGGGATAAATCCCTGATGCAATCCATCCGGGTGAGCAGGGTGCACATGTCGGTCTTAATCCGCTCAATGTCAGGCAGCAGCGCGCTAAGACCCGTATCCAGCTCCCGGAGATAGTTGCTGCGATTGGAGGCCAGGATCGCGATGCGGGTAGTCAGCAGACGAACGCGCAGGTACAGCACATCGCCAGGCGCGCTGGTGTAGCCCGCAGCGGGCGGCTCGGCGGCTTCGGGCGCTGCGGGCTCTATTTTCCCCATTACATGCGCTTCGAGGTCCTGCACTCGGGACAGCATCATGTTGATATGGTTTTGTATGGAGGTGCGATGGGCTAGCGGCTCCAACACCGCGATTTTCTCTTCGAGAAGCCGTCTGCGTTCATAAAGGCTCGCGCGCAGGCGGTCGATCTCACAGTCGGTTCCCACGAGGCGCAAATTCAAATCTTGTAACTCCAGATCCACCTCATCGAGAAACTCGCGCAGGCGATCGGATTGCATTCGTTCCAGAGTCAGGGTAATGAAGCGTTCCCAGATGGTATCCGTTTGATAGCGCAATCCTTCCAGGTCGTGACGCAGGCTGAGGATACTATCCATCAAGCTCCTAACGCCCTGTTCATGTTCGGCCCGGTCGTTGGCGCTCCACACTTGTGCCATCTGTTCTTCTTCCTTGAAGACATAGGAAAGGCTGGCTGGCGTCCCATCGTCTTCGGTTTGAATGCCGGCAGTCTCCATACGAAAAGCCTCTTGAGCTGGCTGGATCACGCGCTAATAGAGTCCGCGTTTAGTCTTGATAAGTCCAGCCATTGGGAAAATCATGGCTGACCTCATGAACGTCGTAAACGCAAAAATCCTGTTCTGGCAGACCAGGAAACAGGTCCCGCGCCTTGGCTTCCGCTTGCTGTTCGGTTTCAGCGAGAGTGAGGGCAACATTGAGTAATTTGTCGGAACCTGGGTCTTCCACCACGATGAGATACGGTTTCATAGCGGCCTCTGGCAATTTTCCGAGTGGGTAGTGACAAGCAGCAACACAGTCCACTATAGCGCACATTGGACTCGGGCGAACCTGCCTTAGGCAGCGGCTGATGGATAGCGGTGGATCTGAAATTGCTTGCCGGTGGCGCGGACGATATCGCCGACATGAACCGTGAAGCGGCCCGTAGCGCGGTCGGCGAAATACTGGTGCAAGGTTTCCCGCACTACGGTAAAGGCCAGTTGCTCCCAGGGAATGTCCGCTGCGGTGAATAACGCCACTTCCAGGCTTTCCTCGCCGGGGCTGGCATGGCCGTCTTTCAGTTGGCCACGGAACATGAGATAAACCTGACTGACATGGATGAGGGAATACAAGGCATACAGGGTCATGTTTTCAATGACGGCGTCCGCTTCTTCCAGTGCTTCGCGCGCCGCCGCCGCCACCGCCGATTCGCCATTTTCCATGAACCCCGCTGGCAGCGTCCACAGGCCGTAACGCGGTTCAATGGCCCGCCGACACAGCAGCACTTTACCCTGCCATTCCGCTACGCAACCGGCCACGATCTTGGGGTTTTGATAGTGAATCATGCCGCAGGCGTCACATACATGGCGCGGTCGATTGTCGGCGGTGGGAATACGCAAGGTCAGCGGGCTGCCGCATTGGCTACAAAAGTTCATTCGCGCTCCGCAAACCGGACTGGCAAGACAGTCTTTAGCTTGGCGCGCGTCTCGCGCAGCATTTTTTCGGTCGTCGCCCAATCCACGCAAGCGTCGGTGATCGAAACGCCGTATTTCAGTTGGGAGCGATCCGCCGGAATCACTTGATTGCCCCATTCCAGGTTACTTTCAATCATAAAACCGACGATGGAGCGGTTGCCCTCCAGAATCTGATGCGCGCAGTCATTTAGCACCAGCGGCTGCAAGGCGGGATCTTTGCGGGCATTGGCATGGCTGCAATCCACTACGACTGTGGACGGCAGCTTGTTTTTGGCAAGCTCCTGCTCGCAGAGGGTGATGGTGACGGTATCGTAATTCGGACCCTCCGCGCCGCCGCGCAGTACCACATGACCGTAGCGGTTGCCGCTAGTGCGTACCACCGCCGATTGGCCATTCCCATTAATACCGAGAAAGCTGTGGGGTCGGGAGGCCGACTGCAAGGCGTTGATCGCTACGTCCAGACTCCCATTGGTAGCGTTTTTAAAGCCAACCGGCGTCGATAGGCCACTGGCCATTTCTCGATGGGTCTGCGATTCCGTGGTGCGCGCGCCGATGGCGGTCCAGGCCAGCAGATCGTCTAGATACTGTGGACACAGCGGATCCAGCGCCTCCGTGCCAGCGGGTAAGCCCAGATCAGCGATATCCAGCAAGAGCTGACGGGCGATACGCAAGCCTTCGGCAATGTCAAAAGAGTCGTCCAGATGCGGATCGTTGATCAGGCCCTTCCAGCCGACGGTGGTCCGGGGTTTCTCAAAATACACCCGCATGATTAAGTACAGGGTATCGCCTACCTCATCGGCCAGCGTCCGCAGGCGCCGGGCGTACTCATGCGCCGCCTTGATATCGTGAATGGAGCAGGGGCCGACCACTACGAACACGCGGTGGTCTCGATGATCGAGAATATCGCGCACGGTCTGGCGGGCGGCCAGCACTGTGGCCTCAGCGGTAGCCGAGACCGGCAGAGTCTGCTTGATCTCTTCGGGAGTCGGCAATACGTCCATAGTAACAACATTGACATTGTTCAGCAGAGTGGAAGGCATGAGAAGTTCCGCGCTCGCAGCAAAGAAGGCAAAGCTTTATAGTGGAGCGCAGCGCCAAGGTAAAGAGTTCTTGTTAGAATTCCCATAGAGACTGAAAAGATATCGCATTCGCCTGTTCCCAAGCTTGCCATCACGCCATGGACCTCGAAAGATTGCTAGCAAGCGCAACCGAGTCCGAAAAGCCCATTGTGTTGATCGTTGACGATCAGCCCGAAGATGTTGCAATCCTCACGGGTATTTTGGAAGAGCAATGTGTCATCCTGTGCGCCAGCGGGGGCAAGGAGGCGTTGGCTCTCGTCCGCAGCCATCCGGTTGATTTAATTTTTCTGGCTGTCGCCCTGCCAGACCTGGACGGTTTCATGGTGTGCGAGCAGTTGAAAAGCGTGCCCACCTTGCAAGCGATCCCGGTGATTTTTATTGCACTGCGCGCGGGAGCGCACGATGAAGAACGGGCCTTTGGGCTGGGTGCAGTGGACTATATCTACAAACCGCTGGTTCCCGCTATTGTTCGAACCCGCGTGCGTATCCATCTTGGCTTGCACCAAGCGCTGGCCAAGCTGGCCACGCTGGCCTCCACTGACCACCTGACCTCCGCTTGGAATCGTCGGCACTTTGAGCGGGTCGCCGCTATCGAAATCGCCCGCAGTCGGCGCTACCGCCAACCGTTGTCGCTGTTATTTTTTGATATCGATCATTTCAAGCTGGTGAATGATCATTACGGTCACCAGATCGGAGATGGCGTACTAAGCGAATTGGCCCGTCTGGTTCGGGGCAGCATTCGTTACTCCGATATCCTGACTCGTTGGGGGGGTGAAGAATTCACGGTCCTGGCTCCCAGCACCTGCTTGGGCGAGGCGCTGGTGATGGCGGAGGCATTGCGCGCAAGGATCGAAAGCCAGCATTTTTCCGGGGTGAAGCAGGTGACGATCAGTCTGGGGGTGGCGGAGTATCAAGGCGAGGAAGAATTGGAGGATTGGCTGCGTCGGGCCGATCAGGCGCTGCTCAACGCTAAGGGCCAGGGCCGCAATCGAGTAGAGTGCCATCCCGCCACCGCCTATTGGTATCCAGGCAACCACGCGAGCGAAAATCAACCGCTGGTGCAGTTGGTCTGGCGTGACACCTACAAGTGCGGACATCCCCTAGTAGACGCCCAGCATCAGGAGTTATTCAGACTCTCCAACGAGCTATTAGCAGTGGTTATCGGCGGTCTAAGCACCGAGAGAATTCACACGGCTCTTCGCAGATTGCTGGATCATACCCTCCAGCATTTTTCCGATGAGGAGATTCTACAGCGTGGATGCGGCTATCCAGATTGGGAAATCCATTGCCAATTGCATAAAGCATTGGTGCAGCGGGCACTAACGTTGGAGCGCGATTTTCTAGCCGGGAATCTAGAGGTGGCCAGACTATTTGGGTTTCTGGCCTACGATGTGGTGGCGCGCCACATGCTTCACGCTGACTGTGACTTCTATCCTTATCTTGCCAGGGCGGCCTCCTCATGATCTCTAGCAGTCGTATAGAAAGCCCTCGGCAAAACCTTTTTAATCCCCACGCAAGCTGATGATCGGCCAGCCCCGCTGGCGAGCGTGGGCAGCCAAGGTAGCGTCCGGATCCACCGCCACCGGATGCGTAATCCGCTCCAGTAAGGGCAAATCGTTATGGGAATCGCTGTAGAACCAGCTGTCAGTGAGGTCATGACCGGTCGCCTGTAGCCATTCCAGTAGGCGCTCCACCTTGCCTTGCCGAAAACAGGGAGTTCCCACCACCCGGCCGGTATAGCGTCCGTTGCTGAATTCCGGTTCTGTCGCCAGGAGATGCGGCACGCCCAGTTGCGCCGTAATCGGCTCGGTAATAAAGCGGTTGGTGGCGGTGACGATCACCAGGGTATGACCCGCCGCCCGGTGCCGATCCAGGAGCGCGAACGCCTTGGGCAGGAGGATGGGTTGGATTTTTTCCGCCATGAATTGTTCGCGCCAAGCCAGCAGCGTCGCCAGGGGATACTGGGCCAGCGGTTGCAGGATGAACGCCAGAAATTCCTGAATATTGAGTGTACCCGATTGATATTGGCTGTAAAACCGCTGGTTTTCGCGTTCGTAATCATCGCTATCTACTAGCCCGTGTTCTGCCAGAAACCGGCCCCACAGATAATCGCTATCACCGCCGATCAATGTATGGTCAAGATCAAAAAGCGCCAAACTCATGATAGTTGCTGCTCCTGGATCGGTTTAGGCCAAGCGGTACTGACGAAGTTTTTTGCGCAAAGTGCCGCGATTCAGTCCAAGAATCACGGCGGCTTTGGTTTGGTTGCCGTGGGTAAACTTCATCACAATCTCCAGCAAAGGCGGCTCAACCTCGCGCAGCACCAAGTCATACAGATTATTCGGAGCCTGGCCACCCAGGTTGTGAAAATAGATGCGTAAAGTTTCCGCCACATGCTCGCGTAGCGGAGTCGCCGGGAGCAGATCAGGCGGCGGATCGGGGGGTTGCAGATTCATAGGGGTAGGCGCTCCTGGGGGTTCAGGCGCTCGAAGAAAGCGCGGGTCAGTTGTTGTTGTTCGTGAGGCTGCTCGGTCGCATGGATACGCGCCCGGAAGGCGGCTTGATCGGGCCAGGCCCGACTGTACCAAGCCAGGTGCTTGCGGGCGATGCGCAAGCCGGTGTGCACGCCGTAAAAGTGATACAGGCTGTCCAGATGAGCCGCAATCCAGGCGCTGATCGCTAACGGCGGAGGTGGCGGCAAGCACTGGCCGGTCGCCAGAAAATGCGCAATGTCGCGAAAAATCCACGGCTGGCCTTGCGCAGCCCGGCCAACCATCACTGCATCCGCACCTGTGTAGTGGAGTACGTCACGCGCCTGTTCGGGGCTAACAATGTCCCCGTTGGCGATGACCGGGATACCGACGCTTTGCTTGATGGCGCGAATGGTCGCGTAGTCCACCGGCCCGGTGTAACCACAGGCGCGGGTGCGGCCATGCACGGCCAGCGCCTGAATCCC
>JBATSQ010000232.1:0-4625 GCA_049293375.1 Candidatus Contendibacter sp.
CCATCGACTGGTCACCGTTCACCCAAGAGGACTGGACCCTGCCAGTCGATACCGCCATACCGCTGGAAACCGTCCGCGATCTCACCGAGCAGTTGTTAAAACTACCGGAAGGTTTCGAAATGCATCCTCGCGTCGCCAAAATCATGGACGATCGGCGCAAGATGGCGGCCGGCGCGCTGCCGCTGGATTGGGGTTTTGCTGAAAATCTAGCCTACGCCAGTTTGCTTAAAGAGGGCTACCAGGTGCGGATTTCCGGCCAGGATTGCGGGCGCGGCACCTTCTTTCACCGCCACGCGGTCTTGCACAACCAGAAAGATGGCACCAGCTATGTGCCATTGATGAACCTGTCTTCTGACCAGCCCAACTTTATCGTCATCGACTCCATTCTGTCCGAAGAAGCCGTTTTGGGTTTTGAATACGGCTACGCCACCGCCGAATCGAACGGACTGATCGTGTGGGAAGGGCAGTTCGGCGACTTCGCCAATGGCGCTCAGGTGGTGGTCGACCAGTTCATCTCCTCCGGCCAGACCAAGTGGGGTCGGTTGTGCGGCCTGGTGATGCTGTTGCCGCACGGTTACGAAGGCCAAGGCCCGGAGCATTCTTCAGCTCGCTTGGAGCGCTATCTACAGTTATGCGCCGAGAACAACATGCAGGTAGTGGTGCCCTCGACGCCCGCGCAATGCTTCCACATGCTGCGCCGGCAGATGCGGCGCAACTTCCGTAAGCCGCTGATCGTGATGAGCCCCAAGAGTTTGCTGCGGCACCGGCTGGCGGTAAATAACCTGGAAGATTTGACCGAAGGCCGCTTTCAGGAAGTCATACCGGAGATCGACCCCCACGATCCGGCCCAGATCACCCGGCTGGTCGCGTGCAGCGGCAAGGTTTTTTACGATTTGTTGGAAGCCCGCCGCGAGCGCAAGCTGACGCATGTGGCCATTATTCGCATTGAGCAACTTTATCCGTTCCCACAGGACCTCTACACCGCCGAGATCGCACGCTACCCAAATCTGAGCCATCTGGTCTGGTGCCAGGAAGAGCCAAAAAATCAAGGCGCTTGGTTTGAAAGCCTGCACCATCTGGATCGGGACTTGCCGCCCCGGCTGAAGCTCCGCTACGCTGGCCGACCGCATTCGGCCTCGCCGGCGGTGGGCTATTACAGCGTTCATGTTGAACAGCAACAACAGCTTGTGAACGAAGCTCTGGGCCAGTAACCACCGCGACCCAGATCAAATAATGACCCGGAACCCAAGGGAATACAGAAGATGACCATCGAAGTGAAAGTCCCCTCCCTGCCCGAATCCGTCTCCGACGGCACGCTCGTCAACTGGAAGAAACAACCGGGGGAGGCAGTAAAACGAGGGGAAAACCTGGTGGATTTGGAAACCGATAAGGTGGTGCTCGACATCCCGGCACCCGCTGATGGCGTGCTCGGCGAGATTTTGCGCCAGGAAGGTGCAGTCGTCACCACCGGCGATGTGATTGCAACCTTGCAGGAGGGGGCAACCGACCAATCTGCGGAGCCGTCGGCTGCGTCGGCCGCCCCCGTGTCCACCGCACCAGCGGCAGCCGTCGCTGAAGCCGATCTGGATGGTTTGAGTCCTGCGGTGCGCCGCCTGGCGGCTGAACATGGGTTGGATATCGCCAAGGTAGCGGGCAGCGGACGCGGCGGCCGGGTCACCAAAGCTGACGTTCTAGCGTTTTTGGACGGGGGTCAACCGGTCCGACCCGTCTCAAGCTCAGCACCCACCGCGCCCAAAATCACGTCATCGGCTCCAACCCCGCTAGCCGCGCCGCCTGATGCGCAAGGCCGACTGGAGCAGCGGGTGCCGATGACCCGCTTGCGCGCCCGGATCGCCGAGCGCTTGTTGATGGCGAAAAACAGCACCGCCATGTTGACCACCTTCAACGAAATCAACATGAAACCGGTGATGGATCTGCGCAACCGCTACAAGGACGAGTTCGACAAGAAACACGGCGTGAAGCTCGGCTTTATGGGCTTTTTCGTCAAGGCGGTGGTCGAGGCGCTCAAGCGCTATCCAGCGGTCAACGGCTCGATTGACGGTAACAACATCATTTATCACGGTTACTACGATATCGGCATCGCGGTGTCATCGCCGCGCGGGCTGGTGGTGCCAATTCTGCGCGACGCCGATCAAATGAGTCTGGCCGAGATCGAAAAAACCATTGGCGAGTTCGGTCAAAAGGCGAAGGAAGGCACACTGACTGTCGAGGATATGACCGGCGGCACCTTCACCATCACCAACGGCGGCGTGTTCGGTTCGCTGATGTCTACGCCGATCCTCAATCCGCCGCAAAGCGGTATTCTGGGCATGCACGCCACCAAAGATCGGCCAGTGGCGGAGAACGGTCAAGTGCTCATCCGACCGATGATGTATGTCGCCCATTCTTATGACCATCGGATTATCGACGGCCGCGAAGCAGTGACCTTCCTGGTCACGGTCAAGGAATGCATCGAAGATCCAGCTCGCTTGGTACTACAAGTTTAGGCGTAGCCACCGCGCGCGCGGCGTGGCGATCGGCTAGCGCTATGCCCGCGCGCTGTTCAACGGCCTCCTGCCGTTCCTACTCTGCTGGACGTGCGGTAGGCGTTTTTCCCGTTCTATTACACCTACGAACATTCACTGGCATTTGGGGGCAGCATGGCAAAGACTTACGATGTGGTCGTCATCGGTGGCGGTCCCGCCGGCTATGTGGCGGCGATCCGCTGCGCGCAGCTCGGTTTGGAAACCGCCTGCGTGGAAAAGTGGATCAATTTCAAAGGCGACCCAGCCCTGGGCGGCACCTGTTTGAATGTGGGCTGCATCCCCTCCAAAACCCTGCTGGAATCCTCCGAGCACTACCATCGCCTCCGCCACGGCCTAGACGCGCACGGCATTCATGTCGACGGCGTCCGACTCGATCTGAATCAGATGATGGCGCGCAAGGAAGACATCGTACTGCAACTCACCAATGGCATCAGCGCGCTGTTCAAAGCCAATGGGGTCGAATGGCTCCAGGGCCACGGTAAGCTGTTGGCAGGCCGCCAGATTGAGATCACCGACCGGCAAGGTGCGGTGGAGGTGATCGGGGCTGACCAGGTGATTATCGCCACGGGCTCCCTGCCGATTTCACTTGCCGCTGCGCCGGTCGATAATACCGAGGGTTTGATCGTCGATTCGACTGGTGCCTTGGATTTCCGTCAAGCGCCCCAAACGCTAGGCGTTATCGGCGCTGGGGTCATTGGCCTGGAATTGGGTAGTGTGTGGAACCGGATGGGAGCCAATGTCATCATGCTGGAGGCGGTTGAGGACTTTCTCGCCCTGGCCGATCAGCAGATCGCCCGCGATGCCCTGCGCCAATTCCGCAAACAGGGTCTGGATATCCGACTGGGAACACGGGTCATGGCCACCGAGAAGCTCGGCAACGGGGTCAAAATCCGCTTTCGGGACAAGGAGGGCGATCATGAAATGACGGTGGACAAGCTGCTGGTCTCGGTCGGGCGTCGCCCCAATACCGATGGCATCGCCGCCCCCGAGGCCAATTTACTCCTGGACGAGCGCGGCTACATCCACGCTAACGAAATCTGCGAAACCAATCTGCCGGGCGTATACGCCATTGGCGATGTGACACGCGGGCCGATGCTGGCGCACAAGGGTTCCGAGGAAGGCATCATGGTAGCCGAGAACATTGCCCGCCAACATGGCCACCTCAACTACGACGCTATTCCGTGGGTCATTTATACCAATCCGGAAATCGCCTGGGTGGGCAAAACCGAGCAAACCCTCAAGACCGAGGGAATTCCCTATAAGGTCGGCACCTTCCCGTTCAGCGCCAACGGCCGCGCCAAGGCCATGGAAGCCACCACGGGCTTGGTCAAGATCCTGGCGCACGCCACCACCGATACCTTGCTGGGCTGCCATATCATCGGACCGTTTGCCTCCGAGCTGGTGCAGGAAGCGGTATTAGCGCTGGAATTCCAAGCCAGCAGCGAAGACCTGGCTCGCACGATTCACGCCCACCCCACCTTGTACGAAGCCGTGCACGAAGCAGCGCTGGCCGTGCACGGGCGCGCCCTCCACAAGATCAATACCTGACGGCGCGGTCCCAGCGCCGCAACCAAACCCCTCGTCCAGCGAGATGGCGAGGGGAAACAGCTCTCAGGCCTCTCTGGTTTGGTCAGCGCCGCCCTTAAAGGCCAGGGATCCCCGTCAGCCGTTCCAGGGCCTCGCGGTATTTAGCGACTGTGCGCGCTACAATCTCCGGCGGTAACTCCGGCCCCGGCGGTTGCTTGTTCCAATCCAGTGTCTCCAGATAATCACGCACAAACTGCTTATCAAAGCTGGGCGGATTCAGGCCGGGGTGGTAATGGTCGGCGGGCCAAAAGCGCGAAGAATCTGGCGTGAGCACCTCATCCATCAACACCAGACGCCCCTGCTCATCTAAGCCGAATTCAAATTTGGTGTCAGCGATGATGATACCCCGCGCCAGGGCGTAATCCGCCGCTTCCCGATACAAGCGCAGGCTGGTTTGCCGCACCTGCTCCGCCAGCTCCTGGCCGATCAATCCGGCAACCTGGTCAAAAGTGACGTTTTCATCATGACTGCCCAGCGCCGCCTTGGTGGAAG
>JBATSQ010000233.1:0-14431 GCA_049293375.1 Candidatus Contendibacter sp.
CGCCGAACGCAAGATCATTGGCTACATGCAAATTCGGCTGGGGCCAAACCGGGTCGGCCCCAAGGGTTGGCTGCAACCCATCGCCGACGCCATGAAATTGATGTTCAAAGAAATTATTATTCCGACCCAGGCGGATCGCTTCCTATTCCTGTTGGCGCCGGTGCTGTCATTCGGCCCGGCGATCGCGGCCTGGGCGGTGATTCCCTTCGGGAATGGGATGCTGATTTCCAATCTGGACGCCGGCTTGCTGTATCTGCTGGCGCTGACTTCGCTGGGTGTTTACGGTGTCATTGTCGCTGGCTGGGCTTCCAACTCTAAATACGCCTTCCTCGGCGCCATGCGTTCTGCGGCGCAGATTGTCGCCTATGAAATCGCCATGGGTTTTGCCTTGGTTGGGGTGTTGATGGCGGCCGGTAGCCTGAATCTCAATCAGATCGTGTTGGCCCAGCAGGGGAGCTTGTTACATTGGTATTGGCTGCCGTTGCTGCCCTTGTTCCTGGTGTATTTCATCTCCGGGGTGGCCGAAACCAATCGCGCCCCGTTCGACGTGGCCGAGGGTGAGTCGGAAATCGTGGCCGGGTTTCACGTCGATTATTCTGGCATGGCCTTCGCTGTGTTCTTTTTAGCGGAATACGCCAACATGATTTTGGTATCAGCGCTGGCCTCCACGCTATTCCTGGGCGGCTGGCTGTCGCCTTTTGAGGGGATTCCGCTGCTGGGTTCGCTGTTTGCCTTCGTGCCGGGCGCGATTTGGCTGATCCTCAAAATCTCCTTTTTGCTGTTGTTCTTCCTGTGGTTTCGCGCCACCTTTCCGCGTTACCGCTATGACCAGATCATGCGGCTGGGTTGGAAGGTGTTCATTCCCGTGACTTTGGTTTGGCTATTGGTCATCGGGCTGGGTGTGTTGGGCCAGGTCGGGCCGTGGTTTGATTGAGCGGAGAATGCGATGAATACGCTGCACACCCTTCGGTACTACCTGAAGAGTTTTCTGTTGTGGGAATTAGTGCAGGGTTTGCGCGTCACGGGCCGTTACATGCTGTCCCGTAAGATTACCGTGCAATATCCCGAAGAATTGACCCCGTTGTCGCCCCGCTTTCGCGGACTGCACGCCCAGCGCCGCTATCCCAATGGCGAAGAGCGCTGCATTGCCTGCAAATTGTGCGAAGCGGTGTGCCCGGCGTTGGCGATCACCATTGAATCGGAACAACGGCCCGATGGCACGCGCCGCACTACGCGCTATGACATTGATTTGTTTAAGTGCATCTTCTGTGGTTTCTGCGAGGAAGCCTGCCCGGTGGACGCCATCGTGGAAACCCGTGTGTTTGATTACCACTTTGAAAAGCGCGGCGAGAACATCATGACCAAGGAAAAACTGCTGGCGCACGGCGACCGCTGCGAAGCACAAATCGC
This sequence comes from Candidatus Contendibacter sp., assembly GCA_049293375.1. Classification (GTDB taxonomy): domain Bacteria; phylum Pseudomonadota; class Gammaproteobacteria; order Competibacterales; family Competibacteraceae; genus Contendibacter. The sequence goes on from JBATSQ010000233.1 coordinate 1,411, forward strand.
TGCCGACCGCGCCGCCGATGCGGCCTATCGTTGATGAGTGGTTTCCCTAGCCAGCACACAGCCCATCGCTCTGCTCACGGGATTTGAACCTCATGGGATTTGAAAAATTTCTGTTCTACGTGTTCGCGCTGATCCTATTGTTCGCGGCGGTGCGCGTCATCACCGTGCGCAACCCAGTTCACGCTGCGTTGTTCCTGGTGCTGGCGTTTTTCACCAGCGCCGCCTTGTGGTTGCTGATCGAGGCCGAGTTTTTGGCCATCGTGTTGGTGTTGGTTTATGTCGGCGCGGTAATGGTGTTGTTCCTGTTTGTGATCATGATGTTAGACCTCAATGTCGCACCACTGCGGGAGGGTTTTATCCAATATCTACCGCTTGGGGTGACGGTAGCGACGGTGATCGTGATCGAAATGGCGCTGGTAGTTGGCTCCAGTTATTTTAGCGCTGACCAGTACCAGTTGGGGGCGCGTGCAGCCGATTACAGCAACACCAAGGAGCTAGGCGGGGTGTTGTACACGTTCTATGTGTATCCGTTCGAGATTGCCGCAGTGATTCTGCTGGTCGCCATGATCGCTGCGATTGCGCTGACGATGCGCCGCCGTGTGGGCGCTCACTACCAGAATCCAGCGGAACAGGTGCGGGTCTCACGGCATGATCGAGTGCGCCTGGTGCGTATGGCTCCGGAAAGCAGAAAGTAAGGGATCGGGGCACCTGGCCCAATCACCCAAGAAGCGAGCTGCTCATGCTTATTCCAATGTGTTCAAAATTTTCAGGTGGGGGATAGATGATCGCGCTGACTGATTATCTGGTGCTGGGAGCGATCCTCTTTTGTCTCAGTGTGGCCGGCATCTTTCTAAACCGGAAGAACGTCATCATCCTGCTGATGTCAATCGAACTCATGCTGCTGGCGGTGAATTTCAATTTCATTGCCTTTTCTCGGTTTCTTGGCGATACCACCGGGCAGGTGTTCGTCTTTTTTATCCTGACCGTGGCAGCGGCTGAGTCGGCCATCGGCCTGGCGATTCTGGTGGTGCTGTTCCGCAATCGGCGCACCATCAATGTCGCCGATCTCGACACCCTGAAGGGTTAGTCGCATGAAAAACGTCTACCTCGCAATTGTGCTGGCGCCGCTGTTCGGCGCTATCGTCGCCGGTCTGTTTGGCCGCAAGATTGGCCGGTCTGGCGCGCATTGGGTGACCATCCTCGGTGTAGCGATTTCCTTCTTACTGTCGCTGCTGGTGTTGCGGCATCACGTCTTGAATGGCGCTGATCCGTATAACGGCACCGTTTACACCTGGATGGTGGTGGAAGGGATTCGGCTAGAGGTAGGGTTCCTGGTCGATAACCTGACCGCAGTGATGCTGTGTACTGTGACCTTCGTGTCTTTGATGGTGCATATCTACACCATCGGCTACATGCATGATGATGATGGCTATCAACGCTTTTTCAGTTATATCGCCCTGTTTACCTTCTCCATGCTGATGTTGGTGATGGCCAACAACTTCCTGCAGCTGTTCTTTGGCTGGGAAGCGGTTGGCCTGGTGTCCTATCTGCTCATCGGCTTCTGGTTCAAGCGCGAGAGCGCGATTTTCGCCAATCTGAAAGCCTTCCTGGTCAACCGCGTGGGTGATTTTGGGTTTTTGCTCGGTATTGCTGCGGTGCTGATGGCCTTCAATAGCCTTGACTATCAGGATGTATTCGCTGCCGCGCCGCTGATGGCGACTATGACCGTGCAGGTTATTCCCGGTGTCGATTGGTCACTGCTGACGCTGATCTGTATCCTGCTATTTATCGGGGCGATGGGTAAATCGGCGCAAGTACCGCTGCATGTCTGGCTGCCGGATTCGATGGAAGGCCCCACACCAATTTCGGCCTTGATCCACGCCGCGACTATGGTCACTGCGGGGATCTTCATGGTCGCGCGGATGTCGCCGTTATTTGAACTATCCGAGACGGCGCTCAGCTTCGTACTGGTGATTGGCTCCATCACTGCGCTGTTTATGGGTTTTTTGGGGATCGTGCAGAACGATATCAAGCGGGTAGTGGCCTATTCGACGCTCTCCCAGCTTGGCTATATGACGGTCGCCTTGGGAGTGTCAGCTTATTCTGCCGCCATCTTCCATCTGATGACTCACGCCTTTTTCAAGGCATTGCTATTCCTGGGCGCTGGCTCGGTGATTATCGCCATGCACCACGAGCAGGATATTCGCAAGATGGGTGGGCTGTGGAAGTATATGCCGATCACTTGGTTCACCTTCCTGCTCGGTACGCTGGCATTGATCGGTACACCCGGTTTCTCCGGGTTCTACTCCAAAGACAGCATTTTGGAGGCGGTGCACTACTCGCATATCGCCGGTTCCGGCTTCGCTTATGTCGCGGTCATGCTCGGCGTCTTTGTCACCTCGTTCTATTCGTTCCGGCTGTATTTTCTGGTGTTCCATGGCAAGGAACGGATGGATCATCACACCCAGGAACATCTGCATGAAACACCCGCAGTGGTGACTGTGCCGCTGATCTTGTTGGCGATTCCCTCCGTGATCATTGGGGCGATGACGATTGCGCCGATGGTGTTTGGTGATGTGTTCCAGGGGGCCATTAGCGTGGCTCCAGCCCATGATGTCTTGAAGCATGTCGCCGAGCACTTCCATGGTGCGATGAGTTTTGCGCTGCACGGGTTGACCGGACTGCCGTTCATTCTGGTGCTCTTGGGTTTCGGCTCAGCTTTTTACCTGTATATGGTCAATCCGACCCTGCCTGCGCAGATTCAACAGCGTTTCGCGCCTCTCTATACGCTGCTGGACAATAAATATTACTTTGACTGTTTCTATCAGTGGTTCTTTGCCAAAGGCAGTCGCGAAACGGGCGCTACATTGTGGAAGTATGCCGATGCTGGACTCATTGATGGCCTGATGGTGAACGGTACGGCGCGACTGGTCGGCTGGGTGTCGTCGGTAGTGCGTCATCTCCAGACCGGTTATCTGTACACCTATGCCTTTGCCATGATTATTGGCCTGCTGATTCTGTTGACCTGGTTCGTCACCCGCTAACCTGAAAGAAGAAAAACCATGCTCTCGGAACTGCCTCTGCTGAGTTTTGTTATCTGGTTCCCGATTCTCGGCGGCGTCGCGGTCCTGTTCGTGGGTGACGATAACCCCGGGCGCGCCAAGACGCTGGCCCTGACGGTGGCGATCCTCAGTTTTCTGCTCAGTATCCCGCTGTATAGCTTGTTTAATGCCGCAACGGCCACGATGCAGTTTCAGGAATTTGCCCCGTGGATCCCGATGTTCAATGTCAATTACCATCTAGGGGTGGACGGCTTTTCCATGCCGTTGATCCTGCTCACTGCGTTTATGACGGTTCTGGTGGTAATCGCCGGCTGGGAGGTGGTGCAATACCGCGTGGCGCAGTACATGGCGGCGTTTCTCATCATGGAAGGTTTGATGATCGGCGTGTTCGCCGCGCTGGACGCCTTGTTGTTCTATGTGTTTTTTGAAGCGATGCTGATCCCGATGTTTCTCATCATCGGCATCTGGGGCGGGCCGCGCCGGGTGTACGCCACGATCAAGTTCTTCCTGTACACTTTCCTCGGTTCGGTGTTCATGCTGATCGCCTTGATCTACATGTACAACCAAGCCAACAGCTTTGAGATTTTGGACTTCCACAAGCTGCCGCTGACTCTGCGCGAACAGATTTGGATTTTCTTCGCCTTTCTGCTGGGCTTTTCGGTCAAAGTGCCAATGTGGCCGGTGCATACCTGGTTACCAGACGCCCATGTCGAAGCGCCCACTGGCGGTTCCGTGATTCTGGCAGCGATTACCCTGAAAATCGGCGGCTATGGCTTCCTCCGCTTCGCCTTGCCGATCACCCCGGATGCCTCAGCGACCCTGGACTGGTTCATTATCACCCTGTCGCTGGTGGCGGTGGTTTATATCGGTTTAGTCGCGCTGATTCAGCAGGATATGAAAAGGCTGATTGCTTATTCCTCCATCGCCCACATGGGGTTTGTCACCCTAGGATTTTTCATCGTCTTTAGCATTTACCGCCATACCGGCAGCCTGAGCGGGGCGGTGATGGGGATTGAGGGCGGCATGGTACAAATGGTGTCGCATGGCTTTATCTCTGGTGCTCTGTTCTTGTGCGTTGGTGTGCTGTATGACCGCGTGCACTCACGCCAGATCAAGGATTACGGTGGCGTGGCCAATACCATGCCGGTGTTCGCTGCCTTTATGGTGCTGTTCGCCATGGCTAATGCTGGGTTGCCGGGGACATCAGGCTTCGTTGGCGAATTTCTGGTGATTTTGAGCAGTTTCAAGGCCAGTTTTTGGATCGCTTTTCTGGCCGCTTTAACCCTGATTCTGGGCGCGGCTTACACCCTGTGGCTGGTCAAGCGGGTGGTATTCGGCGAGGTTGGTAATGGTCATGTCGCCGCTCTGGAAGATGTAAGCTCCCGTGAAGTGATTATGCTGAGTCTGCTAGCGGCGGCGGTGTTGTTGCTGGGCCTCTGGCCCAACCCGCTGACCTCGGTGATGCACGCCACGGTGGATAATCTGTTGCAGCATATCACCGTGACCAAACTGTAACAGTGCTCGCGTCGCAGAGAAGAACTGGAACCTAGGGAAACCTCATGAACTTCGTCGCCCCTGACTTCATGCCGGTACTGCCGGAGCTGTTTGTGCTGACCATGGCCTGTCTGATTCTGGTGATCGACGTGTTCCTGGGGCAGTCGCAACGCCATGTGACCTACGGGCTGGCGCAACTGACCCTGCTGGGCGCGGCGCTGTTGACCGCGTTCACCTATGCGGATGCGCCGACCGTGACCATGTTCGGTCATTACATCAAAGACGCCATGGGGGATTTGCTCAAGCTGTTTATTTATCTGACGTCCGCCACCGCTTTGCTGTATTCACGCGATTATTTGCGCCAGCGCGACTTGTTCAAAGGTGAGTATTATGTGCTGAGCCTGTTTAGCGTACTGGGCATGATGGTCATGGTGTCAGCGCATAGCCTGCTCAGCGTGTATCTGGGTTTGGAATTGCTGTCCCTGTCGCTGTATGCCTTGGTGGCGACGGATCGCGATTCGCCTGTCGCCGCCGAAGCCGCCATGAAGTATTTCGTGCTGGGTTCGCTGGCCTCCGGCATGTTGTTGTACGGCATCTCCATGATCTATGGCGCAACCAGCAGCATTGATCTTCAGGCGGTAGCGGATGCTGTAGCCCAGAATGGCATGAATAATTTGGTGTTGGTGTTTGGGCTCGTCTTTCTGATTGTGGGGCTGGCCTTCAAATTGGGAGCGGTGCCTTTCCATATGTGGTTACCCGATGTCTATCAAGGTGCGCCTACCTCAGTCACCTCGTTTATCGGTTCGGCCCCCAAGCTGGCGGCCTTTGCCCTGCTGATGCGCATTCTGGTGGATGGCTTGGGCGATTTGCAGGGTGACTGGCAGCAGATGCTGATCCTGTTGGCGGCGCTGTCCATGGCCTTGGGCAATCTGGTCGCTATCGCGCAAACCAATATCAAGCGCATGTTGGGCTATTCGACCATTTCCCACGTCGGTTTCCTGTTACTTGGCATCTTGGCTGGCACCCCGGAAGGTTATGCGGCGGCTATGTTTTACGCCATCGTCTACGTGTTGATGGCGGTTGGCGCGTTCGGCGTGGTCATTGTGTTGAGCCGTAGCGGCTTTGAGGCAGAGAATATCGACGATTTCAAGGGCCTGAATGATCGTAATCCCTGGCTGGCCTTTTTGATGATGATGATTATGATGTCGATGGCCGGTGTTCCATTCCTGGCGGGTTTCTACGCCAAATGGGTGGTGTTGCAGGCGGTGGTCGATATTGGCCTGGTATGGCTGGCGATTCTGGGCGTGGTGTTCTCAGTGATCGGTGCGTTCTACTATCTACGTGTTGTCAAATGCGTTTATTTCGATAAGCCCGAACAGAGTGAGCCGATTCAAATGAGTCGGGATACCGAAATCGCCATCAGCGTTAATGGCTTGGCGCTGGTGGTGCTGGGGTTGTATCCAACCACCTTGATGAGCTGGTGCCTTGCAGCGCTACTGCACTGACGGGTGCCGCGTTGCGTTTTAGCGCCTCATGCAGAGTTTGTGGATTGGCTTATGGCTAGTATTGGCGGCGGTGGCTGCCAATCTGCCGTGGCTGAGCGAGCGGTGGTTGCTAGTGTTTGCGCGTCGCACGGGTCAGGCCAAACCCTTTGGCATGCGGCTAGTGGAGTGGGGATTACTGTACACGCTGCTGCTAGGCAGCGGGTTTGGGCTTGAGCAGCGGCTGATGGGTGCCGTGCAAACCCAGGGCTGGGAATTCTATACCGTGACCTTGTGCTTGTTTACCGTGAGCGCCTTGCCGGGTTTTATCTATCGTTATCAATTGCGGCGGTTACTGGAACAGGCGAGCCGGTCAAGTCGTTGATTATGCGATATTTTTAATAAGGACAGGGAGGCTGACTTCTCGTCAGCCTTTTTTTGCGAGCCACTTTGCTGCGCTGCAATATCAGGCGGGTTATACTACCGACTGTGATTTTACGCGGAGCAGTCATGTCCAAACAGCATCCCATTATCGCCATCACTGGCTCGTCCGGCGCGGGAACCTCTACGGTGCGCGTGGCGATGGAGCATATTTTCCGGCGCGATGGCTGCAAGCCGGTGATTGTCGAGGGCGACAGTTTTCATCGCTATGATCGCCGGGAGATGCAGCGGCAAGTTGAGCGCGTGCTGCGCGAGGGCCGCAATTTGAGTCATTTCGGCCCCGAAGGCAATTTGTTCGACCGGCTGGAAACGCTGTTTATGGAATACGGCGAGCGCGGTGGCGGCGAGCGCCGCTACTATCTGCATGACCGCGAAACGGCCGCGCATTATGGGCAAGAGATCGGTTCCTTCACGCCGTGGGAGCCGGTGCCGCCCGATACCGATCTACTGTTTTATGAGGGACTGCATGGCGGCGTCGTCACTGAGAAAGTCAATATCGCCCGCTATGTAGATTTGCTCATCGGCGTCGTGCCTATCGTCAACCTGGAATGGATCCAGAAGATTCACCGCGATACCGGCGAGCGTGGCTATAGTCAGGAGGCAGTGACCGAAAACATCCTGCGCCGCATGTACGATTACACTCATTACATCGTGCCGCAGTTCTCGCTGACCGACATCAATTTTCAGCGGGTGCCGACAGTGGACACCTCTAATCCATTTTCGGCGCGCGAGGTGCCAACGTTAGACGAAAGTTTTGTCGTGATTCGCTTTAAAGGCTCAAAGCAGAAGATCCAGCCCGATTTTCACTATCTGCTAGGGATGATCCATGACTCCTTCATGTCGCGGCCTAACACGCTGGTGGTGCCGGGCGGTAAGATGGGGTTTGCCATGGAAATCATTTTGCAACCGTTGATTGAGCAATTGGTGCGCCGCGAGCTCTGATGCGGCTAATGCGACGCTGGCTTGAGGGTCGCTGCCGATACTGTGATGACGACAATACCCGCTATCGTCAATGCGCCTCCCAGCACCAGCTTCCAGCTCAACACATCCCCCCACAACAGGACGCCAAAGGCCACCGCCAGCACCGGGGTGAGTAGCATGAGCGGCGTGGTGACGTTGACCGGGTAGCGACCAAGCAGATGGTACATAATGCCATGGCCGATCAGCGAAGCGCCCAGCGCCGAATACACCGGAGCTGCCCATTCCAACCCAGTAGCGGCGCGCAGCGCCACCCACTGGCTTTGCTCAAACAGCAGCGACAGGAACGCCAGGGTCGGCGTGGCGCACAATGCAATCCAAGCTTGCAGCACCAACACGTTGACCCCGCGCAGTTGCCGCATCTGGATCGTCGCGACCGCCATCACGGTTGCCCCGGCTATAATTAGCAGCAAGGCATCCAGGTGTTGGAATACGATAGGATCAAAGCCGATCACCAGGACGCCGCCGAAGGCCAGCGCCATCCCAAGGAGCCGCCCGCCATCCAGGGTTTCGCCTAGCCAGACCACCGCCAGTAAGGTCGAAAAAGGCACATACAGCTGGCTGGCGATAGCGACTGAGGCAATGTCGCCACTGGCTTTTAGGCCTAGAAAAATCAGGCTGAAATGGAGTGCGCCCAAGGTGATGGCGACGCTGAATACGCCGCGCATGCGGCCTGGCAGCCAGCGCAGGAACGGTAACAATACCAGCAGCAGCACAGCAAAACGTAGAGTGGTGAACAGGAAAGGCTGGAAATGTTCCACTCCGGCCTTGCCCGCGATAAAGTTGAACGCCCAGACCACATTTGCCAGCAACGCCAGCAGCAAGTCACCTCCGCTCAGGCGGCGTTGTGAGTCGGTGAGCGGGGTCAGAACGCCTCCTGCATCCGCCGGGGGCGGAGGGTGAAGGGCGCACTCCACGCGGCGGCCCAGTGCGCTGGCGAGTGTGGGAAGGGTCGTGTGGCTAAGCTGCGTCCGGGTGGGATCAGGTTGGCGTGGAGTCGAAGGCGCATTAGGTTTTTCGGCGCGGCACGCTGAGCGAGCGTGTCCATGGAACTCACCATTCTAGCCCTGAACATTGCGCAACTAAAGTTCAACAATCGGAGAGATGCTATGACCCCAGCGGCCACCGCAACGATTGATCTGAGCGCCTTGCGCCACAATCTGCGTCGGGTTTATAGCGCTGCTCCCGGCTGTCGCGTGGCGGTCGCGCTCAAGGCCAACGCTTATGGACATGGTCTGTTGCGCACTGCGCGCGCGCTGGCTGCGGCGGATGCGTTTGCCGTCGCACGCTGCGACGAGGCGCTAGCCCTGCGCGAAGCGGGCGTTCGCCATCCCATTCTGGTGCTGGAAGGGTTTTTGCAACCGGAAGAAGTGGCGCTGTGTCAGCAGTATGAACTCCAGGCCACGATCCATCACGAATCACAGTTGCGGATGCTGGAGCTAGCGACGCTGGAACGCCCGCTGTCGATTTGGCTGAAGATCGACAGCGGGATGCATCGGTTAGGCTTTGCGCCTAATCGGGTTCCGGACGCGCTGGAACGCCTGGCGGCTTGCTCAAACGCCGCCCCGCATCCACGCCTGATGAGCCATCTGGCGCGCGCTGATGATCGAGAAGATGATTATACTCGGCAGCAACTGGACACTTTCAAGGCAGTGACCCAGGGTAGAATGGCGGAGCGCTCTTTGGCGAATTCCGGTGGCATTCTAGGGTGGCCCGAAACGCACTTTGACTGGGTGCGGCCCGGCATCATGCTCTACGGGTGCTCGCCCTTTCAGCAGGGCGATGGTGCGGAACAGGGTCTGCATCCGGTCATGACCTTGACTAGTCGGCTCATCGCCATTCAGCATTATGCAGCGGGGGAGCCGGTAGGCTATGGCGGTAGTTGGCGTTGCCCGCAAGCTAGCCGCATTGGCGTGGTGGCGATTGGTTACGGCGATGGTTATCCGCGCCATGCCCCGTCCGGCACGCCCGTCCTGGTAAACGGCCAGCGCGCCGCGCTGGTGGGGCGGGTGTCCATGGACATGATCACCGTGGATCTGACGGCGTTACCGCACGCCCAGATCAGCGACCCGGTGGTCTTATGGGGCAATGGCTTGCCTGTAGAAGAAGTCGCCCAGCAGGCGGGGTCAATCACCTATGAATTATTCTGCAAGGTCACGCCACGGGTAGTCGTGGTGGAGAGCGAAGGCGACGGGGCTGCATAGCGGTCGTTCAGCGTTCCTCACGCGCGCGCCAGGCGTCCAAACTGGCCGTCAGGAATGAGTCCGAGGTTAACGTTCCTCACGCGCGCGCCAGGCATCCAAAGCGCGCAAGAAGCGGGCATCCAGTGCCGCTTCCGCCGCAGCGGGCAGCGCTCCGGTCGCGCACCAGCGCTCCTGGAGCTGACGAGGATCATAAAGGGCTGCGGATTTGACCAGACTGCCAGCCAGCGAAGCGGACAGCCGGGCCACTTGATATTCCATCCGCAAAGTGGTGCATTCGGGCGGCGACTCCACCCCGGCAACAATCTCCAGGCAGATGCACCAGATCTGCTTGCGTTCGAGCTGCTGTTCCAGGGCATGAAGAAGTGGGAGACGCATTGCTGACGCGGTCGCGTTGGATTCTGTATCGCCCAGAGCCTGTATGACCGCCGTGAAGCGGGGCAACAGCAGCTCCAGCATAGGCAGGGGTACAGCGGGCAGGTTCTCCCAGGTTTCCCGCGCCTCGGTCAGAAGGGTGGTTAGATCCATCGGAGGGTCTGGCAGCAGGGCTTCCAGGCGGGCGCACAGGCGGGCGCGTTGATGCAGGCGCTCAAAGGCGGCGCGGACGCTGGAACGGTGCGCGTTCTGCTGGTGACGGGCGAACTCGGCCAGAGCTGCCGCGAAACGTTGGTCAAGCGCCGGTTGCTCGGTTTTGGGAACCGCGCCCGTGGTAGTCCACTCCTGCTGAATGGTTTGCAACCGGGCATCCGCTGCGGATAGTTGCTCGGCATCAGTCGCCGCCAGCGCCTCAAGCTCTGCGCACAGCGCCTGCTTGCGGCGCAAATGATCCTGCCGCTCGCTATCGGCGGCTTGGTGCTCCGCTTGGCGACGGTCAAATACCGCATCGCAAGCAGCACGGAATTCCTTCCATAGTGCTTGCTCCTGGCGTGGCGACCCCTTGATTGTGGGGTTCCAAATCGTCTGGGCTTTTTTCACAGCTTCAATAGCGAAGCGCAGATTGGGGTTTTCGGCCAGAGAGCGCGTCTGCTCAATCAGCTGCTGACGGCGGTGTAGTTCGCGTTCACGTTCAGCATTAAGCTGCTGATCCAGTCGGCGGGTCAGCTGCTGGAAGCGACGCTCCAAATCCTTGCGTTCGGCGCGGTCGACTGGACCCAGTTGACGCCATTGCGCATGGGTATGGCGGCGCAAGCGATCCGCTTCGCGCCAATCGACCTGATTCCAGTCGGTTGTAGCCTCGAAGTGTTCCAGTTGCGCGCAAAGTGCTTGCTTTTTTTCGAGATTCTGGCGTCTTTCTTGGGCTTGGGCCGCAAAATAGGCTTGACAGGGAGCGTAAGCGTGTTCACAGGCTGCGTTGAAACGCTGCCAAAGACTCTTGGGGGCGGCCCCTTCCTGGTGATCCAGATCTTTCCAGGCCTTGCGGACTTGCTGGATGCGCTGGGCGATTTCAGTCGGTGCGGCTTCTAGTTGAATGAGGCCCTCGGCGCTGATACACAGTTGTTCCCGCGCCTGATGAGTTCCCCAGCGGCGCCAGTCGCGCAACTCACCGAGCCGCGCCGCGCAGGCTTGCAGTCGCTCCTCAAGGGTCGCTAGCTGGATTCGACTCAGGCCGATGCTGTGTTTGAGGCGGTGACGGATTTGTTCTTGCATCTGGGTGGCCTGCTGCAATTCACCTTCTGCGACTGTGGCTTCCAGCTGGCTGCTGAGTGTTTGTAGCTCCCGCCACTCCTGGGCGCGCTGTTGGGTTTGCCGCTGCAGGCGTGCACGCAATTGATCTAGCAGGCTCTCAAAGCGCTGTTGCAGCTCTAAGGCCATGGCGCGCGCTTCGGGACGCTCCAACGCTTCCCAGCGCTGTTGCAGGGTTTTAAGCTCAGATTCGTGGACTTCGCTGGGTTGCTGGAGCAGGGTTTGGGCCTGTTGCAGCAGCGCTCGCAAACGTTCGGCGCGGCCTTGGGTGCGATGCAAGACTCGTTCTTGCTCGCGAATTTCCTGGATGAGTTGCTGGAATTGCGCATCCAGCCGTCGGCCTTCGGCGCTTTGCGGTGGGCCAAGGGTAGTCCAGGCTACTGGTGCGTTCTCTAGGGCGTATCTGACGGCCAGGCTCAATTCGGCGCTAGGTTCGCTGGCCTGGCGGAGTTGTTCGAGCCGCGTGGTCAGGGTGGCGATCAGCTCCAAACGCTGGTTGCGGCGGCTCGCGCTGGCCTGGCGCTCGCTTAGAAAGCGCGCCCGCGCCCGGGTATAGCGTTCGCGCAGTTCGGGCGCGGCCTTCGCCTCCTGCTGGCGCCACTGTTGCTCCAGCTTGGGGAATCGGCCAGCGTTGCTACCGCTCTCCCCGTCCCAGCACAGATTCTCCATTTCAAGACACAGGCGTTCGCACTGCGCGGCTTGGGCTTGGTTGCTGCTTAAGGCGTCCAGACGCTCCCGCGCCCGCCGATACACACGCTTGTCGCGGCTGCGGCTTTGCCGGGCGATCTGTTCCAGCAGAGCAGCGGTGTGCACCCGTTCTAGCGCGGCTAGGCGTACTTCGAAATGCGCATCGTGTTGAGCGATTTGGGCGAGGGTCGTTTCAGCGTCAATCCGTTGGAGCAGCGCCAGGCGCAGCTCTGCTTCGACCGCCTTCTGCAATAGATACTCCCGCAGCTCCGGGTCCAGGTCGCGCTCCAGGCGTTCCAGGCGGATGGCCAACGTGGGGCCGTTGGCTACTTCGCCAGCCAGCAGCGCGCGATAACGCGCGGTAGCAGCGGCCCGGACGGTGGCATCAGCATCTTCAATGGCGACCACGGGTAATAAAACCAGGTCATCCAGCTGTTCCAGCGCGGCGCGGCGAATCTCTGGATCCGGATCCTGGCGGGCCAAGGTGCGCAACGTGGTCGGGTCAGACTTCTCCAGCTCCCGCAGCAGACCTTGTTTACGGGTTTCGGGATCGGTGCGTTGCCACTTGGGCTTAAAAAAGCGGCTGAGGATCATGGGAGGGTGGGAAGGCTCTGGCTAAAATTCAATCGGGCCTGGCGGGCTAGATACAGAAGGGCCATCGGCGCGGCAGCGGATGAAACCACGGTTACTTTACCACAGCAGCGTTCTGGCAAACCTCTACCAGAATTTTTGTATCGAGCGAGCGGGGGATTGATTCCGAAACGGCGTCCATAGGGGAAATAAAGCGCCGCCAGCGCGACCAGCGCGATGCGCCAATCGCGAGGCACGTTGCAGAGGCGCTAGGCGTTTAAGTCTGGAATCAGCTTGCTTTCCAAATGAGCAATCATGTCCTTAAGCAACAGCTTGCGTTTTTTGAGGCGCTTCAGCTCCAGCTCGTCAATGAGGGGGTCTTGCGCCAGGCGAGTGATAACATCGTCGAGGTCGCGGTGTTCGA
>JBATSQ010000234.1:0-23986 GCA_049293375.1 Candidatus Contendibacter sp.
GACTTTCGGGGTGGCCGAAGCCCGCGTCGTGCTCCAGACAGGCCGGATGGGTATAGAGCAGGGTTGTCATGAGGGCGCATCCTCGTGGTTCGGTGTTTCATGCTGGAGCGTGGCCCGACGCAGCGCCCTCAAGACATCTTCGCGGGCAATGATGCCCACCAATCGACCGTCTTCCACCACCGGCAGGCTCTTGGTGCGCATCTCCACCAGTTTTTGCAGCAGGCGGCTCAGCGGCAAGCGCGGCTCGACACTCACCGGATCGCGCGTCATCACTGCTGCCGCCGGTTGCTCCATCAGGGTGTCGTAGTGGGGAACCAGCGCAGCGACATCCAGGCTAAAGGCCTTCAGCACATCGAACTTGGTCAGAATGCCCAGCAGGCGCTGCTCTTCATCCACCACCGGCACGCCATTGAAGTCATGGCGCTCAAACAGCGCCTCGACCTCGCGCAGTGGGGTGTGCGGCCCGATCGTGATGGGTGCGACCGTCATGGCGTCGCGGACTTCGTACTTCAAGAATTCATACATGGCGCGGGATCCTGGCGAAGCGGGACAGCCGGGCTGCGCCCAGCCGGATAAGAAAAGTAAACCCTATGGCGCGTTATTTGCGCTGTCAAGGGATCTGGTCAAAATGGGCCTACATATTTATAAAAAATTTCAATGATTTATCTCTTTAAAAAGCTCAGTGAACGGTTGTAAAAGCGCTTTATCTTAAGCTCACGAGGAGATTTCAAGCAGTTGAATCCGGTTGGGCACTGAGGCCATCCGCGAATCCGTTACCATACAAGAAATCTATCTGACCGAAGGAACCGGAACTGGCGTTAAGATAAACTGTTGAGCCAAGGACGCAGGCCATTTTGAGACTAAGGAGATGGCATTTGCGCGCAAAAAATCAAGAGAGGTTTGCATGAAACGATGGGTGGTATTTTGGTTAGTGCTTGCGCCCGTCCTAGCCAGCGCTGACAGTTTTCGCTGCGGCCGCTATCTGGTGAGCGCCGGCGATTCTCAAGCGCAGGTGCTGGATCGTTGTGGAGGGCCGCAACGCTCCTGGCAGGATGGTTTTATCGAGGAAGTAGTGCGCCGGGCCGATCATTCGGCAACGCTATCCAACCTGGGCGGGTCATCGCCCGTCGTCAGTCAGCCAGCCTACGAAACCGAGTATCGACGGGTGATTCCCGTGTACCGCTGGGAATACGCCTTAGGTCGTGGGAGCTTTCTCAAAATCTTGACTTTCCACAGCGATACGCTGGTGAGCATCGAGAACGGCCCCCGGCAGTAAAGCTTGCGGGTCATCTTCGCCATGATCGGCCATCAGGCAACCCGGTTGCTGGTCGGGCTGGGCCTTACCGCCGTTTTTGTGCTGCACGCCGCCGGTTGGGTAGAGCTGCCTTTCGTGCGCGCGCTCGAAAACCAAGCCTACGACGCCCGCTTGAATCTGAGTTTGCCGGGTGGAATCGATACGCGCATTGTCATCGTCGATATTGACGAACGCAGCTTGCGCCAGGAAGGCCAATGGCCTTGGCCGCGCGGACGGCTCGCGACTCTGGTGGATCGGCTGTTTGAACACTACCGGATCGCCGCGCTGGGGTTCGACATGGTGTTCGCCGAGTCGGATCCAGCGGTTCTGGTATTCGAGACTTTGCGCCGTGGGCCTTTGGGTCAGGAGGAGCACGCGCGTGCGCAGTTGGAGCGTGTTCAGCGTGAGGAGGATCCCGACCGCCGCTTCGCTGCGGCGCTGCGCGATCGCCCTGTGGCGCTAGGCTACTTCTTCAACACCCCTGGCACTGCCAATGCCGCCATTCAGCTTGGCCAGTTACCGGCACCGGTGGCCGAGGCGCGCGCCCTGGCCGCACCCGATAGCCCATTAGTCAAAGCCGCCGGTTACGGAGCCAATCTACCCCTGTTGCAGGAGGCGGCGCAGCAGGGCGGTTTTTTCAATAGTCCCCTGGTCGATGCGGACGGCGTTTTTCGGCGAATGCCGCTCCTGGTGCGCTATGAACAGGGTCTCTACGAGCAACTGGCCCTGGCGGTTGTGCGTGCCTGGCTGGGCAACCCGCCAGTGGAATTCGTCCTGGGGGCTGGCTATGGGCCTGGTGGAGGCCAGCAGCGCCTGGAGGCGTTGCGCTTTGGGGGTTTTACGGTGCCGCTGGATGCGCAGGGCGCGGTGCTGGCACCGTATCGGGGTCGCCAAGGCAGCTTTCCGTATATCTCGGCGCTGGATGTCTTGGCCGGGCAAGCAGATCCACGTCTGCTGGAGCAGGCCATTGTACTGATCGGCACCACGGCGGCCGGCCTGCTAGATTTGCGTACCACGCCGGTGCAAAACGTCTATCCGGGGGTCGAAATCAATGCCAATCTGATCGCTGGGCTGCTGGATCAGCGCTTCAAGACTTATCCGCCCTATAGCGCGGGCCTGGAGGTTCTGCAACTGGTGCTGGTAGGCGCGCTGGCAACGGTGATGGGCTTTCTAACGCCAGTGCGAGGGCTGTTGCTGCTGGCGGCGACCACCGGCCTCCTGTTGGGGGTGAACGGTTATTGGTGGCAGGCGCGTGATTTGGTCGCGCCGCTGGCGTCACCGCTACTGCTGCTGTTTCTCCTCTATGTTTTTTACGCCAGTTATAACTTTTTTATAGAGGCGCGCCGGGAACGGTGGATTACCCAACAATTCGGCCAGTATGTGCCACGCGAGATCGTAGCCGAAATGAGTCGACGGGGGGAGCAGTACTCGCTGGAGGGCGAAAGCCGCCATATGACCGTGCTGTTTACCGATATTGCTGACTTTACCGCGCTCTCTGAACGCCTGGAGCCGCGCCAGATCACCCACCTGATGCAATGCTATCTTACCCCGCTGACGCGGGTAATCCATGAGCATCGGGGCACCATCGACAAATATATCGGCGACGCCATCATGGCGTTCTGGGGCGCGCCCCTGGCGGATACCAAACATCCGCGTCATGCCGTACAGGCCGCGCTCGCCATGAACCAGGCTCTGCAAGCGCTGGCGAAGGAGTTTCAGCAACAGGGCTGGCCGTTGTTGCGGCTGCGCACCGGCATCAACACGGGGATGATGAGCGTCGGCAACATGGGTTCGGAATTTCGCGTGTCCTATACCGTGCTGGGGGATGCGGTCAATCTGGCCTCCCGACTGGAAAGCGCCGCCCGCCGTTACGGCGTCGCCATCGTCATCAGCGAATACACGCGAGCGCTGGTGCCTGAAGTGGTGTGTCGGCAACTGGATCGGATTCGGGTGCGGGGCCGCGCCCAGGCCGTGGTGATCTACGAACCCCTGGGAGTGGCGGCGGATTTAACTCCAGCGCTACAGACGGAGCTGGCGGCCTACGAGCACGCATTACTGGTTTTTCAGCGGCGCGCTTGGTCGTTGGCTGAGGAACTGTTTTCGCGGTTGCTGGAACAGCAGCCAAATCATCAACTCTATGCGCTCTATCGGGAGCGGGCGGCGACGCTACGGGCCGCGCCGCCGCCACCTGACTGGGATGGGGTGTTTAATTTGGAAAGCAAATAAACACGGGTCAATGGCGTAACCCGTTCTCAGATGCAGATTCAGGGGGTGTTCAGACCCTGAGCGTAGAATCCAGCGCTTCCATTCAGCAGGATCTGAATCCGGGAGCCGACCATGCATGTTCATCTCGCCATTATGCGATCCATAGCGCTGATGGTTACGCTGTTGTTAGGGATGGAAGCCGCTACAGCGACAACGTTCGCCGCGTTGGCGCAAGAGGCATTGGCCCGCTCTCGAACGCCTTGGAATCCAACGCCGCCGATACCGATGCCTGTCCTTGATCCTCCCGAAGGGGACGGCGCGTTGGGACTGGATTTTGTCGAATACGGGCGGCTGGCCGGGAAAAATTTCTTTGATGATGGGGTGTGGTGGCTGCGGCCCAATCCGCGGGGCAATTTTGAAAAAGACCCGCTGGAGGTCTGGATGTACCGGCCCGAGAGCGAAGCGTACATGCCGATCCGCTATCGAGAAAGCGATTTTCCCTATCAGCATCCCGCCATCGTGCCGCCGCTGCCTCCGGTCATTCCCGTCGCCGCCCGTTTTATCAGCGCGGTCGATATCGGATTTCGTCAGCGCAACCCGGACGGCTGGCCGCAAGTCCTGCATTTAGGCGGGAATGGGTACGGTCGTTTAAGCGGCTTTCCGCCGCTTGGTTTTGGCACCTCCTTCCGATTAGGGGTACGCAATGTGGGGCAGGCTAATGAAGACTTCGTCCGGCTGCGCTCCCTTTATCTACTTCGGCTCAATGAACGAGTTTTCCGGCTGCTGGGATTGGTGGAAGGCGCAGCCTGGACGGCAGCGTTCACCGCGACGCTGCAACCCGGCGAGGCCACCACGCTGCAGATGGCGATGACGCTGTTTCCACGCCTGCCGCTGCGCATGGCCCATGAACCGAGTATCGGGCCGC
The DNA here is from genome assembly GCA_049293375.1 of Candidatus Contendibacter sp. Lineage (GTDB taxonomy): Bacteria > Pseudomonadota > Gammaproteobacteria > Competibacterales > Competibacteraceae > Contendibacter. The sequence goes on from JBATSQ010000234.1 coordinate 4,425, forward strand.
TGGGGCTGAGTTCGATGTTCTGGAAAGATGAGCGCGACACCCCAGCGCAGACCCACGATGAGGCCCATGATGCGGATTTGTTCGTTGTCTGGGGACCAGATGGCCGCCGACGCGAGCACAAGATCAGCATTCCGGCGCTTCCGACAGCGCCGTCGGAGGTGGTTGATTTCGGAGCGGCGACAGACTTTGCGCTGCTGCAAACCGACCGCGATCCCAGACATTATCTGGGGTATAAATCCGCCGGTTACGCCCAACGCTCCTCATTGCTGATTTCTGATCTGCGCAGCAGCGTACCCTATACTGTGGCGCTGTGGCAGTCTTGGACAGCCTACGAAGGGGCCGATAACATCGCAGTGTACGTGCGCTTCAACACGGATTTAGCCGTACCGGCGTCGGTTGAAGATGGGATCAGCTTTTCCTACACGCTGACCGCCCACCGCTAAGCGCACGAAACCCGTTGCCTCTTTTAGCCGTGTGTTAGGCGCGGTGAAGGATTGACAGTAGCTGGGCAAATGCCAGTATGATTACCCTTTTTGGCATCCGAACGCAGCTGCGTTCCCCATCGCTCGCATTAGGAAGGAGTTTTGAGTTTTGGCTAACACCGTTCAAGCGAAAAAGCGCGCCCGTCAGGCGGAAAAGCACCGCCAGCATAACGCCAGCCAGCGTTCTATGCTGCGCACCTATGTCAAGCGCGTGGTTAAGGCGATCAGTGCTGGCGACCCAACGAAAGCCGAGTCCGAATACCAAAGCGCGGTGCCGGTGATTGACCGCATGGCGCGCAAAGGGTTGATCCACGCTAACAAGGCAGCCCGCCACAAGAGCCGCCTGAGCCATCATATTCGCGCTATGCAGGCCTGAAGCAGCCGATTGGCCCAGTCACTGCCGAAGTAGCCGCTTCCCGCAAGCTGCCACCCCTCAATGCCGAATACTGAGAGGTGGCTTCAGCGGGGCAGCTCCAGGGTGGCCACCAGCCCACCTTGCGGATGATTGTGTAAGGTCAGTTCACCGCCATGGGCGCGGGCGATGTTGCGCGCGATGCTTAAACCTAAGCCGACCCCGCCGGTGTCACGGCTGCGTGAGCTTTCCAGCCGGTAAAACGGTTCAAAAACTCGTTCCAGTTCTGCTTCTGGAATACCGGGTCCATGGTCGCGGATGGTCAAAGTCAACCAGCCAGGCGTTGCGGCGACCGTAATCGCGGCCCGCTGACCGTATTGCAGCGCATTATTCACCAGATTGCTCAGGCAACGCTTTAGGGCCAGCGGACGGCAACGCAGCGGTTGCTGGATCGGACCGCCAGAGAGGGTCACTTCGTGACCCGCATCTTCGGCATCTTCCTGCAACGCTTCCAGCAAGGCGTCAATATCCAGGGTCGCCATGGCTTCGTGGTCCGCGCCGCCCCGCAAAAAATCCAGCGATGCTTGCGCCATTTGCTGCATTTCCGCCAGATCCGCCAGCACTTTCTCCCGTAACAACGCATCATCCAGCAGCTCGGCGCGCAACCGCAGCCGCGTGATCGGTGTCTTCAGGTCATGAGAGATGGCGGCCAGGGTGCGGTTGCGATCCTCAATGTAACGGATCAAACGCTCCTGCATGGTGTTGAAGGCGTGAGCTGCGCGCCGAATTTCCAGCGGCCCGGTTTCGGCCAGCGGCGGGCGGCGGATGTCACGGCCCAGTTCACTGGCCGCCGCCGCCAGCACCGCCAACGGTCGGGTCAGCGTGCGCACCGCCCACGCCGCTAGCACTGCGACTGACACTAGCGCCACCAGCAGCATCAACAACAAGCGGGTCGGCCAGGCCAGGATATCTTCGGGTAACACCTGTTGAAAAGTCACCGTCGCGCCATCGCGCAGCCGCACTTGCACCACAAAATTGCGCAAGCCCAGCATCATGGCGTGCCGTCGCCAGCGGGGCCTGCGGTCAGCGCGCTCGCGCGGCAACGGGGCCTGCTCCGAATCCAGCCAGCGGGGCCGCTCGGCTAGGGGGGGCGGGGGCGGTAATTCGTCGTTGATTTCGACCTGGAATAGGCGTTCTGGGCCCAACTGCCGTTTTAATAGCGCCCGAAACAGGGTGGTGTGATAGCGCTCATCCGGGGTTCTGTCTGTTTGCCAGGGCAGGTCCAGGCTGAGACGGGTGGGCGGTAAATCCAGCACGCCCGCTAACCGTTGCCGCTCAGCGTCATTCAAGCCATCGAGCAGATTGACAATCGCGACAATGCGTTGTGCCACATGGCCGCCAATGGCGTGATACAGCGTTTGGTCCCGATCCTGAAGCAGGATCGCTGCGCTTAGCAATTGCGCGAAAACCAGGCCACCGCTTAAAAACAGCAGCAAGCGGCCAAACAAAGATTGCGGCAACCAGCGACGCATCAAAACTCTCGGTGCACTTGCGCGGTCAGGATATAGCCTTCGTTGCGCACGGTTTTGATCAAGATGGCTTCGCGAGGATCATCGCGCAGTCGCCGCCGTAGCCGACTGACCTGAACATCAATGCTGCGATCAAAGGGCGCAGCTTCGCGGCCCTGAGTCCAATCCAACAGTTGATCGCGATGGAGGACCCGTTGCGGATGGTCGAGGAACACGCGCAACAGCCGGTAATCACTCGCGCCCAAGGCCACCACCACGCCATCTGGTGCCACCAGTTGGTGGGCGTCCACATCGAGGGTCCAGCCCGCGAACTGGAAGCGGCGCGCTTCGCCGGGATCGGTGGGGGCGCTGCGCGAGCGGCGCAGGATGCTTTTGATACGCGCCAGCAGTTCGCGGGGATTAAAAGGCTTGGGCAGATAATCGTCTGCACCCATTTCCAGCCCAACGATGCGGTCGGTGTCATCACCGCGCGCGGTCAGCATGATGATGGGGATCGGTGAGCGGGCGCGCAAGGTGCGGCATAGCACCAGGCCATCGTCACCAGGCAGCATCAAATCCAGGATAACCAGATCAACCGAGTCCCGCTCTAGGGCCGCCCACAGGCCACGCCCGTCGTTCACACCGCTGACCGCAAAGCCATGGCGACCTAAGTAGTCGGCCAGCAGCTCCCGCAGGCCGGGATCATCGTCCACGATCAGGATATGATCGTTCACGAGCGAGTGGCCGGTGAGGCGGTGGCCTTCTCCACCATTTCCCGGGCGTGCGCCAGCGTGTGGGCGGTCAATTCCAGGCCGCCCAGCATCCGGGCGATTTCAGTGATACGCGCGGTGGGTTCCAAGGCTGCGACCCGTACCTGGGTGGTCGCGCCGTCGCTGTGTTTTTCGGCCTTGAACTGCTGATGCGCTTGTGCAGCAACCTGGGGGAGATGGGTGACGCAGAGCACCTGGCGGGTGTCGCCCAGCGCGCGCAACTGGCGGCCTACCACTTCGGCCACGCCACCGCCAATACCGGTATCCACCTCATCGAAAATCAGCGTGGGGATGTGGGCGGCATGCGCGGCGATGACCTGAATCGCCAGGCTGATGCGCGACAATTCACCGCCGGAGGCGACTTTGGCCAGCGGTCGCAGCGGTTGCCCGGGATTGGCGCTGACCTGAAATTCCACCGCATCCAGTCCAGTAGGGGTCGGTTGTTCCAATCGTTCCAGGGCGATGACGAAGCGCCCACCCGGCATTCCCAGTCCGGCCAGAGCCACCGAGACGTGGGCATCCAGTTCCTGCGCCGCCGCTGCGCGCCGCGCGCTTAGCTGCTCAGCGTGGGTCTGGTAGTCGTCCCGCGCAGTTTGCACCGCTTGCTGTAGCGCTTCCAGACGGGTTTCGCTGTGTTCCAGGGCGTCGAGTTCTGCCTCAAAGCGCGTGCGTAATCCGGGCAGTTCTTCGGCGCTCAGACGATGCTTGCGCGCGAATTGATGAGCAGCGGTCAGCCGCTGCTCAACCTGGGACAGGTGGGCAGGATCGAGATCGAGCGCCTGCACATAAGCTCGTAATTCGGTGCTGGCTTCCTGGATCTGGATTTGCGCGGTGTCCAGCATCTCGCCGATTGGGGCGAGTCGGGCGTCCAGACGGCTGAGGGTGTCCAGCTCGCGGCGGCTGTGGCCGAGTCGGTCGGCGACGGCAGACTCCTCGTCGGCGCTGAGCCAGCCCAAGATACGTTGACCGATTTCCAACAGTTGGTTAGCGTGCGCCAACTGGCGTTGCTGGTTTTCCAGTTGCGTGATTTCGCCCTCCGCTAGGTTGAGCGCGCGCAGTTCGCGTAGGTGGTAACGCAGAATATCGATGCGGGCGTCGCGTTCGCTGGCCGCTTGGCGCAGCGCGCGCCATTCCCGTTGCAGCCGGTGCCAGGTTTGATAATGTTCGGCCAACACCGCCGTCAGTGGTTGCTGGCCAGCGTAGTCGTCTAGCAATTGCCGCTGCGCTTCGCGCCGCAGCAGGGATTGATGCTCATGCTGGCCATGGATGTCCACCAATCGTTCGCCCAGCTCGCGCAGCGCCTGAGTGGGTTGTAGGACGCCGTTGATATAGCCGCGTGAACGACCGGCGCGGGCGACCACCCGGCGCAGCTGGCATTCCCGGTTGCGGTCCAGGTCGCGTTCGGCCAGCCAGGCGCACGCTTCCGGCAGCGCGGTGAGATCAAACGCGGCGCTGAGATCAGCCCGTTCCGCACCGTGGCGCACCACGTCACCGTCAGCGCGATCCCCTAGCAATAGTCCTATGGCATCCACCAGAATGGACTTGCCAGCACCGGTCTCGCCGGTGATAGCCGTCATCCCGCCGCCCAGTTCCAGCTCCAGGTCTTCGACGAGGGCGAAATCACGGATGCGCAACTGGGTCAGCATGGCACGGGCGTTTAGGTGAAGGGTGTGGATTCCGGGCTGAGGCCCCAGTTGAGCTTGGCGCGCAATAACTCAAAATAATCGTGATTGAGCGGATGGATCAGCCGCGCCTTGCGCCCCTTTTTGCGGATCAGAATGCGGTCGCCCGGCTCGATGGCCAGGCTGATCTGGCCGTCGCAGGTCACCTGGCTCTGAGTGGTGTTGGCGCTGTTGAGGATGATTTCGATCACGCTGTCCGCCTTGACCACGATGGGCCGGTGGGTCAGGGTGTGCGGACAGATCGGCACCAGCACCACGGCCTCCAATCCCGGATGGAGGATAGGCCCGCCACCAGCCAGCGCGTAGGCGGTGGAGCCGGTTGGGGTGGAGATGATGAGGCCATCAGCCCGGTAGGCGTTGAGAAAGCGACCATCCACGAAGGTTTCGACTTCGATCATCCGCGCCACTTCGCGCTTATGCACCACCACATCGTTGAGCGCGTCGGCTTCGCTGATGACCTGATCTTCGCGCAACACCTGGGCGTGGAGCAACGAGCGGCGCGCTTCGCGGAAATGGCCGTTCAGCACGGCTTCCAGACGATGGGGAATCTCGCTGGGGGAAACATCGGCCAGAAAACCGAGCCGTCCCAGATTGACGCCCAGAATCGGCACTTCGTAATCTACCAGCGAGCGCGCCGCGTTGAGCATCGTGCCATCACCGCCCATCACGATCACCAGATCGCATTCCTCGCCAATGGCCGCCCGGCTGGCGATCTCCAGGGTATTGCCAGTAATCAGTCGGGCAGAGCTGTCATCCAGGAGCACCCGCAACTGGCGCTGGCGTAGGTAGTCAGCGATCTGGTTCAAGGTGCCCGCGACATTGCGATCACCGAATTTGCCGATGAGGCCAATGGTGTGAAAAGCCAGGGTGGACATCGTTTCGTACTGGGTGGTTGCTTGCATTCAACTTAGCATTTTATGAGAAAGCGCGCCAAGCAGCGGAACACTTGCGACGTTGATAAAGACTTGTTACGGTGCCTTAACAATCCCGCAGACTCTTGCAAGGCTTAGGAGTACTTAACTGGAGAATCTCCCGCGATGCCTGGCACCGAATCGAGCGTAACCAACCCCGCCGTCCTAAACGAGCGTACCCAGCATCTGCTGCGGACCTTGGTGGAGCGCTATATCCGCGATGGTCAACCGGTGGGTTCGCGCACGCTGGCCCGCGACGCGGGGCTGGATCTCAGCGCCGCAACGGTGCGCAATGTGATGGCGGATTTGGAAGAGCTGGGCTATTTGCATTCGCCACACACCTCAGCCGGGCGGGTACCAACTGCGCGGGGTTATCGGCTATTCATTGACGCGCTGCTGCATCTGAAGCCGTTGCAGCAGGAGGAAGTGGAAACCTTGCGGCGGCGCATCGACCGGCCCGTCCGTGATGGTGTTGAGCTGGCGCGCTCGGTCTCCGATTTATTATCGGGCGTCACGCACCTGGCCAGTGTTGTCATGTTGCCACGACGCAAGGTAGCGACTTTGCGTCAGGTCGAGTTTCTCTCGCTGAGCGAAAATCGGGTGTTGGTGATTTTGGTGCTGAACGGCCAGGAAGTGCAAAACCGCATTATTGAGACCCAACGACCTTACAGCGCCGCAGAATTGCAGCAGGCGGCGTATTACCTGAATCAGCAATTCACCGGTCAAGATATTCAGGAAGTGCGAGAATCCTTGCTGCGGGAGTTGCGCGAAACACGCGATACTCTGGATCACTTGATGCAGACCGTGGTCGAGATCGCCGAGCAGGGATTTGCCGCCGAGGCCAACGGCGAGGATTACGTGGTCGCGGGCCAGACTGAATTGATGCAGTACGCCGATTTGTCCGATCTGGAGACCCTGCGCCACTTGTTCGAGGCCTTCAACCACAAGCGCGATTTACTGCATCTGTTTGATCAGTGCCTCCATGCTGAGGGGGTGCAGATTTTTATTGGCAAGGAATCCGGGTTTGAATCGCTGGAAAGCTGCAGCGTGGTGACGGCCCCTTATTCCGTGGGGGGGCGCGTGCTGGGGGTGTTGGGTGTCATTGGCCCCACCCGCATGGCCTATGATCGGGTGATCCCGGTCGTGGATGTCACCGCCCGATTGCTGGCAGCGGCGCTCAACACCCAGGCTTAAAGTTGGTTAACCAGGATCGCGCCACTGTTCCTCGCGCTGATGACGGGCCACGCGCCGGGTTGGGCTGGCCCGCCGCTGCGCTTGGCGCAGCCGTTCCTCGCGTTGATGGCGAGTTTCCCGCTGTCCTGCCTCATACGGCGGTATGGCACTGCTCGCGTTCGCTGTTGGAACCGGCGCGGCGGCGAGCGTCAATGTGGCGATAGCGGCGGCGGTTAACACGGTCTTCATACGGTCTCCTTGCTTCCTTTCAATCGTTACTGTGCTTACTCTAACCAAGCCAGACTGAACGAGAGCTAAATGACCGCTTGGAGCGACATTCGTACACTTAAAATCATTATATTTTATTTTCAATAGGATAGTGATAATGCGCCCTGTAGTTGCAGCGGCTGCCGCTGTGATGATAAGCATGCTCTTTGGTAGTGGCCACGCTCAAAGGGAAGAGAAGCTCTCTGCATTGCGGCGGAGTACGCCGTTTATCCGCAGGCAGTCACCGTGGGCGAACGAGTGCTCCAAAGCAGCAGACTCGAAGCGATCCCCCGGATTCAAGCCACTGGCCCAGAGTCGGCCTACCAACAATCAGGTCGCAGTCACCGCAGAAAGCGCCATTGGCTCCATCGGTTATTTACTCCAGCACAGCCAGGTTTCCCTACTGCTTCTTCCGCTGAATCGTGCAGCCTAAGTTATGCGTCCCGAAACTCTGACCGTCGGCTTGGTCCAGCAGGCCTGTAGCATCGAACGCAACGGCAATCTGGCCGCCAGCATCAACGGTATTCGCAGCTTGGTCGGCCAGAGCGCGCGGCTCGTTTTGTTGCAGGCATTGCATACCAGCCCGTACGTGGGTCAGGCTGAAAATCCTGAAGTTTTCGATCTGGCCGAATCCATTCCCGGCCCCACCACGGATGCCCTGGGCACGGTGGCGCGTGAGCTGGGCGTTGTTCTAGTCGCTTCGTTAGTCGAGCGGCGCGCGCCTGGTTTGTATCACAACACGGCGGTCGTGTTGGAAAGCGATGGCAGCATCGCGGGGACCTATCGCAAGATGCACCTTCCCGATAGTCCTGGTTACTACGAAAAATACTATTTCGCCCCCGGTGATCTCGGGTTTACGCCCATTGACACTTCAGTGGGTCGGCTTGGGGTGCTGGTGGGCTGGGATCAATGGTTCCCGGAAGCTGCGCGGCTGATGACGCTGGCTGGCGCGGATTTGCTGCTGTATCCGACCGCCATCGGCTGGAATCCCGACGATGAAGAGGGCGAGCGCCAACGGCAATGGGAAGCCTGGTTTATCGTCCAGCGCGCGCACGCGGTCGCTAACGGTATTCCAGTGGTGGTGTGCAACCGAGTCGGATTTGAGGCCGCCCCCTCCGGTCAAACTTCCGGTGTACAATTCTGGGGTAGCAGCTTTATCGTCGGCCCACAAGGCGAGTGGTTAGCCACCTCCCCTCCCGATCGGCCGGCCACGCTAGCGGTGGAGTTGGACTTCAGGCGTTGCGAGCAGGTGCGGCGGTGCTGGCCGTACTTACGCGACCGCCGTATTGACGCTTACGAGGGGCTGCTGGAACGCTATTTGGATTTCTAGAGACAACTCGCGCATCGCCAAAAGCGCTGTAATTCTCGCATCCCGTTAAAATACCCTTCCCGTTAAAATACCCTATAGTTAAGTAGTTCAGGGTGAGGCGTTCTGATCCAAAACCGCGCTAGATAAGGAAGCCTGGTAGGCAGGCAACCTCTCTCAATAAGGCCACATCCCAGCCGTATTTCTGCTAGGCGTCGCTAAACTTGAGAAGATGCGCAGCCTGCTCTTGATTGCAGTAAAGCCAGAAGCGGATCACTGCGCCAACCTGACCCCTGTGATGCTAAAAAGCCCCAGAAACCCTGCCATGCGTCATGCTGAGGAGCCAAAGTAGTGGAGATTATCAAAACTGATATAGCCATCGTCGGTGCGGGAGGAGCGGGCTTGCGGGCCGCTATCGCGCTCGCCGAAACCGACCCAAAACTGCGCATCGCCCTGATCTCGAAAGTCTATCCGATGCGCAGTCACACCTGCGCCGCCGAGGGTGGAGCCGCCGGCGTCATCAAATCCGATGACAGCCTCGATCTCCACTTCGGCGATACCGTGGGCGGCGGCGACTGGCTGTGCGATCAGAATGCGGTCGAATACTTCATCAACGAAGCCCCCAAGGAATTGTTGCAGCTAGAGCATTGGGGTTGCCCCTGGAGCCGCGAGCCGGATGGCTCGGTAGCAGTGCGGCCCTTCGGCGGCATGAAAATCAAGCGCACCTGGTTTGCCGCTGATAAATCCGGTTTCCACATTCTGCACACCCTGTTTCAAACCTCGCTCAAATATCCGAGCATTCAGCGCTTCGATGAGTACTACGCCACCGATCTGCTGGTCGATGATGGGCGCTGTCAGGGCTTGACCGCGCTGGAAATCCGCAGCGGCGAGATGAGGCAGTTTCAGGCCAAGGCGGTGATCATCGCCGCTGGTGGCGCGGGCAAGATGTTCCCCTTCACCACCAACGGCGCAATCAAGACCGGCGACGGCATGGCGCTGGCCTATCGCGCCGGGGTGCCGCTCAAAGACATGGAGTTCGTGCAATATCATCCGACCGGACTGCCCAACAACGGCATTTTGCTGACCGAGGGCTGTCGTGGCGAAGGCGGTATTCTGGTCAACAAGGACGGCCGGCGCTATTTGCAAGACTACGGCATGGGGCCGGAAACACCGGTCGGTCAGCCGGTGCTGAAAACCATGGAACTCGGCCCGCGCGACCGCCTGAGCCAATCGTTCTGGCACGAACAGCGCAAGGGCAACACCGTCTCGACGCCGTGGGGCGATTGCGTGTTGCTCGACATGCGCCACCTGGGCGAGAAGAAGATCAACGAGCGCCTGCCGCTGGTGCGCGATCTGTGCATTAGCTATTTGAATATGGACCCGGTGAAAGAGCCGATCCCGATCCGTCCGGTAGTGCATTACTGCATGGGCGGCATCCATACCGACATCAAGGCGGCGACGCCGGTGCCGGGCTTGTTTGCGGCGGGCGAATGCGCCTGCGTGAGCATCAACGGCGCCAACCGGCTTGGCTCCAACTCCTTGACCGAACTGCTGGTGTTCGGGCGGCGGGCGGCGCTGAGCGCCATTGAGCACATTCAATCCGGCTTGTCGAACAGCAATGACGGTGCGCTGGCGGCCCAGGCCAAAGCCTCGGAAGGCCGCATCCAAGCCCTGTTCGAAAAAAACGCAGGCGCGGAAACCGTGGCCGGACTGCGCAAGGAAATGATGGATACCATGGAAGAAAACGCCGGTATCTACCGCACGGGCGAAGAGTTGCAGCGGGCCTGCGAGAAAGTGAGCGAACTGCGCGGGCGCTACGCCCATCTGGCGCTGACCGATAAGAGCAAGGTGTTCAACACCGACCTGATGCAGGCGCTGGAGTTAAATTCCATGCTCGATTGCGCCGAGGCGGTGGCGGTCGGCGCGCGGGATCGCAAGGAATCGCGCGGCGCGCACCAGCGGCTCGATTTCACCGCGCGGGATGACCAGAATTTCCTCAAGCATACCCTGACCTACTATCATCCCAAGGAGCCGCCGCGCGTCGAGTATCTCGATGTGGTGATCACCAAGTCGCAGCCCGGGGTCCGCGATTACTCAGGAGCCAAGAAATGAGCGAAGAACGCCAAATCCAATTGGAAGTGCTCCGCTACAACCCGGAGACCGACACCCAACCCCGGTTTCAGACCTATTCTGTCCCGTGTGTAAACGAGTGGGTGGTGCTCGATGCGCTCAATTACGTCAAGGAAAATCTGGACCCGACGCTGAGCTATCGCTGGTCGTGCCACATGGCGGTGTGCGGCAGTTGTGGTTACATGATCAACGGCGAACCCAAACTCGGCTGCAAGGCGTTCATTCACGAGTACGGCGATCACATCCGGGTCGAACCGCTGGCGCATTTCCCCATCGAGCGGGATTTGGTGACGGTCGTTGAGGATTTCATCACCAAGTTCGCCAGCGTCAAGCCCTATCTGATCCCGAAGGAAGACAAGCCGATCAGCGCCGGCGAATTCAAGCAAACGCCAGCGCAGTTGATGAAGTTCAAGCAGTACACGCTGTGCATCAACTGCATGCTGTGTTACGCCGCATGCCCGCAATACGGTTTGGTGCCGGAATTCCTCGGCCCAGCGGCGATCTCGATGGCGCACCGCTACAACCAGGATTCACGGGATGGCGGCCGCGACCAGCGTCAGGAGGTGATCGCCGCCCATGAAGGTGTGTGGGAGTGTTCGTTCGTCGGTGCCTGCTCGGAAGTGTGTCCCAAGCATGTCGATCCCGCCGGCGCGTTGCAGCAAGTCAAGGTGGCGAGCACCATCGACTGGTACAAAGAGCACTTGATGCCGTGGAGTAAAAAATGAGCAGCAAACCGTATATTCGTGAAGTTTCCAAAACCTCCTGGTTTTTGAGCCAGCCGCGCTATAAGCGCTACATGGCGCGCGAGGTCACCTGCATCTTCATTTTCGCGTACACTTTCCTGCTGATTTTCGCGCTGGGCAGCCTGGCGAACGGGCCGGATGCCTTTCAGGAATTTTTGAGCGCGTTACGCAGTCCGTGGGGGGTTTTGTTCAACCTGGCGGTGCTGGTGGCGGCGGTGTATCACAGCATCTCGTGGTTCAGCGTCACACCGCAGGCCATGCCCATTCAGCGCGGCGAGGAATTTGTGCCGGGTAATCTCATCGTTAATGCGCACTATGGCGCGTGGGCGGTGGTGTCGTTGGTTGTGCTGATTTTGGGAGTGTGAGATGGCCAAATCCAATAAACCCATCTTCTGGGGGCTGTTCGCCGCTGGCGGTACGGTCACGGCGTTTCTGACGCCAGTGCTGGCGTTAATCACCTTGTTCGCCGCGATGCGGTTCTCGCCTGATCTATTGACCTATGATTATCTGCATGCCTTCGCTAATCACTGGTTGGGCAAACTGGTCATTTTTGGGGTCATCCTGGTCTCGCTGTGGCATGCTGCGCATCGACTGCGGGTAACTGTGCATGACTTTGGCATCCGGGCGGACACCGTGGTCGCCTATCTGGTCTATGGTCTGGCCGGTCTGGGCACCTTGATGACGCTGGTATACCTACTGCGCATCTAGATAATACTCCGCGCTTCCGGCCCGCGCGATTGCGCGCGGCGTCGGAATGATTCCATTGATTCACACCCTTAATGTAACCCTTAATCCTGTTCCTAATTGGGAACGGAGGATTTTGAGCAAGGCTTTCAAGGAAACTGGTGCAGCAATGAGTTCCCAATCCGTTCAGGATACGGCCATCCTCGCTCAGCCCCAGTCGTTGGATAACGGCGCGGGTTTGGAGCCAAAAACGGCTAGCAACGGTGTAAATACCATCCCATTTCACACTTCCGGCGAGACGGCTGATTTTTCGGCACCTGTTCCTCTCCCAGCTTATCTCCAGCAAACCTATTGGTGGGCATATCTCCATCCCGCCGCCGTGCGCGTTTTCGAGCGGCAATGGCTGGTTAATTTGATCTTATGGGGCAATTTCGCGCGCCTGCGCGATCTGGCCCTGGATGAAATTGGCCAAGCGGTTGCGGGCGATATCTTGCAAGTGGCCTGTGTTTACGGCAATTTCACCGAGCGCCTGGTGCAACGCTTAGCACCGGACGGTCGGTTGGACGTCATCGACGTCGCTCAAGTGCAATTGGAGAATCTAAAAGAGAAGCTCGGTGCCGCGGTGCAGAGGATCGGCTTGCACCATCAGGACTCGACGGCGCTGCGTTTTGCCGATGCCAGCTACGATTGCGTCATCGTATTTTTTCTGTTACATGAACAGCCGGAAGAAGTACGGGCGCAGACCATTGCCGAGGCAGTGCGAGTGGTCAAGCCGGGCGGCAAAGTGATTTTCGTGGATTATCACGGCCCAGACTTTTTGAATCCCTTCCGCTATGTGATGACGGCGATTCTTAAGACGCTGGAACCCTTCGCCATGGATTTATGGCGTAAAGAGATTGCGGACTGGCTGCCTGTCCAGGAGGGTGGACTGAAGGTTGCTAAGCAGACGTATTTCGGTGGGCTTTATCAAAAGGTGATCGTGACGCGAGGCTGAAAGCAGAGCCATCCATCGGGGTCGAAGCAGCGATACGCCTAGTGGCATTGATCATTCGCAAAGCCGTGTGGTCAAAGTTGATGGATAATCACTATCCAGATCAACCCAAAGGAGATTGACGCTCATGAACATCATCAAGAATATTGGCTCGACCGACAAGATCGTTCGCCTTGTGGTCGGCGCGTTGCTGATTCTGTTGGCGGTGACGGGAAGTATTGGCTGGTGGGGTTATATCGGCATTGTGCCGATTGTGACAGCGCTTATGAACTGGTGTCCAGCCTATACCTTGCTGGGCATGAGCACCTGTCCGGTGAATACGCCACCCGCAAATCCTCCCGCGGTTTAAGCCACCGCTTTAGCTGTTAGAAGGTGACCGGCTGCTCAGGGCGGTCGGTTTTTTCCTACCGCGCATAGGATGATGGATTTCTTGCCTTGCTCTAAATGATCGGCAAGATCCGCTGTCTAACGGAATGGCGTTGCCGCCCAGCGGCAACATGGGTTCATGCAGTGGGTCTGGAGGATCAGTTGCTGATGAAAACAATGCGGTATTGGGTCTTGGCAGTAGTGACGGCTCTCGCCATGCTGCTTCCCCTACAGGGCGCAAATGCCTGGGATTCTCGCGGCTATCGCGGTCACGGGGGCTATTGGAGCAACCATAGCGGTCGTTGGGACGGCTATTCTCACCGCCACTATTACCGTGGTTGTCGTGGTTGTGATGCTGCGGGGGCGGCGATTGTTGGACTGGCGATTGGCGGCATTATCGGTTCTACGATGGTAGAGGCGTCGCGCCCGCCGGTCCGCTATGCGCCGCGCTACTATGGACCACCTGAGCGGTGTACTCCAGTGGTGATTGATGGTGCCACCTACTATAACTGCGACCGGGACGACTGGCGCGACTGAACGGTGTGGGTCTCCTTCAGCGTCCAACCAGGCGGCGGCGCTCCTTGCGCCGCCGCCTAAGGCAGTACATCCTCACTGCGCAAGTGCGAATCGGGCGGCTGCGGTCCCGGTGGATCGAGCGCTTCACGCACAAAAATTGGGCACGGTCGTCGGCCGACTTGCCAACGGTCGGTAAATTCGCCCCAGTGAGGGTTTGCGACCCGACCGGCCGCCAGATAATCCAGCAAGTTTTGCACACTGGCATTGTGGCCGCGTGGGCTGATGCGCGTGCTGAAATGCGCCCAGCGCAGATATAAGACATAGGTATTCAGGACGTCGCCTTCGCAGTAGCGGTTGATTGCAGTGTAATCGCCGTTCGCGGCCAATTCTGCTACGTTTTCCCCGCAACCGTTCCACTTGCCCGGCAAGCCCAGTGCTTGCGCAGTTTCATCTAATCCGAGCCGGGGGGACGCGCCGAAGTCGCCCAGCACATCCATCAGATCGCAGTGCCAATTGCTCTCATAGCGATAGTCGTAGCCAAAACGGGGGTCAGTGCGATGCCATTGCGACGCGCTAAGGCCATGCACCAGGGAGCGTTGCTTGAGCACAGCCACATCGAAGCTGCGCCCGTTCCAAGTCACGAGCCGGGGCTTCTGTTGATCCACTAATTGCCAGAAGCCGGCCAGAATCTCGCGCTCGCTGCGTTCGGCACTACTGGCCGCGCCTAGCTTGCGCACGGTGTAACGCTCGCTCTGGCCGTCGCGGTCAATACGGGCCAATAGAAAGCCAAGCGTGATGATTTCATGCTGGATTGGCTTGGGAAAAGTATCCGGGTCGCGATCCGCCGCAAGAATCGCTACATCAGGCCGGGTTTCCAGGTCAATGACGAGCAGGTGTAAGGGTGAGGCCATGGTTAATCCTGCGGGTGGGGAGGTTCACCGAGGCCGACGCCTATAGATCCTCACCCAGGGGGCGAGTAAACGTGTACTCGGCTGGTTCCACCACCAGTTTTTGCGCAGCCTGGCCGGTGCTACCGTTGATCAGGGTAAAGGGCAGGCCAACGACGAGGACAACAGCGCCCAACACTGTTGCGGCCAAACCACCAGGTCGGGCGATCAGCAAATCGGCAGCGGTGGTGTCCGCGCTGGGAGGTGAATTCGGTGGTGAATATGCATAAGCAGCGGGTGGATAGGAGTCATAGCGATGGGAGGGCTGCGGGAGATGGCTATATTGCGCAGGAGATGGATCCGGTTGCGCGTAACGATAGGCGGGACCATAGGCCTTCCGGTGCTGATAGATCGGCGTTGTCTGGGAATCGCTCGGCGTGGCCGCATCCGTCAGACCAGCGTTTAAGAGCAGGGTAGCGGTCAAGATAGCGGTCGCGCCGCTTTTGAGTTTTATGTAAGACATGGCTTCATTCCTCGGCTTGCGCTGCCACAGCATCTAGCAACAAAAAACGGCTTGGCGATTTCTCGCCAAGCCGTTGGGATTGGTCGGGGCGAGAGGATTTGAACCTCCGACCACCTGCACCCCATGCAGCTCAGCGATAAATACAGTTTTATTGTTCAATGGCTTAACAGCGCCGGTTGTGGATTAAGTGGACACAAATGGACTTATTGGGAATCCGAAGGACGGAAGTACGGCACATTCTCGACACAGCGTCAGCAGGGGATCAGGTCGCTTTGATCAATCTGGTCAGCGTATAGCTATATTTGCGCGTACCGTTACGCTGGAACACCTCGCGCACCTTTAAAATGACCTGCCAAGTTCGGCCAACCACATCGGCGGGAATGG
The DNA here is from genome assembly GCA_049293375.1 of Candidatus Contendibacter sp. Lineage (GTDB taxonomy): Bacteria > Pseudomonadota > Gammaproteobacteria > Competibacterales > Competibacteraceae > Contendibacter. The sequence continues at coordinate 20,100 of JBATSQ010000234.1, forward strand.
CTACTGGTTCACCCCGTAGCGTATCTAGGCATTCCGTTGTGACAGGGCCCTTGCGCACAAATCCATTACCATGAAGCTCAAATCGCTGGCTATCAGGAAGCAGGTAAATAATCCCCGTATGTTCTTCTTCGCTTTCGGTGATCGCTTCCATCGAATCCGCTCGCGCCCGCGCTCGTTCGACACCTTCCCATTGTAGGACATACTCTTTTTGGCTTGTCGCTACCTTAAGAGTAGCTCCAGCCTCGTCCAGAATTTTGAAAAACTCCTTGAATGATGCTAGCAGCCGACTATCAAGGGTGTTGAGTACCATTTCAAAGTCATCCTCATCCACCACAGAAAACCGATGGATTAATTCGGAAATTTCCTCCACAACAATTTTAAGGGAAGTATCAAGAAGTGCCTGTTTATCTGAAACTTCTTCCAGAATAAAACCGAATGAGCCTCGTGCTACTTCGGTCACTATCATCTGGGGGTTAGTGGAGGGCGTTGGAATGCGTCCACGCTCTCCAAGAGGTCCAGATTCAAGTGCCACATAGCGTTTCGCCACCAAATCATGATAACGATCAAGAATTTTTCCAGCAAAACCCGCTGCGATGCCCTTCGAGCCAACGACAGGTCCTCCGCCGAAGAACAAACCCACGGTGGCCTTGGTGTCTGGTGGCATGGAGTTAAGGCGGCCAAGCTCTTCTTTAAGGTCGGCCTTGCGTTCAGACAGCTGCATCCATCCTACTGGATCATTGTCCTCGGTGCGCGCAGCAAGCAGCGCGGTCACTGCTGCTAAATCTGCTTGAAGACTCTCTAGTTCCAGCTTTTTAAGCATGGCGGCTTACCTCAGCGACAGCAACGAACGTGCTTTGTCATCATCCGATTGCAGCGGCACGGATAACAGGCCTTTCCATAAAGTGGTCGCCCGCTGATGTGAAAACAATCCAAACCAATAGCGGGTATCGTCCACGATCAGGAATGATGCTTTATCCAGATCGACGAAGTAGGCATCACAACAGTATCGCGCCTTGGTTTCTTTCGGCAGAAACAAAGTACGATGCTCTTTCATCAAACCCTTCCATTCATCGAGCGACTTTTTTGGACGGTGGGCAAAGGTCACTATGTCCACATCCTGCGGCGCACGACCGCGCATTTTTTCAACATCCTCGACAAAACTGCCATCAAGCCATTGGAATCCATCCACTATACCGACCGACCGCAGCTCAAAACGGAAATCCAACAGCCCAGTCAGGATACGGGCGCGTTCGCTGGATGTAGCGTAATGCTGAACGACATCGGTCATAGAGACCATATAAGGTGACATCTCGCCCCGTTGCGTTGGCTTCTCCCCAAGAAACGGTGGCAAAACGCCTGAAATGTTGCATAACGGTATCAATTTTGACTCCAGCCCTCAGGAAAAATCCCTAATCATGCCAATTTTTGCGACGTTGCCCCAACGGCCCTACCGATTTACCGTCTGAATCTTGGCTTGGCCTATTTAGAGCTAAAGTTGCTGGCGTTCACCACCCGTCTGCCATCTCGCCACTCACACGGCGGAACCCGTTCCGCTTCCGGCAGCGCCCACAACCCGCGTTTTGCCGCTAACCGCGATTTGTGCGGTCTTGCCATAAGCCAAGTCGGATAGCGCCTGCTTGGCTTTCTGGCCGTAGGGCTGGCCGGATTCCGGCGCATCAATCTCAGCCAGCCGGACTTTGGCTTGCCGGTAACTGGTCCCTTCTGGCACCAATAAGGTCAGCGTATCCCCATCCGTCACACCCACGACCTGGCCGATCAGTTCTTCAGCGGTTGCGCTGGCCATCCAAACCAGCAACAGGAGAAGTAGGCTAACCGTTCGCTGCGTGAACATCTGCTTTATCTACCTGTTGAGTAAGCGCATCAACAATCTTCTGCAGGGATGCACGGTCTTTGGGTGGTAAAGACTGGATCGCTAGAGCTACTTGTAAAACTGTTTCATCAATTTCAAAAACTGGCTTATTTTCTGCGGTTCTTACCGTTCGTTTCGCTGTCATGGATTCGCTGGGGCCAGCGCCAGTCCCATAAAGCAACCACTCTGTGGTGACGCTGAGTGCTTGTGCAACCCGTACCAGGTTTTCCCCTTCTAGCGACTTGGTTTCACCCGTTTCCCATTGCGTGACCGCCGGACGCGATATACCCACCTCAGCAGCGAGTTGTTGCTGCGTAATTTTCGGCTGATGCGCCAATCGCGCTTGTTTGATCCGTTGCCCAATCGTCATGTAAGGCATCTTACAAACAAAGGTCTGAGGTGTAACCGTAAGCATATTGACTTAAAAAGTAAGCAAACTTACAATTAACCCATGAACGCATACGATTTTTCCAAGGTACTCGCTCACTTCAAAACTGGGGTTGCGTTGGCACAAGCCTTGGGGACGACCCCGCAAGCCATCTATCAATGGAAGGGCCATATCCCACCGCGCCGCGCACTGGAGATTGAAAAAATCACCAACGGTCTGTTCAAGGCTGAGCGCGTCCGTTGATACCGACACCCTCTGAATATCTGCCCATGCCCAATCCCTGCTCGAAATGTCTTGAATCCATCAAGTTGCACCTGCCCGAAGACCTCAAGCGCGATCTTCAGGATTTAGCCATGCAAGACGACCGGCCCGTATCCGAATACATCCGCACCGTGCTCACTCAACACGTTTACGGGGCCAAGGCCAAGTTAATCACCTTACCCAACGAGGAGAAGGCGCGATAAGCGCCGAAGCGACGCGATGAATACCTGCCCCTATACCGGATCAATCCGCTACCACACGGCTAAAGCAGCATGGCATGTGGTGCAAAGTTTCAGAAAGCCCGCCGCGCAGAAGCACCATAAGCGCCATTGCTCAAAAAAAGCCAACGTGACCCGTTGCCCACACTGTGGGCAGTGGCACCTTGGGTCACAAACAACAACCAAGAAAAACCAGCCAAATTAGTAACAGAAAGAGGCAGAGTATGTCGGGATTAACGGCGGAACAGCGCCAAAAATTACTGGAGTCGATCCGGCAATGGGGCGACTCCCAAGACCGGATTCAATCCGAACAAGATCATCAGGCCGCATTGGCGGAAACGCTCAAAGACGAGTGCCAGATCAGCGAGAAACATTTCAAGCGGGTGGCTAAAGCTCATTGGGCGGATACGGTGAAGAAAGACCGCGAAGACACCGAAGCGCAGCTCGATCTTTTCGAGATTGAGCGGGGCTTAGCGTCCGTTTCCGCGATTACCGAACAAGCAATATGATATTCAAGAACTGCCTGGCTGTACGCCTATACAACCAAGCAGCTACATCACTGTACCTAGTTGGAGGTAACAATGACTTCTAGTAATCGTAACACGCGCAATAAACAGCAAAAAGAAAGAGAAATACCAGGCTATGAAGAACTCGTAAAAATTAAATCTCAATATCACCAAGAAGGATAGGCAATGAATACTGATATCCGTGTTGATGTTGGGTTTCTGGATCACTGGAAGACTGACACGCTAATCGCTACGCTGGGGGCCGATGCTGTTCTGGCGTTGATGCGCATTTGGATTTTCGCTGCTCAAAACAAGCCCGATGGCAGGTTGACCGGCGTACAGAAGCCAGTCATTGAGCGGATTGCAAAATGGCGAGGCGAGCCAGGCGCGCTGGCTGACCTTCTAAATGAATTGCGCTTTATTGAGGTTGATGAAAACGGCGTCTGGGTGCTACACGACTGGGAACGCCATAACCCCTATGCCGCAACGGCAGAATTCAGGCATGAGCGCGCAAAAAAAGCTAATGCTGCACGGCGATCCAAAGACGAAACCAAAAAAAACAATGATTTTCAGCTAAACGACGCTACTAGCGTGCTAGTAGCGTGCTCAGAGCGCTCCCCGTCTCCGTCTCCGTCTCCGTCTCC
>JBATSQ010000235.1:0-7506 GCA_049293375.1 Candidatus Contendibacter sp.
ATGACCACTCTGATGGAGCTGTAACGCCGTGAATTTTCGAATGCTGCTTAATTTTGTGCTGCTGGTGGGGTTCTGCCTGGGGCCAGTGACGGGTTTCAGCGCCCCCAGCGCGCCTGAGGCGGTCACCGCCACCACTCCGCAGCCCAAGCGCTTCAACTTCGCTGATGTCCATCGCCGCGCCGAAATGCTTGCCGCGCAGCCTTTCCAGGAAATCGGTAATAAGCTACCAGATTTTCTCAAAAATCTGGATTATGACCAGTATCGGGACATCCGCTTCCGGGCTGATAAGGGCTTATGGCGCACCGAGGGCTTGCCCTTTGAAATCCAGTTCGCGCCGCTGGGCTTCCTGTTTTTTCAGCCGGTTGCCATCAACATCGTCACGGACGGCGAGAGCAAGCCTGTCGAATATGCCAGCGACTTATTCGATTACGGCAAAAACACCGTTCCCGATCAATTGCCTAAGGATCTTGGCTTCGCCGGCTTCAAGGTGCTCTATCCCTTGCATACTGATAGCCATTACGATGAGGTGGCGGTCTTTCTGGGCGCGAGCTACTTCCGCGCCGTAGGCCAGAAGCAGCATTACGGTCTGTCAGCGCGTGGTCTGGCTATTGACACCGGCTTGCCCAAACCGGAGGAGTTTCCCTGGTTCCGTGAATTCTGGCTGGAAAAACCCGCCAAGGACGCCACTGCGTTGACGATCTACGCCTTGCTGGACAGCCAAAGTTTGACCGGCGCTTATCGCTTCACCATCAAGCCGGGTGTCGATACCCAGATTGATGTCAAGGCCAATCTGTTCATGCGCGCCAAGGTGCAAAAGCTGGGGGTGGCCCCGCTGACCAGCATGTTCCTGCATGGTGCCTTGAAGGAGCGGTTTTTCGATGATTTCCGCCCCCAGGTGCACGACTCCGAAGGCTTGGCCCTATTGAACGGCAAAGGCGAATGGCTCTGGCGACCGCTGAATAACCCAACCCGCTTACGCATTAGCGCCTACCAAGACCAAAGTCCACGCGGCTTTGGCCTGCTGCAACGGGACCGCAATTTCGGCGACTACCAGGATCTGGAAGCGAATTATCACAACCGCCCCAGCATCTGGGTGGAACCACAGGGCGACTGGGGAAAAGGTTCGGTGCAACTCATCGAAATTCCCAGCACGGCCGAACGTTACGACAACATCGCCGCTTTCTGGACCCCCGAAAAGCCGGTCGAAGCGGGCCAGCAACTGGAATTCAATTATCGGCTGTCCTTCTTCCTGGAGCAGCCCTCTTTGATGACGGGCGGACGCACCCTGTCGACCCGCATCGGCGCGGGTGGCGCGGGGGATCTCGATCCCAAGCGACGTCGTTTTGTCATTGACTTTGGCGGCGAAAATCTCGCCAAACTCGCGCCCGAAGCGCCAGTAGCCGCCGTCGTCAGCAGTTCGACCGGCCAGATTGAAAACGTGGTGGTGCAAGCCAATCCCCAAACCCAGGGCTGGCGGCTGTCCTTTGAGTTAACGCCGCAAGGCGAGACGCCCGCTGAACTGCGCGGTTTTCTCAAGCTAGGCGAGGACGTACTCACCGAAACCTGGAGCTATCAATGGACCGTGGCGCAGTAAGCGGCGCAGCGCCCTATCTGCCCCCCCCGGTTGCTCCGTCCACCGAGCACACCTTGGCGCGGCTAGACGCCTACTGGCGCGCTTTGGGTGTGCGTGACCCTACCCGGATCACCGCTTTGAGCGAGCAGGCGTTGCGCCACGCGGTGGATATGCCAGAGACTGCTGGGCAGGACATGACCATTCGGGCGCTGCTGGCGGCGGGCGAACTGCTGGACGACTGGCTGGCGCGCGCGCTGGACGCACCACGACCTTCGCAGGAGCTGATCGCGGCGCGCGCGGCGTTGTTGAGCGGTGCAGTACCAGACTGGCCAGAGGCGCTGTTTACCGCCCCGGATGAAGCCGATACCCTGATGGACACGGTGCGCGCGGCCATGGCCGCGCCAACGCCGCCACCCAGCACTAGTCTCATGCCCACCCAGCCGATCCGCTTGTTCAGTGTGCTAGACACCCTACGGCGACTGCAACCCGCGCCACCTCCCGCTTGAATAGCGCCTATCCTCACCCTTCAATCCGTCTTTTGGCCGGAAATCCACCGTACCCTTTACCTAAGCTCTAGCCGTGCGCCCACCGGGCGTTTCCACTTTTTCGACTATCCTCCCCAAACCCGGAGGCATCATGACCCCCACTGTTCAAGCTCCGCACATGGGCCACACGCTGCGGCGGGTGGCGTTTTTTGTGCTCGTGCTGGTGACCACGCTACTGGCTATGGGCCTGATGATCAGCGTGTTCCAAACCGATGGCCTCACCACCATTGAGATCATTTTGCTGCTGTTGTACGCGATTCTGTTCGCGTGGATTTGTATGTCGTTCTGGACTGCCTTCATGGGCTTTCTGGTGCTCCTGACCGGGCGCGACCGCTGGGCGATTTCGCGCCAGCCGGGATTGCCGTCCGACCCGACCGCGCCTACGCCACGCACCGCCATTCTAATGCCGATCTACAACGAGGATTCAGAACGAGTCTTCGCGGGCCTACGCGCCATCCATCAATCCCTGGCCGATACTGGTCAGGGTGCTGCCTTTGATTTCTTCGTGCTTAGCGATACCCGCGACCCGGATGTGTGGATTGAAGAGGAGCTGCGTTGGCAAGACCTGGTGCGCGCACTCAACGCCAAGGGACGGATTTTCTACCGAAACCGACCCGAGAACACCAGCCGCAAGAGCGGTAACCTGGAAGATTTCTGTACCCGCTGGGGCGGGCACTACCGCTACATGATTGTGCTGGATGCTGACAGCATCATGACCGGCGACACTCTGGTGCAAATGGTGCAGATCATGGAACGCCATCCGCGCGTCGCCTTGCTGCAAACCCCGCCAGTGCCGATCAACCGCGAATCGCTGTTCGCCCGCATTTTGCAATTCGCCGGTAACCTATATGGCCGCATGTTCACCGCCGGCTTGAATTACTGGCAGCTTGGCGAAAGCAATTACTGGGGCCACAACGCTATCCTGCGTATTCAGCCATTCTTAGATCATTGCGGCCTACCCAAGCTGCCAGGCCGGGAGCCGTTTGGCGGTGAAATTCTCAGTCACGATTTTGTCGAAGCAGCGTTGTTGCGGCGGGCGGGCTGGGAAGTGTGGCTGGCTTACGATCTGGAAGGCAGTTACGAAGAGATTCCGCCCACTCTGATCGATTACGCCAAACGCGACCGGCGTTGGTGCCAAGGCAACCTTCAGCATGTGCGCCTGGCCATGGCCCAGGGCTTCAACGCCTTAAGCCGACTGCATTTTTCCATGGGCGTGATGTCGTATCTGGCCTCGCCGTTGTGGCTGCTGTTCCTGATCGCCACTGGAGTGGCGGCCTACATCCAAACCCTGCACGAGCCAGTCTATTTCTTCGGCGATAACTGGGCACCCGTGTGGCCGGTGTCTTTTGCGGTGGAAATGACCACCGTGCTGCTGGTCACGCTAACCATGCTGTTTCTGCCCAAGGCGCTGGCGCTGGCGTTGCTGCTGAAGAATGCCCGCCTGCGCCAGGCGCACGGCGGGATGGTTGGGGCAACGCTGAGCGTGGTGCTAGAAACGGTGTTCTCGGTGCTCACCGCGCCGGTGTTGATGCTGTTTCAAACCAAGTTTGTGCTGGCCATCCTGATGCGCCGCGCGGTCGGCTGGCCACCCCAGCAGCGCGGCGATCATATGACCAGTTTCCGGGAAGCGGCGCTCACCCACGGCGTGCAGACCCTGCTGGGCGTGGTCGTTGGCGTCGTCAGCTATCAGTATGTTCCGGCCTTCTTCTGGTGGTTAACCCCGGTGCTGCTGGGGCTGTTGCTGGCGATTCCGGTGTCCATGCTGTCTAGTAGCATCGCGCTGGGTCGTGCGGCACGGGAGATGGGCTTGTTCTTGACCCCGGAAGAAACGCAACAGCCCCTGGTGCTACGCTATCTGGAAGAGAATATGGCGGAGGACGAGCCAGCGCTATCGGCGGTGCGCAACGCATCGCCCAGCCGTTTTGTCCAGGCGCTAATAGATCCCTATGTCAATGCCCTGCACCTGTCTTTGCTACCGGAACGAGAACCAGCAGGCAAACGGCGGCGTCATTATCTGGAAGGATTGATTCATCAGCTAGAGGAAGAAGGGCCGCAGAGCCTGAGCGCCACGCAAAAACGCGACTTGATTGCGGATCGGGGAACGCTGCAACGCCTGCACGCCCTATTCTGGAGCCGACCGCCGATCCACCACTCTGGGGCCGTTTGATTGTTGGACAAAAAGCAGCCAGAGTCGGTTGGAACCGCGAGTCCATATGGACGCTCGCCGCCCCTCTGGCTTCAAGATTTGTGGCATCCACCTTTCTGTGGGATTGATAGCCTACTTCAGCACATGGAAGGCAAACAGAGCGGATGCGATGGAACCCGAACACCTCTCGCTTTGCTTGCATAATCCATACGACCCCTGCCAGGTAGATGTGCCAAGACCTTGCAGGTATTGGAAATGGGCTATCAACCAAAAACGGTTCCCCACCAGGCCGCGCCACGACTGCGCGCCAGCCTGCACTCGACTGACCCGTCGCGGTCCGGTGAACATTCACTTTCCGAATTGGTCATTAACGATAGCTTGAGAACCAAGGAATTAACGGCACCTCTTGCATCTACTACATTGCTTAATACCAACTTCAAGCGCAGAACCCTTAGCCGATTGCCCGAACCCTCTGCTCTTTATCGCGTACTCAAACATGATATTGCCGCCTCTCAAGACTGATCCCTCCCATTTTGATAGGGCTTTGCTTCCCGCCGAAAGCCACTCGAGCAGAGTGAAACCCGTTTTCTTCGATCCCACAAACAAACGGTGGCCGCGCCTGCGGGCAGGCATGATGCTTGTCGCGCTGGTGTTGACGGTGCTACTAGGCGGACTGGTCTTCAGCATTCTGGTTAGTCCGGTACTCCCTTCGCTTCGTTTGCCGGGCGCAAGTTTCTTGCCGCAAGGTGCCCACGCTGTTCCCACTGTCCCAGCGCTCGCGCCACCGCGCCTGCTAAGCCGCCACGAGCGCGCCCTTGAAAAAACCAAACTCAAGCTGATCCGCGAACGCCGACGCGACTTGCAACAATTGCTGGCTCAAGCTCACAAAACAGGCCCGCTCACCGACGAGAAACTGCTGGCTATCGGCTTTTTCGTCAACTGGGACGATTCAAGCATGACCTCGCTTAAGCAGAATTTGAGCAGTTTGAATATGGTCATCGCCGAATGGCTGCACCTGGTGGACGAAAATGGCGCTCTAAAAGAGGACGATCCCGTCCGTCAGTCGCACGCCACCCAATACATCCGCGACCGCCGCCCCGACTTTTCCATCGTCCCGCTGGTCAACAACTGGAACGGAAAGGAGTGGGAAGGGGCCAAACTGGGACGAATGCTGGCGAATCCCGCCGCGCGCGCCCGCGCCATCGAGCAACTGCTCGCCTACGTGCAACGGCATGACTTCGCCGGTGTCAGCATCGATTTCGAAAATATCCCCGCCAAATCCCAAACGGATTTTCAACGGTTCACGGCGGAATTACACGGCGCTTTTCAACCGAAAAATCTTTCGGTTTCGATCAATGTGCCCGCCAGCGATCCGGCGTTCGATTACCGCAAGCTAGCCGCCAGCGCCGACTACCTCATCGTGATGGCTTACGACGAACATTGGTCGACCGGCGCGCCTGGCCCCATCGCCAGCCTGCCCTGGTTCGCCAAGGTATTGCGCCAGCGCCAGCGCGACATTCCCGCCGAGAAGCTGATCGTCGCCATCGGCAACTACGCTTACGATTGGCAAACGGGCGGCCATGCGGCCGAAGAACGCACCTTTGAAGAAGCGGTGCTGGTCGCCAAGGAGTCGGAAGGCGTGATCCGCCTCGATCCCGCCTCGCTCAATCCCACCTACGAGTACGCCGACGATGAGGACCACATCCACCATGTTTGGATGCTGGATGCCGTGACCGCCTTCAATCAATTGGAAGTGATCCGCTCGGTGCGGCCGCGCGGGGTGGCGCTGTGGCGTTTGGGCAGCGAGGATCCCGCCTTGTGGACGATATTCGGCAAGACGGGTCCGCCGGATGCGGCGCTAGCCCGCCAGTTGGGCGAAATCCGCTTCGGCTACGGTTTGGATTATGAAGGTCAAGGCGAAGTCCTGGAAATCACCGCCCGCCCGCAGTCCGGCGTGCGGACCCTCGAATTCGACCCGAAACGCAACTTGATCACGGCGGAGCATTACACTCAATTTCCCTCGCCGTACATGATCACCCGCCACGGCGGGGCCGCCCGCAAGGTCGCCCTGACCTTCGACGATGGCCCCGATCCCCTTTACACCCCGCAGATTCTCGACGCGCTCCACCAAGCGGGCGTTCCGGGCACCTTCTTCATCATCGGCGTCAACGGCGAACTCAATCCAGAATTGTTGCGCCGCGAGATCGACGAGGGCCATGAAATCGGCAATCACACCTTCACGCACCCCAACATCTCCAGCATCTCCTCAACCCAGTTTCAGCTTGAGCTGTCAGCAACCCAACGCCTATTGGCTAGCGCGGTGGGCCGACATTCGCTATTGTTCCGCCCCCCCTATGCCGTAGACGCCGAACCGGAAACCATCGATCAGATCCGACCGATTGAATGGGCCAGCGACCAAGGCTATTTGGTGGTAGGTATGCAGATCGATCCTGACGATTGGCAACGACCGGGGGTGGATGCTATCGTCGAGCGCACAATCGAGCAGGCGGAGCGCGGCGAAGGCAATATGATCTTGCTGCATGATGCCGGTGGTGATCGCAGCCAAACCGTCGCGGCGATTCCCAAAATTGTCGCGGAACTACGCACGCGCGGCTTTCAATTCGTCACCGTATCCGACTTGCTAGGCCGCAGCCGCGATGAGGTGATGCCGCCAGTGCCGCCGGAAAGTCAATGGCAAGCCGGGTGGGACGGCGCGGCTTTCGGCTTTCTCAATTGGTCGGCGGTTTTCATCCGTTGGTTGTTTCTAGCCGGCATCGTGTTGGGCGTCGCCCGCCTGTTCTTCATCGGCGTACTCGCGTCCTACCAGCGCTGGCGTCAGCGACACGTCGTTTTCGATCCGGCTTATTCGCCCTCGGTGGCGGTGGTGGTGCCCGCCTATAACGAAGAAAAAGTGATTGCGCAAACCGTCGCGTCACTGCTGGCTAGCGATCACCCTCGTCAATTGGAAATCATCGTGGTCGACGATGGCTCCAGCGACGCTACCTATCGCGTGGCGCAGGAAACCTTCGCGCACGATCCTCGGGTTAAAGTCTTTAGCAGGCCTAACGGCGGCAAACCGGCCGCGCTCAATTTTGGCCTCGCACAGACCCACGCAGACCTTATTGTAGCCCTGGACGCCGATACGGTATTTACCCGCGACACCATCCATAAACTGGTCCGTCATTTCGCCAATCCACGCATCGGCGCGGTGGCCGGCAATGCCAAGGTTGGCAACCGCATCA
>JBATSQ010000236.1:0-4486 GCA_049293375.1 Candidatus Contendibacter sp.
CGCGGATCTTGCGACAGGCGTGCATCACCGTGGTGTGGTCGCGTCCGCCGAAGGCTTCGCCGATGTCGGGCAGGCTGAAGTCGGTCAGTTCCTTGGTCAGCGCCATGGCCATTTGCCGGGGTCGGGATAAGGTGCGCAGGCGACTGTTGGACAGCAGATCGCTGACCGGGATCTTGTAGTAATCGGCCACGGTTTTTTGAATGCTTTCCAGCGTGACCTGCTTATCTTGCAGGGTAAGCAAGTCGCTCAGTGCTTCCTTGACGAAGCCGATGGTGATGGCTTTGCCGGTGAATTGAGCATTGGCGTAGACTCGGCGTAGCGCTCCCTCCAGCTCACGAACATTGGAGCGAATCCGCTGGGCGATGAAAAAGGCCACTTCGTCGGGCAAACTCAGTTGTGCCAGCGCGGCTTTGCTTTTGAGAATCGCCACCCGCGTTTCCAGTTCGGGAGGCTCGATGGCCACGGTTAGTCCGGAGCCGAAGCGCGACTTGAGGCGATCTTCCAGTCCGGCGACTTCTTTGGGATAACGGTCGCAGGTCAAAATGACTTGCTGGCGGCTTTCCAGCAAGCTATTGAAGGTATAGAAAAATTCTTCCTGCGAACGTTCTTTGCCGGCTAGAAACTGCACATCATCGATGAGCAGCGCATCTAACACCCGGTAACGGCGCTTAAAGTCGCTGATGGCGTTGTGCTGCAAGGCGCGCACCATGTCAGCCACAAACTGCTCGGAATGTTGGTAGACGATACGTTCCTCGGCCCCGCGCTCGCGCAGCATATTACCCACCGCGTGCATTAAGTGGGTCTTACCCAGGCCGGTGCCGCCGTAGATGAACAGCGGGTTGTAGGCGCGGCCGGGATTTTCGGCTACTTGCAGGCAGGCGGCGCGGGCCAGTTGATTGGAGTTGCCTTCGACGAATGTTTCGAAGGTGAAATCCGGGTTGAGGTTGCCGCTCTTCAGCAATTCGGTAGCGCTGAGCGTGGGCGCGCTCGGTGCATTCGTAGTGGTTGTCGGCTCGGTGATGGGTGCAGCCAGGTGATGGCCGCTGCCGATTTCCAGCAGCACCTGCAGCGGCGGTTCCGACCGCAGCCGCGCCAGCACCGCCTGGATCTGGGCCAGATGATGTTTCTTGACCCAATCCAGTACAAAGCGGTTGGGGGCCAGCAGCCGCAGGATTTCGCCTTCTTCCAGCGCATGCAATGGACGAATCCAGGTGCTGAGTTGCTGCTCGGACAACTCGCGCTCCAGCTGCTCCAGGCAGTTTTTCCACAAAAGCTGTGCCACACGCGCTTCTCCTAGGGTCGTAGTAGCCGGTGAGCTTGCCCCAGCCGGACCCGGTTCCGGCAAAACTTTAGCATTGCGTTTCGGGAGTGGGTAGCGGCGCTGTTTTTGAGAGGAGAGATGGCCCTGTTTGTTCGGATAGTAAACCTCGGTTTTTAAGTGGATCTACTGCTGATTTAGGGTTTTGATCTGGCCTTTGCGCTGGGCGAGTCTGGGCGTCGGCTGGTCGCTCGTGCAGCGAGTGACCAGCCTCGCCAGGAGACAAGCGCAGCGCGTCAGCCTTCATGCTGCCAGCCTCTGGATAGGCAGTGACCGGTAGTAAAACTCATCTGGCGTTTGCTGGTTCAGACGCGAATGCGGGCGGCGGCTGTTGTAGAATGCCCTGTAGCGGCTCCTGTTCTTCCTTGCACAGCTCACCGTATCGTAGGCTCGCAAATACACTTCTTCGTACTTGATGCGGTGCCAGGTAGTGTCTCAGTTTGAAACTTCAGACAGCCTAACGGCTTGATAAAAGCAGGCTCAAAAGGCACTAATTTTCAAACTGAGGCACTACCTAGGCTCTTAGCAGTGGTTGTGAGCCTTAAATAAACGCTGAAACGAGAATACACACTAGTGGAATGGCCACACCAATACCGTACACTCGAAGAATGCTACGATAAGCTAATACAGAGTCCTCAGAAGGCTCCCTTGGAGATAACATGCGAAAGAGAGCCACAAGTAACAAAGCGATACCTGCGATGCACCCAAAAAAGGTCACCATATCTCCGGCGCTGGCTAAGGAAAATGTGGCTTCAGTCACCCATTGACCCAAGAAGCCGAGCAGGAAGCCAACGATGATACCCAGTGATGTAATCATGGGTTGGCGATAGTCTTTAAGATCGATTATTGTTGGTTTATTCATCTCTAATTTACTTTAGTACCCGGTTGCGCAAGTCGCTCGAACACCACATCACCTGTTACTCCACTTCTCGCTTTCCTAAGCTTTTTAGCTTAATCAGCCTTGTCAGGATTGGCTATGAAGTGTAGCCCTTCTACTCCTCCAATCAATCCCATTGGCTCGGTCGCCCACCGCGCCGCCGGTGTTGATCCCCGGCTCGCGCACCGAAAAGTGGCTTCAAACGCTCTTTTACCCGAAAGCAGGCGATAGCCTCAAAGCTACTCTTCTGATCATGCTATTTTCTGCTTCCCTGGGGCCGCTCAGGCGGAACAAGGTCATCATTTTTAGAAGCCATTTCCCACATGGAGCGACCCAGCGCGCGCCATAACCCATTATCGAAAACCGAACGTTTCTGCTACCATGCGCCACATTTCAGCGTAGTCACGAAGGATGTTCGAAATGTCACGCCCATATAACTTTAGCGCGGGGCCGGCCATGTTGCCGGAAGCGGTTCTGGAACAAGCCAAGGCCGAAATGCTTGACTGGCATGGCTCCGGCATGTCGGTGATGGAAATGAGCCATCGCGGCAAAGAATTCGTCTCCATTGCCGAACAGGCTGAAGCCGATCTGCGCGAATTGCTCGCTATTCCAGCGAATTACAAGGTGCTGTTTTTGCAAGGCGGCGCCTCCAGCCAGTTCGCCATGGTGCCGATGAATCTGCTGCACGGCAAGACCAAAGCCGATTATCTCAACACTGGACAGTGGTCGAAAAAGGCGATTTCCGAAGCGAAGAAATTCTGCCAGGTCAACGTGGTGGCCAGCTCTGAGGCAGCGAATTTTTCGACCGTTCCGGCCCGCGACACCTGGAAATGCGACCCAGAGGCCGCCTATCTGCATTGCACGCCCAACGAGACCATCGGCGGCGTCGAGATGCATACGATTCCTGACGTGAGCGTACCGCTGGCGGCGGATTTGTCCTCGACTTTGCTATCTCGGCCGCTGGATGTGAGCAAGTTCGGTGTCATCTACGCCGGCGCGCAAAAGAACATCGGTCCCGCCGGATTGACTATCGTCATTGTCCGCGAAGATTTAATGGGCCAGACCGTACCCAGCACGCCGGCCATGCTCGACTACGCTGCTATGGCCAAGGAAGGCTCGATGTACAATACGCCGCCGACCTATGCGTGGTACATCGCCGGCCTCGTGTTCCAGTGGCTGAAGGCGCAAGGCGGGCTGAAGGCGATGGGCGAGCGCAACCAAGCCAAGGCCGAACTGCTGTATAAAACCATCGACGAATCCGGCTTTTACAAGAATCCGGTCGATCCGGCTTATCGCTCCTGGATGAACGTGCCGTTCATCCTGCCCGATGAAGCATTGGACAAGCCGTTTTTGGCCGAAGCCAAAAGCGCCGGGCTGCTCACGCTCGCTGGGCATCGCTCGGTCGGCGGGATGCGCGCCAGCATCTACAACGCCATGCCGCTGAAAGGTGTCACAACCCTGGTCGATTTCATGGCCGATTTCCAGAAACGGCGCGGCTGAGCAGCAGCCCCCACCTTGACCCTCCCCAACTAGCGGGGAGGGCGCGTTTCCTACCCAACCCGATTTGAAGACGATGTACAAAATCCTGACCTTGAACAACATTAGCGTTTCCGGCCTGGAACGCCTCCCGCGCGACCGCTACGAGATCGCTTCAGAAATCCAAAATCCCGACGCCGTGTTGTTGCGCTCGTTTAGCATGCACGACTGGCCAGTTCCCGCCAGCCTCAAGGCGGTAGGTCGCGCCGGCGCGGGCGTCAACAATATTCCAGTACCGCAGATGACGGCCAAGGGCATCTGTGTGTTCAACGCGCCCGGCGCGAACGCCAATGCGGTTAAGGAACTGGTGCTGGCCGGTATGCTGCTGGCGGCTCGCAATATCTGCAACGCTTGGGACTATACCCGCAAGTTGCAAGGCACCGATGCCGAACTGTCCAAGCAAGTGGAGGCGGGCAAGAAAAATTTCGTTGGCCTCGAACTTCCTAATCGCACGCTGGGCGTGATCGGACTAGGAGCCATTGGCGTCAAGGTCGCCAACGCTGCCCGTGCGCTGGGGATGCGGGTCATCGGCTACGATCCGCACATCACGGTCAACAACGCCTGGCAACTGTCCTCGCAAGTCGAGCAGGTGTTGAGCGTCAACGAGATGGCGGCGCAGGCGGATTTCATCACCTTGCATGTGCCGCTGAACGACGCCACGCGGCAGTTAATCAACGCCTCATTTTTGAAGAATGCCAAGCCCAGCCTGATCCTGTTGAATTTCTCGCGTGAGGGTGTCGTGGACGAGGAGGCGC
>JBATSQ010000237.1:0-12057 GCA_049293375.1 Candidatus Contendibacter sp.
CGATAGCTCCACACGAAATGAGTTACGGGGTCGCTTACTGAGTCGACGCGCCAGGCCCACGCTGCTCGCATCCTGATTAGCTAAATCATACAAACTTTCTGCTTTATGCGCTTTCAATGCTTGCAGATGGATGGCGCCGCCCGACGTGGCCGCCTGAACTTTGCCCGTGGAACGGTGGAGACGCCCGCCTTCATGCCGGTGGGTACTTACGGCACCGTCAAGGCCATGACCCCGGAAGAATTGCGCGAGCTTGGTGCTGAAATTATCCTCGGTAACACCTTCCATTTGATGCTGCGCCCTGGCGCAGCGATCATTGCGCAACATGGTGGCCTGCACGGGTTCATGCACTGGGAAGGGCCGATCCTGACCGATTCCGGCGGTTTTCAGGTCTTTAGTCTGGCCGCGATGCGCAAGATCACCGAGGCTGGGGTCAAATTCCGTTCTCCAGTAGATGGCGGCGTTGTGTTTTTGGGGCCAGAGGAATCCATGGCTGTACAGCGGGCGCTTGGCACCGACATCGTCATGATTTTCGATGAGTGTACGCCCTACCCAGCTAGCGAAACCGCAGCGCGCCAGTCCATGGATCTCTCGTTGCGTTGGGCGCGGCGCAGCAAGGCGGCGCACGAGGGGAATCCGGCGGCCTTATTTGGCATCGTGCAGGGTGGCATGTATCCGCATTTACGCCAGATTTCCGCCGCCGGGTTGCAGGACATCGGTTTCGATGGCTACGCGATTGGCGGCTTGGCAGTTGGCGAGCCGCTGAGCGAGCGCCTGGCGATCTTGGACTGCACCACGCCCCTATTACCGGAATCCGCACCGCGCTACCTGATGGGGGTCGGCAAACCGGAAGATTTGGTGGAGGCGGTGCGCCGGGGTGTGGATCTGTTCGATTGCGTATTGCCCACCCGTAACGCCCGCAATGGTCACCTGTTTACCCGCTACGGCGACATCCGTATCCGTAATAGCTGCTACCGTGCGGATGTCCAGCCGCTGGATGAAAGCTGCGGATGTTATACCTGTCGTCATTACAGTCGCGCTTATTTGCGGCATCTAGATCGTTGCAACGAGCTGCTCGGCGCACGGCTTAATTCCATACATAATTTGTATTATTATCAAGAACTCATGCGTGAAATCCGGGCCGCAGTCAGCGAACGGCGGTTCGCGTCCTTCGTCACGGCGTTCTATGAAAATCGCCGTCAGGTTTCCTCGTCTGTGTATAATGCCAACCTTTGCTAAAGGCTCCTTCCGCCTGCGCGTTTGAATGCGGTGACCCGAAAGAGCCATCAATCAGGAGTTGCTCATGGAACGTCTTCTTAATTTTGTCATCAGTGATGCGATGGCCCAACAGGCGGGCGCGCCCGGCGGCGCTGAGATGGGTTTAATGAATCTGCTGTTTCCCATTGTGCTGATTGCCGCCTTTTATTTTCTGTTGATCCGTCCGCAGACTAAGCGGGCCAAGGA
Organism: Candidatus Contendibacter sp.; assembly: GCA_049293375.1. Taxonomy (GTDB): domain Bacteria; phylum Pseudomonadota; class Gammaproteobacteria; order Competibacterales; family Competibacteraceae; genus Contendibacter. Next base: position 1,462 of record JBATSQ010000237.1, read on the forward strand.
ACACAAGCAGATGATCGAAGGGTTGAAGAAGGGCGATGAGGTTGTCACCGGTGGTGGTGTCTTGGGCCGCATTCTTGAGGTAGGGGACAATTTTATCCAAGTAGAGATCGCCGATGGGGTACAGATCAAAGTGCAAAAACAAGCCATTGGTTCATTGATGCCCAAAGGCACTTACAAAGGCGCTTTTTAACACCAAAGGTCGGCGCGTCTCCAGCGTCTGGCGGGAATCGTAGTCCATGTCCTCTCCCTATACCCTGAATCAATACCCCTGGTGGAAGTATCTGCTCATCGGTTTCATCGTGTTCTGGGGGTTGATCTATGCGCTGCCCAATCTGTTTGGCGAGGATCCGGCGGTGCAAATCTCCGGCGCTCGCGCCAACATCACGGTCGATGCCGCGTTTCAGAACCGTGTCGCTGCTTTGCTGGATAGCGATCAGCTAGCGCATAAGCGGCTAGAGCTGGAAGAAGGGCGTCTGCTGATTCGCTTTTCTGACCCAGAGACGCAGCTAAAAGCGGCCGATATTCTCAAAGATCGACTCGGGCGTGATTATATTGTGGCCCTCAATCTCGCATCGGCGGCCCCAGGTTTTATGCGCGCCCTGGGATTGAACCCCATGTATCTGGGCCTGGATCTGCGCGGTGGCGTCCATTTTTTGATGCAGGTGGATATGGATGCCACGGTGAAGCAAATCGAGGAAAGCTATGTCGAGGAAGTCCGCGCCCAGCTACGCGGCGCGAAAGTGCCTTATGGCTCGGTGGGACGCGCGGCGGGCGGCGGCATTCAAGTGGAGTTCAAGGATGAAGCCGCTCGCGAGCAGGCCGCGCAGGTGCTGGGCAAGAATCTGGCGAATTTGCAGCGCAGCACAACAGGACCGCTCAGTTTAACGCTGAAGCTGAGTGAGCCGGAAATCAAGGAAAAGCGGGATTTTGCCTTGCAGCAGAACATTACCACGCTGCGCAATCGGGTTAATGAGCTGGGTGTAGCCGAACCGATTATTCAGCAACAGGGCAGCGACCGCATCGTGGTGCAATTGCCGGGGGTGCAAGACACCGCCCGCGCCAAGGAGATTCTTGGCGCGACTGCTACTCTGGAGTTTCGCTTGGCGGACGAAGAAAATGACTGGAATCAGGCCGCCACGACCAATCGCGCGCCCATCAACTCCCGGCTGTATAAAACGCGCGATGGCGGTTCAGCGTTGCTGCAAAAGCGGGTGATGCTCACGGGGGAATCCATTGTTGATGCTTCATCTGGCCTGGATCAGCAGAGCGGCAGTCCGGCGGTATACGTCACTTTGGATGGCAAAGGTGCCAAGCGCATGGAAGATGCCACCAAGGACAACATTGGCAAACGCATGGGCGTGGTGTTCATTGAAAACAAGACCGAAACCAAACGGGTGGATGGCGAGCTAAAGAAAAGCGCCTACACAGTCGAGGAAGTTATCAATGTCGCCACCATTCGCGATCGGCTGGGGCGGCGCTTCCAAATCACTGGCCTGGATAGCACCCGCGAGGCGCGGGATCTGGCTTTGCTGCTCCGCGCCGGTGCCTTGGCTAGTCCGATTGAAATTATCGAAGAACGGACTGTCGGGCCGAGCGCCGGTAAGGAAAATATCGCCCAAGGCTTTCAAGCCGCGTTGTTGTCGCTGGTGGTGATCGGTGTCTTTATGACCCTGCGCTACAAAAGCTTTGGCCTGATTGCCAGCGCCGCGCTATTAGCGAACGTGGTATTGCTGATTGCCGCACTCTCGATGCTGCAAGCGACACTGACCTTACCGGGTATTGCGGGCATTGTGCTGACTATGGGCATGGCGGTGGATGCGAATGTGCTGATCTACGAGCGGATCCGTGAAGAGCTACGCAACGGTAATAGCCCGCAAGCTGCTATTCACGCCGGTTTTGACCGTGCCTTCGATACCATTCTGGATTCTAATCTGACCACCCTGATTGCGGCGATCATGTTGTTTGGCTTTGGTACTGGCCCGATCAAGGGCTTTGCCGTGACGCTCAGCATCGGCATTCTCACCTCTATGTTCACGGCGGTGACCGGCTCGCGCGCCTTGGTTAATCTGATTTATGGCGGCCGCAAGCTGCAAAAATTAACCGTCTAAACGGCGGCGGGATACGGTGATGGAACGATTCAGTCTTTACAACACAAACATTGACTTTCTCCGCTGGCGCAAGCTGGCCATGGTGTGGTCCATTGTCGTGCTGCTGATCGCCATCGGTGCGCTGCTGGTGCAGGGGCTGAATTTAGGGTTGGACTTCACCGGGGGCACGGTGCTGGAGGTGCAATATCCGCAGCCAGTAGCCATCCCACAGATTCGCGAGACCTTGACCAAGGCCGGCTTCACGGATGCGCAGACCCAGCATTTCGGCACCGCGCGGGCGGTGCTGATCCGCATCCCGCCGCATGGCGAGAAAGGCAATACCGCCGCATTAAGCAACGAGGTGTTGGGTGCATTGCAAACGGCCGAAGGAGGTGCGGGCGCTACCTTAGCGCGGGCCGAGTTTGTCGGGCCTCAGGTAGGTCAGGAACTGGTGGAGCAGGGTGGTTTGGCGGCGCTGGGGGCCTTGGCAGGCATTCTGATCTACGTAATGTTCCGCTTTGAATGGCGCCTGGCGGTGGGCACGATTGCCGCCACCATTCACGATGTGTTGTTTACCGTGGGCTGGTTTTCGCTGTTGCAGATTGAATTTGATTTAACCGTGCTGGCGGCGGTCTTGGCGGTCATCGGTTATTCGGTCAATGATACCGTGGTGGTGCTGGACCGCATTCGTGAAAATTTCCGTAAGCGCCGCAAGGGTTCTGCGTTAGAGATCATGAATCTATCGATCAATGAAACGCTTTCACGCACGATCATGACCAGCTTTGTGACCCTGTTATCGGTCATCGTGCTGTACTTCTTTGGTGGCGTGGTGATGCGCGGATTCTCGATCGCCATGATCGTCGGTATTATGGTGGGTACGTACTCTTCCATCTACATTGCCAGCGCCACTGCGCTCTATCTGGGCATTAACCGCGAGGATTTGCTGCCTCGCGCCAAGGAGACTGCTGATGAGCGACCCTAAGCCCATGGCCGAGCACGGATTATTTTAGTCGCCTTCACTTGGAATCACCGGGCTTGGGCGGCGCACTCTTGAGGACCCATGATCCCAATCGGTCGAACTTCAGGCGTTTTAGGGAGGGTTCAGCGGACCCGACCGCGCGATTCCATGAATCTCGTATTGATTGCCTGCTAAGCTTGATTCCAGTTTTCCATTATTAAGTAGGGATCATGATGAGTCTCTATAGATTTTGAGTCTAGCGATATGCTGCGATAGAACGACGATTCTCATGCCGTGGGAGGTTGCATGAACATCAAGAAGGCTTTGGTGGTGGATGATTCCAAGGTCGCTCACTTGACCTTGCGCAAGCTGTTGCTCGAGCGGGGTGTCGAAGTCGATTGGGTAGGATCGGGCGAGGAATGCATTAAATACTTGGGTGTCCGGAAACCCGCTGCCATCTTCATGGATGTCATGATGCCTGGCATGGACGGTTTTGAGACCACGCGGGTCATTACCAGTCAGAAACTGCAAGGCCCGCCACCCATTATCATGTGTTCGGCTAACGCCACCGATGAAGACAAGCGCGACGCCCAGGAAAGCGGAGCGATCGGTTTCCTGTCAAAGCCTTACACGCCAGAGCAGTTGGATGATGTCTTGCGTCTGGTGAGCCAAGCTGCGGCCAGCCCGGTGGAAAAAGGCGCAGCCCCGACGGCTCCAGTGGTTCCCCCGCCTGTGGTGGCCACGCAGGAATCACAGCCTGCGTCGGCAGCAGCTCCACCGGTTCCCAAGACGCCGACGGTTGCGCCAGCGGCAGCCCAGACGGCGGAAGTCTCGGCCAGCGAGATCGAGCAAATTGCCGAGCGCGCGGCGTGGGCAGCGGCGGAAAAGGTGGCGCGAGATATTATTCAGGAGCTGGTGCCCAGTTTGGCGCGGGAAACCGCTATGCAGGCGGCGCGCGGCGTGTCCGAAGATCTGGGGCGACGGTCAGCGCACGCCGCAGTGCGCGCCGCGCAAGAAGCCGCGAAACAGGTCGCTACCGAGATCGCGCGCAGCGCCGCCGAGCGCACCGCGCGTAGCACCGCCCAGGAAAGCGCCCGGTCGGTGGCCGAGCAGGCAGCCCGTCAGATTAGCGAAGGCGTTTCGCAACGCAGTGTTGCGCGCGGCTTGGAGCTTAATCGGGATGAGCTGCTAGCTGAAATTGAGCAGAAGGTTGGTAAGAAAATCCGTGAGACCTTGGGAATCATCACCGGCGCTCCGGATTTCAAGCAGCAAATATTGCAAATGGTGCGTTCCAACATTCAGCCGGTCATTGAAACCATCGCCAGGGAAACAGCTGAGCGCACTGTGCAGCAAGAAGCGGCCAATTTGGGCGCGAGCGGGGGGGCGGGGCGTGCGACCATGGCCCTGGCTTTGGCGGCTGTCGCTTTCATCGGCTCCATGGTAGCTCTAGGGCGTATTTTCGGTTTGTTTTAATTGATTTTCTCTTCTTGCTGAAGCCGTTGGCGCTTTCCGCGCCAGCGGCTTTTTTTATTACCCCATTGTTCTCCATTTGGTCGCTGGACATAGCGCTTAGGGGATCAGACTCATTCCCTCACTGAAACTGATGGAAAGTTCATTTGTAAATGGCCGATCGTTTGCATGGTGGTCTGCGTCGTCGTTGCGGTCACCAATTCTGTGTCGATAACGGGAAAGGAACGACAAGGCTATTGAACTATTCCCAATGCCACGCTGAGGATTTTAGAAATGAGCATTAATATGAGTAAAAAGGTCGATATCTATCTAAAAAATCCGGACGCTTTTCAATCGGATTTAAAGAATCAAGAATCCATTTGGCTGGATAATTTTGTCCGTCCCATCGGCAGTCATTACGAGGCGGCCCTGAATGATATCAAGGCGGTTTTCGAAGTGGCGAAACAAAGAAAAGCCGAGCAGGAAGCGCGGTTGGCCAAGATCGATGCCATCAACGGTTTGGTCATCTCCGTGCTGTTGGCGGGTGTCGATATCATGAGCACGGCGGCTTTGAAGGACATCCAAATCCTCAGCCGTTTTTCTTCCAACAAGGGCTTGGATTCCTTTCTGGTCAGCAGCAGCGACACCGCGACGGCGGTGAAGAATTTTCTTTCTCAGTCTTCCAAGTTTAGCGATGCGTTGCTGGCAAACTTAGATGATAAAATCAAAGGCTTGGTACAAACCGGCACCGTTACTTCGGGCGTGGCCTTTGTGAAGCAAATCGCTCAGGAGGTCGACGCCGCAGCGCCCAGCGATCCTTCCGTATCCTGGCCAGGGCCGCTGACGTATCAAAACGATATGACGACTTTTTATTCGACCACTTCTCGCTCGATCAATGAAGCGTTTGTCTTTTGGGTGCGGGACAGCAAACTCAGCGCCAGCGTGAAGCGATCGCTGATCGAACTGTTCGTCCGACTCCCTTTCGTGCGCCCGCCGACGCTCAGCATGAAGACTTTCGAAAGTTTTTTTAAGGCTTATTACGAAGTCTGCTATTGGTGCGATTACATTAGCGCCACAACAGCCTATGGCTTATTTAATGATAAAGGCGTCGATCCGACCCGGACCGCCGGAATCATTCGAGACGGCTATCTTGCCGATACCATCAACGAGCGCATCCAAAAGCTGACGGGCCGGTATGTGACGAGCAAAGGTGGAGAAAAAGGCGATCCCTTCGATATTCGCATGGCCTGGGATGGCTGGGTCAGTCGCAGTCAAGTCGAATTTCTTCGAATCGTTCGCGCCGAAGCGTATACCAGGAATGTCAAGCCTTTATTGATAGGGGCCGGCACGAGCACGACCATTTTTTAATCGAAATCATTAAGATGTTTTTGGGGGGTTTTATTCGTCGTCGGCTTAGCCTTCGCCTTTGCGTCGAGAATTGGACCAGTACGGCGGGGCTGCCTGCCCAGTTCAGAATGAACTGGGCCAGAAGGCCGAGTTGAACCTGTTGACCTGTGGGGGAGTTAGAAGATGGCTCCACTCTGGACAGGTTACTCAGGGGTTTTCAGGAGTAGCTTGTCACTGCAATGCGCGTAACCGCCCCATTTTGAAGGCCAAACTCGCGCCTTGGTACACGCTAATGGCCTCTTCAATGGCGAGAGGATCAGCGGCGGCCGGTCGGGTGGTGAGGGCTGCCCAGTCTACTGCTTCAACCCGTACACGCTGCCGAGGCTCCAAAATAACCAGTCGGTCGTTTTCAAGATAGCCCACCGTCTGGTAGGTGCTGAGCAGCGCATGTTCCTTGCCAGGCGGCAAGCGGTTGACATCATGGCCGATAAATTTGCTGATGTAAGACCAGTGTAGTAAACCGAGTAGCGTCGGCGCAATGTCGATTTGGGCGATCAGGCGTTCATTGCGCGCCGGTGGGAAGAGCTTGGGTGCATAAATCAGTAAGGGGATCCGATAGCGCGCCAGCGGCAAATCGCTTTTGCCGGCTGCTGACGCCTGATGGTCAGCGACGATGACAAACACGGTATTGGCAAACCAGGGTTTGGCCGCCGCGCGCATCAGAAAATCGCCCAGCGCCCAATCGGCGTATTTGACCGCGCCATCACGCCCCGTCTTGGAAGGAATATCGATGCGGCCGTCCGGGTACGTGTAGGGCCGATGGTTCGAGGTGGTCATGATGTGAGCGAAGAAGGGCTGACCAGCGGTATATTTGGTGTCGAAGCTTTCCAACGCCTTGCTATAGAGATCTTCGTCGGCGATACCCCAGACGTTTTCATGATGAATCTGACTTTTGGGCACCGCCAGACGGTCAATGACTTCGTAACCGTTATGGCTGAAAAAGTGATTCATGTTATCGAAATAGCCGTAGCCGCCGTAAAGGAACAGACTGGCGTAGCCTTTGGCGTTGAACACCGAGGCGAGCGAAAACAGTTGTCCATTATGCGGGCGGCGCACGATGGCGTTGCCCGGCGTCGGCGGTATCGCCAGCGCCAAGGCTTCCAGGCCGCGCACAGTGCGGGTTCCTGAAGCAAAGGCGCGGGGAAAAAACACGCTCTCTTGCGTCAGGCGGTCTAGGGTTGGCGTGATATTTTTCGGATTGCCGAAGCTTTGCATGAAGTCGGCGCTCATGCTTTCCAGCATCACCAGCACGACATTCGGATGGATCTCCGGGCCTGGCACCGTGACCCGATAGGCCAAGTCGCGTGGATCCGCGCTGAGCGGTTCGCCACCGGTCAGCAGCATTTCCTGGCGTAGGCGGGCGTAGACTGTGGCCTCCGGCAAGGTTCGATAAAAGAGGGTGTAATCCAGCTCATTGTCCTTGAAGGCGCGTACAAACTCGAACAAGCCGTTACCGGCCAGCTCACGGGCGTAAACGTTCTGCATGCCGTCACGGGCGCTGCTAGAAACGGCGGTGAGCAGCGCGATAGCCAGTAGGGCGTGCGCGGAGAACCAGCCCAGGCGCGTAGACAGCGCGGTAACGCTCGACAAGTGCTCTATCATCCGCCGTCGGCCGGAAAACGTGATCAATAACGATAATCCACCGAGCGCTGCCAGAATCCAACCGACAGGATAAGATTCGCGGATATTGCCGATGACCTCATCGGTATAAATCAGATAATCGACTGCAATAAAGTTAAAGCGGGATGAGAATTCTCCCCAGAAAAACCATTCAGCCACCGCGCCAAACAGCAGCGCAAACAGACCGACCGCTACGCCTAAAAACACCAGGGTTTGTGTCAGGCGAGATAGTGTCCAACGGGTGGGTAAGACCGTTAGCAGCAGGCCAAACGGCAGGGTGAGCAGCAAGGCAACCGTAAGGTCGTAGAAAAACCCAAGTGTCGCCACGCGAGTCAGCGTTCCGATGGTCCAATCGGCCTCGCTGCCCGTGTGCAACGCCAGCGCCAGCCGGGTCAGCGCAAACAGCACCAGGGTGGCCACAATGGCGTTCCGCACCAGGCGATAACGCCCGGCCGAACGCCATTGACGGTGGAGGCGCTCTAAAAGAGTTGGGTTGGAAGCCAGCACTTCAGGCACCCAGTCCGGCTAGCTGGCGCGCGGGTTCAGTGTGCATATCGGTATCCTCGGCTTGACGCAAAGCGCGGTTGACCGCGCTGACTACGGCATGGAGTGAAGCCGTGACGATATGGTTATCCATGCCGACACCGAACAGAGAATCCGGTTCACCGTGCATCCGCGCTTCGACGTAGCAGATGGCGGTGGCGTTCGCGCCCGCACCCAGAGCGTGTTCGTGATAATCGACCACTTTAAGCTCCAACCCGCAATGGCGGTTCAGCGCATCGATAAAGGCGTCAATCGGACCATTTCCCTTGCCGGCAATCAAGCGTTCCCGCCCGCGTTCACGAAGCGTTGCGGTCAGCTTGCACACGCCGCTGGCATGATGGTCAGGGACCGTGCGATGTTCAATTAAGTGGAGCCGCGCCGCCTGTTGCAGATACTCGGTCTCAAACGCTGTCCACAGAGCGTCGGAAGTCAGCTCCTTGCCAGTGGCGTCGGTAATCGTCTGTACCTGTCGGCTGAATTCAATCTGCAAGCGGCGCGGTAAGCGTAAGCCGTGATCCTTTTCCAGCAGATAGGCAATGCCGCCCTTGCCGGATTGGCTGTTGACCCGAATCACCGCCTCATAACTGCGGCCCAAATCGGTCGGATCGACCGGTAAGTACGGCACTTCCCAGCGCGGATCGCCGTTGGCCCAACGCTGTTCCTGCGCGGCAAAGCCCTTCTTGATGGCGTCCTGATGCGAGCCAGAAAAGGCGGTGAACACCAAATCCCCAGCATAGGGATGGCGGGGATGCACCGGAATCTGGTTGCAGTATTCGGCAGTGCGCACGATCTCGTCCATGACCGAGAAATCCAAACCCGGTTCAATGCCCTGGCTATAGAGATTCAGCGCCAAGGTCACTAAATCGACGTTGCCGGTGCGCTCGCCGTTACCGAACAGACAGCCCTCCACCCGATCCGCGCCGGCCATCAAGGCGAGTTCAGCAGCGGCAACGGCGGTGCCGCGGTCGTTGTGCGGATGGACACTGATCACCACCGCATCACGGCGCGACAGGTGGCGGCAGAACCATTCGATTTGGTCGGCGTAGACGTTAGGAGTCGCCATCTCCACAGTTGCTGGCAGGTTGAGGATCGCCTTGCGCGCCGGGGTGGGTTGCCAGATGTCCAAGACCGCTTCGCAAATCTCCAGGGCAAAATCCAGCTCAGTAAAGCAGAAAGTTTCCGGCGAATACTCGAAGGTCCAGTCGGTGTCGGGTTGCTCGGCGGCGCATTCTACGAACAAGCGCGCGCCAAAGCGGGCCAGTTCGATGGAACCGGCGCGATCAACGCCGAACACCACTTCGCGAAAAATCGGCGCGGTGGCATTGTAAAGATGCGGGATGGCACGCTTAACGCCGTGCAAGCTAGCGAAGGTGCGACGGATCAAATCCTCGCGCGCTTGCGTCAACACTTGAATCGCTACCTCGTCCGGTACTCGGCCGCCTTCGATCAGGCCGCGCACGAAGTCAAAATCGGTTTGTGAGGCCGAGGGGAAGGCGACTTCGATTTCCTTGAAGCCCATCCGTACCAGCAAATCGAAATAACGGCGCTTGCGCTCGCCATCCATCGGTTCGATCAAAGCTTGATTACCGTCGCGCAAATCGGAGCTGCACCAGCGCGGCGCATGGCGAATCACGCGGGAAGGCCACTGGCGATCCGCTAAGGGGATCGGGGGAAATGGGCGGTATTTACGATCAAGTGCAATAGTCATGGCATTACATCCGGTCTGCTTACAGCGCGATCATTTAGAGAAAGTACAACTAACTATGCGGCGCGTTGCCGGTCGCCGGATGCCGCTAGGTCCGACGACCGTTTCTTAGTCGCAGCAGAACGGAAGCAAGGCCACGCACCATGGGGGCGCGGTCAGCAGCACCAAGACAACGGAGGGAGAAGCAGGAGGGTCGAACAGAGTCAGACATGCGGGCAATCCTCACAACGGTTTCGATCATCACGACAAGCACAAGCCCCGACTCTCCATTCAGGAGGCCGGGCCACTCAGTCGCAATTCAAACCGTTCGAGAGATTGAGCGTTCATCATAAAATTCAGAGTAGCGAAAGCACAGTATCCAGGTCAAGCACGGCGTGCTCCATGTCAGCTACAATTCGCCCCTAGCTTCTGGTTCCTACTGGCGCTACCGCACTATTTTACGAAAAATCAATCCATCGTTTATGCCTACACTATCTGCCTCTCGCTCCCGCTGGCTTGCGGTCCTCACCCTTGCCCTAGCTGCGGGCGCGGCTTGGTTGTTCAATCGCCCAGAAGCGCCTGCCGCAGAGCAGACCCACAGTGCCGCCAGCCCCAAAGGCGCAGCTACGAGCGCGCGTCCTGCGCTGGTGGTGACTGCGGAACCGCCGCAGCGGCTGCCACTCGCTGAGCGGCTGGCCGCCAACGGTGACATCGCCCCCTGGCAGGAGGCCACCATCGGCGCGGATGTCAACGGCCTGCGGCTGGCGCAGGTGCGGGCGGATGTCGGCGATCGCGTGCAAAAGGGCCAAGTGCTCGCCGTGTTCGACGCCGATCTGGTGGAAGCGGAT
>JBATSQ010000238.1:0-19769 GCA_049293375.1 Candidatus Contendibacter sp.
CATAATCCCAGCGCAGCGCGGCGACCCCCATTTGCTCACGCACTGGCGAGTTCGCGCCATCGGCGGCGACCAGCACTCCGGCCTGTAGCTCTTCAAGCCGGTCGTCACTAAAACGAATGACGGCGCGGACAGCGGCCGGGGTCACCGTCACCGTTTCCAGGCGCGCCGGACACAGCACATCGACCCCCGGCAGCGTCGGCAGGCGCGCTAGAAGCGCTGCGCCCAGAGCGCGCGCCTCCACTACATAACCCAGCGCTTCCACCCCTTCCTCACGGCGATCGAGCCAGGCACAGCCCGGACTGCCGCGTTCGGAAATATGAATACGGTCCATTGGGGTCGCCGTGGCGGCCACCGTTTCCCATAAACCCAGGGTTTGCAAAATGCGGCGCGTACCCTGGGACAGCGCCAGGGTGCGATCATCGTAGCTGGGGTGTTGACTGACGGTCAGCGGTGCGGCTTCGACCAGCGCGCTGCGCAAACCCAGACCGTCCAGCGCGCAAGCCAACCCGGCACCGACCAGACCGCCGCCGATAATGAGCACATCGTAATCAGGCTCGCTCATCAGCCCTCCCGCATCAGCGCTTCAATCGCGTCGATGGTCTTGGGCGCGGCGGCGGTCAACACCTCATGGCCGTCATCGGTCACCAGCACATCATCCTCAATCCGGATCCCAATCCGCTGCCAGCATTCCTCCACTTCGCTTTCCAATGAAACGCCCAGCCGCGCCCAGCGCCCATCCGGTGCCTTGCCGCCGGCGGGAATATACAGGCCCGGCTCAATGGTGGTAACCATGCCCGGCTCAAACACCCGCCAGGCGTCACCGGTCTTGTAGTCGCCCACATCGTGCACATCCATCCCCAGCCAGTGGCCGGTGCGGTGCATATAAAAAGATTTGTAGCGCTCAGCTTGAATCAGCTCTTCCACCGCACCCGACAACAAGCCCAGCGCCACCAGACCCTCGGTCAGCGTCCGCACTGCGGCATCGTGCGGCTCGTTGAAATGGCCGCCGGGCCGCACCTTGGCAATGGCGGCCTGTTGCGCAGCCAGCACCACTTCATACAAGGCGCGCTGCGGGCCGGAAAAATGGCCGTTCACCGGAAAGCTGCGAGTAATGTCGGAAGCGTAGCCGTCCAGTTCTGCGCCCGCGTCGATCAACACCAGATCGCCATCCCGCAACGGCGCGTTGTTCTCGGTGTAGTGCAGGATGCAGCCGTTGTCGCCGCCGCCGACAATGGAAGGATAGGCCCACCCCGCGCCATGGCGCAGAAACGTGGCCAGAATTTCCGCTTCCAGCGCGTATTCCATCAGTCCCGGGCGACACACCTGCATGGCCCGGCGATGCGCGGCGGCGGCGATGCGGGCCGATTCCCGCATGACCGCGATTTCTTCTGGCTCCTTGCGCAAGCGCAGGGGATGCAGCAGGTGCTCCACCGTGACTAGTGTCGTCGGCGCGCGAATGCCGGTGCGCGCCTGGCCGCGCACCTGATTGAGCCAGTGCATGACTCGTCGATCCCAATCGTCCCGATAGCCCACGGCGTAAAACAATCGTTCGCGATTCTCCAGCAGCGCGGGTATGCGCCGATTAAGTTCAGCAATGGGATAGGCATGATCCGCCCCATAGCGCTCCATCGCCCCTTGCGGTCCGGCTCGCCGTCCATGCCAGATTTCCAGTTGCGGATCCCGCGCTCGACAAAACAGCAAAAACTCCGGTTCGCCGCCGGGAACCAATACGGCCACGGCGTCCGGTTCTGGAAAGCCGGTCAGGTAATAGAAATCGCTGTCCTGACGGAACGGGTGCTGGACATCCCGGTTGCGCAGCGTTTCCGGCGCGGCGGCCAGCAGTGCAATGGAGCCAGGCCCCATCTGTTCCAGCAGGGCGCGGCGGCGGCGCGCAAAGACGGCGGCAGGAATCGCTTGGGCGAACATGAAATCTTCCAATCCAATTTAGTGCAGGCGGCGCGGCGGGTGGGGACGACGCAGGTCCTCCAGGAGCAACAGCAACCCCACCCGCAGGTATTCAACCACTTCGGTATAGGCCACCTCATCGGCTTCAGTCGATAGGTCGGTCTCGAAACCGACGTGAGCGATCTCAGTCACATCCCGCAAAAATTCCCGACTTTCCGCCGACAAGACACCGCGCTGCTCCGCCTGGCCCAGGCCCAGACCGTATAACAGCCCTTGGCACCACGCCCCCAGTGCAGCGGCGCGCAGCGGCAAGGGGGCGTCATCGTCGGGTAGCAGTGGGGTCACGGAACCGTCGACAGCGCTCAGCTGGGCTGAGCCAAATTCCAGAAACTTGCCAAGCAGCGCGCCCACCTCTGCAGAGAATTCCACGCCATTGGCCAACTCTATACGCACCAGCTCTAGCCAGCGCTGGCGATCAATGGTGGGATCAGCGCACAACAGACCGCACAACAGGCCATGCAGTTCCGCCGGATCAAGTGGGTGGAGCAAACGGGCCAACTGGGCGAATAGCGGTAAACGACCGATGGACATGCGGAAAACCCCAGCGCCGGAGGAGCGACGCAACACTTAGCCATCGTACCATCCCCCATCCAGACTCCGAAATTGCGCCACCTGACGCTGCTGAAAATTGACCAAGGCGGAATGACCGCTCTATAGTAGTTGCCATGGAAAACCATGATCGAAATGAAAATGAACCGTTGGCCGAAGCGGACGCGCTCGATGAGATGCTGCGTATGCCAGAAATGCCCGATACGGTCGCGACGGTTGAAACCAGTCTCGCCATTCTTGCGGAGCGGGTAGATCAACTCACGACCTGGTGCGAACGCTTGGCGGGGGACAATCAATCCCTGCGCGAACAGGGCAGCGCGCTCCAAACCGAACGTGATGAACTACGCACAAAGAACGGGCAATTACGCGCACGCATTGACGCTATGGTGGTGCGGTTGAAAGGACTGGGGCAAAGCTCGTGAACTATGAAACCATCAGTGTGGCCGTGCATCTGGCCGGTTGCGATTACCGCTTTACCTGCCCGCCTGCCGAGCGGGAAGAATTACTAGAGGCAGGACGCTACCTTGACCAGAAGATGCGGGAAATTCGCGAGCAAAGCGGCAAAAACCTGGCGGTGGAAGCTATGGTGATTATGGCGGCTCTGAATATCAGTCATGAGTTGCAGCGCCAACAACGCCAGGCCATGGAAACGAACGCCGTGCTTAGTAGCCGCTTGCAGGAATTACTGCAAAAAATTGACGCGACGTTGCACCAACTCCCCCAAACCGAGGTATAGTATACCCACAGATTGTTGACGATTCGGGCGCTCCCTGCGGTGTTCGAGTAGTGGATCGGAAAACCCCTTGATCCTAATTCATCATACCCAGGGCCTGCGATTGTCGGCGCAAGTGTGCATGTCCGCCTCTGCGGCGGAAAGCCTAATACGCCGCTTCGCTTCCCACTTGAACCTTTTGGTTCAAGGGTAACGATTCGAGACGGCACAGGTGGAGAGCGCCCTTCTCTTCTGCATTCGGTGACGCTACGGCGTCGCTTTTTTTGGACTTTCCATGAGCGCTGATGCGCGTCAGCTGCGCCAGCAACTGCGCGCGCTGCGCCGCGCTCTGGATGGGGATCAACGCCAGCAGGCGGCCCAAGCCCTGATCGGACATCTGGTGTATTGGCCTGTGTGGGCTGCTGCCGTACACATTGCTGGCTATTGGGCCTGTGATGGCGAGCTGGATCCCGCCCCCTTACTGGAGCATGCCTGGGCCGCTGGCCGCCAGGTCTATCTACCGGTGCTGCGCGATGACCACAGGCTGGGCTTTGCTCCCTATCGACCTGATACGCCGCTGCGTCGCAACCGGTTCCAAATTCCCGAACCAGAAGTATCCTACGAGCACTGGCTGGAACCCGTTCAGCTCGATGTGGTATTAACTCCGCTACTGGCTTTCGATCGGACCGGAACCCGCCTGGGCATGGGCGGTGGCTTTTACGACCGGGCGTTCGCCTTTCTACGCGATCCGGCTTACAACGGTCACCGACCCACGTTGTTGGGGCTGGGCTACCAATGTCAGCAAACCGCCGTTTTGGCGCGGCAGCCGTGGGATGTACCCCTGGATGCGGTGCTGACCGAGCAGGCGCTGCACATATTTACCGACGCCAGCGCACGCAGCTCCGGCTGAGCAGGAAACCATGGATATGAATTATTGGCTGCTGAAATCGGAGCCAACGACATTCAGCTTCGCTGATCTGGAGGCTGCGCCGCAGCGTACAACCACTTGGGAAGGGGTGCGCAACCTGCAGGCCCGTAACTTTTTACGAGACCGCCTAGCCTTGGGCGATCGGGCTTTTTTCTATCATTCCGGCATCTCGGCTCCCGCCATCCTCGGGATCGTCGAGATCGTCCGACCAGCTTATCCCGACGGCACCGCCTTTGATCCCTCCAGCCCCTACTACGATCCAGCTAGCACCCCCGCCCAGCCCCGCTGGTATCGCGTGGATGTGCGCCTGGTGCGCCGCTTGCGGCGGGAAGTCACCCTGGCCGAGTTGAAGCGGCATCAAGCAGTGCTGGGCGATTTTGTTTTGCTGCGCCGCGGGAACCGGCTTTCGGTATTGCCGGTGACGGCGGCACAGTGGGGGTTCATTCTGGAGCTGGAAGGGCCAACCAACCGTTAAGCGCGCCCATCCAGGAACATACGGTAGGCCGGATTGGCGGTTTCGTCATACCATGGATAAGCCAATTCATCGATATACTGTTGAAACCGCCCCCGCTCCGCCGCCGGCACCTGCATCCCCACCAGCACCCGGCCATAGTCGGAGCCATGATTGCGGTAATGAAACAAGCTAATGTTCCAGCCATGCGCCATGCCGGTCAGAAACTGCAATAGCGCCCCTGGCCGTTCGGGAAATTGAAAGCGGTACAACATTTCATCACGCAGGCCCGACGCGCGCCCACCGACCATGTAGCGGACATGCTGCTTGGCCATTTCATTGTCGCTCATATCGATCACCGGATAACCCTGCTCGCTCAGGGCCGCGATAATCCGCTGCTTCTCGTCCTCGCCTTCGCTAAGCTGCACACCCGCGAACACCCGCGCCTGCTGGGCATCGGCATAGCGATAGTTGAACTCGGTAATGGAGCGCCGTCCGATCACCTGGCAGAATCTACGGAAACTGCCGGGCTGTTCTGGAATGGTAACCGCCAGCAGCGCTTCGCGTCGCTCACCCAGCTCAGCCCGCTCGGCCACATGGCGCAGCCGGTCGAAGTTGATATTGGCCCCGCCGTGAATCGCCGCCAGGGTTGCCCCAGTGACACCGCCGCGCTCCACATATTTCTTCAAGCCGGCGATGCCCAGCGCGCCGGCCGGTTCGGCAATGGAGCGTGTATCATCGAAAATATCTTTGATGGCAGCGCAGATTTCGTCGGTGGACACCAAAATGACGTCATCGACCAACTCCTGCGCCAGACGGAAGGGTTCCGCGCCGACCTGGCGTACCGCCACGCCATCCGCGAACAAACCGACCTGATCAAGGCGCACCCGCTGCCGGTGTGCAAGGGCTTGCTGCATGGAGGCGGCGTCGTCCGGCTCCACACCAATGATCTGGATTTCCGGCCGTAAGAATTTGACATAGGCCGCAATTCCAGCGATCAGCCCCCCACCGCCGACGGCAATGAAAATCGCCTGAATGGGGTCGGGGTGCTGCCGTAGCATTTCCATGCCGATGGTGCCCTGACCGGCGATGACTTCGGGATCGTCGTAAGGATGGATAAACACCCGCCCTTTTTCCGCCGCCAGTTGCTGAGCGTGCTGGTAGGCCTCGTCGTAGGTATCGCCATGGAGCACGATGCGCGCGCCTCGATCGCGCACCGCCTGGATTTTGATGGACGGCGTGGTGCGCGGCATCACGATGGTCGCCTTAGCGCCCAGTTTCTGCGCGGCCAGCGCCACGCCCTGGGCGTGATTGCCGGCCGAGGCGCAAATTACGCCCTGCTCCAGGAGTGCACGCGGCAGATGCGCCATTTTGTTGTAGGCTCCGCGCAGTTTGAATGAGAACACGGGTTGCAAATCTTCCCGTTTAAGCAGCACCCGATTCTGCAAGCGGCGGGAGAGACGGCTTAGCGGTTCCAGGGGTGATTCGATGGCGACATCATAGACGCGCGCCGTCAGAATTTTTTTGATGTAATCGTGCATGACGGTTCGGCCAACGTAGTAAGGAGCGCAGCCCATGTCTAGCGATGAGCAGAAGAAACGCGCCGCTGAGGCGGCTTTGGTCTATGTCGAGGACCATACCGTGGTGGGAGTCGGTACTGGCTCCACGGTACATCACTTTATTGAAGCGCTGTCTCACATCAAACATCGCATTGAAGGAGCGGTCTCCAGCTCCGAGGCGACGACCCAACGCTTGAAAGCGGCAAACATTCCGGTGCTCGATCTCAACGGGGCGGGTCCCCTCCCCCTCTACGTCGATGGAGCGGATGAAGTCAATCCGCAGCTACAACTGCTGAAAGGCGGAGGCGGCGCGCTGACGCGCGAGAAGATCATTGCGGCGGCCAGTGAGCGCTTCGTTTGCATTGTCGATGAGCGTAAGCAAGTCAAGGTCTTAGGCGCGTTTCCGCTACCGATTGAGGTGATTCCCATGGCCCGCAGCCATGTCGGGCGCGAATTGCTCAAGCGCGGTGGCCAGCCGGTGCTGCGGGAACAGTGCCTCACCGACAACGGCAACCTGATCCTGGATGTCTACAACTTGCAGATTCTGGAGCCGGCCCACCTGGAAGCCGAACTCAATAATATCGCTGGGGTGGTATCCGTGGGCCTGTTCGCGCTGCGTCCAGCCGATGTGCTGCTGGTGGGAACCACCAGTGCCGTGCAGACGGTTCGGCTTCCTGTGGCTACACGCAACCCATAGAAAAACGGGCGCTGTTGCCAGCGCCCGCCGTTGCCCTTACGCCCTGTTGTCAGGGTTTTGTATTAGAAATCGACGCGGGTGCCGATGGAGACTGCATTCAGATCACTAAACTGTAGGGTGTTGGCATCGCGGCCAATATATTCCACCCACAACGAGGTCCGCTTGCTTAGATTGTACTGGTAGCCGACCAGGTAGTTATCCACTCGGTCTTCGCCATCAATGCCGGTATCCAGTTGTCCATAGGCCGCGCGCAGCGTGTTATTGCCAAAGCTGTAAGCACCGGTTAGGTACCAGTTCTGCGCGTCATCACCTCCAATGATGGGAACACCATTGCGGCGGATGTTGCGTGCCACATTGGATGTATTGAAGGCTCCCTTTTCATAAATCAGCGCCACACTGAACGCGCCACCGGTATAACCCAATGCCGCCGCCCACTGATCCAGATCCAAATCGACGGTGGCACCACTATCCAGCAACAGGTTGTTATTGCCATTCAGCGCCACATAGCTCAGCCCGCCGAAGAACGGACCATTGCTGTATTTGACAGCGACGTTCCAGATATCGATCCCGTCGGAGAAACCGTCGGCTTTGCCCACTCTGCCATCCATAGCCAACATGGCTTCCACATTGAAGCCCCCAAAATCCGGCGTGCTGTAGTAGAGGCTGTTATCCAGACGCACCAGATCGCCAGGTCCGCGGACGTCATCACTAGCGAAACCACCACCGAGCCAGGCGCTAGCCCCGAAAGTCCGACCGCTGTTGAAGGTATCGGCCACCCCAGCCACATGATAATACGGGGTTTCTTGGGTACCCAGCGACACTTGGCCAAAGCCGCCTTTCAAACCGACGTACTTCTCCCGATTACTCTCAAAGTTGCTGCCTTCGGTAACATCCACACCAAATTCGTAGCGATAGATCGCGCTCAGTCCGCCGCCCAAATCTTCCGAGCCGACCACGCCAAGCCGCGAAGAATTGTTGGTGACATCCCAATAGCCTTCGTCGTCAAACAATTCACCAATACTATCATTGCCTTCATCGACGTAATCGATGGAAACTCGCGCCGAACCATAGAGGACAGTATCGGCCTGTGCAGCTAAGGGCGCGGTGAGAACAGCGGCAACCGCCAGGGCAAGAACCGTTTTTTGCATGGCTGCTTTCCTAAATGAAATTGTGGAACCAAGACGATAAGAATTTTAAATCTTCTTTCCAATCAACACACTAAAGGGTTGATAGGAAAAAATCTTGCGTCAACGCTAGAAAATTTATACGTATAACGATAAAAAAGCAACTTTTTTATAAAAAATACAACTTTTGTGTCTTCGCAACGACTAAGCCTTTTCGCGCTGGCGTGGCGAAAAAAAACGGACGCCTTCAGGCGTCCGTTTTGCTTGGGGAAGATCAACCGCTACAGTGAATCAGAAATCGACACGGGTGCCAATAGACACCGCTTGCCTGTCGCCGACCAGCTTGGAGTCGATATCCTGGCCCACATACTCAACCCACAGCCGGGTACGCTTACTGAGGTTATATTGGTACCCAAGGACGAAGTTATCCGCTTCTTCCTGCACCACGGTAACCGGCACATTGTTAACCAAGGTATTGTAGCGACTATCCTTGGGATCGGAATGGCCGTAAGCCGCGCGCAGCATGTTATTGCCGAAGGTGTACTGGCCCGTCAGATAATAGTTTTCCGTGACGCCAAAATTCCGGGCATTCACTTCGCCCCGCTCATAGGTCAGGCTCACGGCAAAGGGTCCCGAGTTAAAGCCCACCGCAGCGCCCCACTGATCGGGATCATCTAGATCGTCGCCAACGGCATTGAAAACCTTGGGGTTGGTGTTCAGCGCCATGTAGGAAGCGCCGACGAAGAACGGGCCGTTCTTGTAGGTGGCACCGATGTTCCACATATCCACGCCATCGCTCAAGTTATTCAACTTGCCGGGAGCACCGCCCGTGCCATTCATCACTAGCATGGCTTGCAGGCTGAACCCACCCCAGTTGGGGGTCGTGTAGATGACGCTGTTGTCCATGCGTACGCCGAACGCATCGCCGAGATACACGTCCTTATCGAACACTTTGACACTGTTGAAAATATCGCCGATGCCGAGAGCATTGTAGTACGGCGTCCATTGGGTACCCGCAGTCAGCGAACCCCAGCTGCTGCCCTTCAGCCCGACCCATTTCGGGCGGTTGCTGTTGAAGCCGGTGCCGCCTTCCGTGACATCCACGCCAAATTCATACTGGTAGATGGCGCTCAGGCCGCCACCCAGATCTTCCTCGCCACGCACACCCAAGCGCGACGCGTTGTTGACCACGTCCCAGCCGTCGGAACCGGTGACAATCCTTTGCAGACTGCCATTGGGCAACTGGCTATACCAGGAATCGAAATCTTCATAGTCCACTGATACACGAGCCGAACCATACAAAGTCGTGTCAGCGTAGGCAGCAGAACCAAATCCAGCCAGCGCAGCAGCTATGGCCAGCGCAAGAGTAGACTTTTTCATAGCATAACTCCTAGGTTTGTGTTGTATATACACAACAGCAGGGCTTTCGTAACTCATGAAGTGAATTTATACGCATTCTGAAGCACAAACGCAACTGATATTTTCAAAAAAAACACAAATTTTTCGATTTGTCTTAAAAAAGATAAGATATGTTGTAATAATGATTATAACAACAACGTACTGATAGCCAAAGGTAAACGGGAGCGCGAAGGATAGTTTATGGCCTGAATCCCGTTCAGCATGGCATAGCGAGCCTACCCGTTTACGCTCCCGCTAGCAGTCTCAGGCCGGATCACGGTCCTGAGGATCGCCCGGCAAGCGCCGACCCACCAGTTTGTGGAATGCAGCTGAGGTTTGTGGCCCAGCCTGGCCGTCCACCTTGACATAGATGCCAGGCAACGTGTTTAAGAAACGTTGCAATGCTGCGACCCAGGGAGAAGTTTCCCCTTCAAGATAGCCTATCAATGGCCGACATGCCGAGTCATGCTCACTGGGAAAAGCGATCAAATCTCGTTCCGCCAGCCGCCGCAGCAAGACCGCCGCACCGTAACGCTGGGGAATCGCCGTGTCGCTCCACAAATCGTCAGTCACATATTTGCCGTGCTGATAATGGGTCGAACCATGCCACAGATAAGGCGAGTGCACCGGGGGCTGGCGCAATCGGTAACGCCAGCCCCCCTGGCTTTCAAGGGTAAACAGCACACCTGCGACGCTCCAGTCCGACCATTGATGGACATGACGTAGGCACAGGGCATCCGTAGCGCTTTCCTCCCAGCGAAACGGGGGCTCGCCGACGAGGGGTCGGCCATTGGGCAGATGGCGGGTGCGTTCGGTCAATGGATCGCCATTATGCGGATGCACGCCAAAATCCCGACCGGATTCGCCATAATGCCACGCCGCCACCACGAACCAGGGAATGCCCAATGGCGCGCCGACCGCCTGATAACGATCCCGGTCCAGCCACACAGCGCTCGCCAGTGCATCCAGTGCGGCGGCGTGTTCCGAGCGTAGCTCACAGGAAGCGAACAAGTGTCGGTATTCGTCTTGCAGCATGGGGGTCAATGCGATGCGACTCATAAGGCCATGGCTCTCTCACTGGATATTTGGGCTCCTACAGAGCATGGGCATCATCAGGATAGGCATGACTCTGCGGAATTCTGCTAAATTCTAACGCCATGAGATCAACCGCGCTCCCCCTGCTGGACCGCGCCCCGCTCCATACGCCCATCGCCTGGCGTGGCGGACAAGGGGTGAGTCGCGCTCTTTTTATGCAACATATCGTCTGTATCGCCCGCGCGCTGCCCACCGCGCGCTTCCTGCTGAATCTGTGCGAGGACCGTTATCTGTTCCTGGCTGCCTTTGCTGCGGTGGGCGCGAACGGCCAAACCAACCTGTTGCCGTCCAGTCGCGCCGAGTTGCATGTGCGACGCCTAGCCGACCTCTATCCCGATAGCGCCAGCATTGGGGATGGCGATATTAAGCGCTGGCTCCAGGCGGACGATGCCGACCCGCTGGTTCCTGCTATACCGCAAATAGCCTCCGATCACCTCATGGCGATCGCGTTCACCTCCGGCAGCACGGGCCAGGCCACATCCCATCCCAAAACGTGGGGCGAGCTGGTCAGCGGCGCGCGCCAGGCGCAACAGCGCTTCGGATTTGACCAGAGCATGACGCTGGTGGCCACCGTGCCGCCCCAGCATATGTATGGCCTGGAAACATCGGTAATGACCGTGCTCGCCAGCGGCGCTTGCGTGCACAGCGGACGGCCCTTTTTCCCGGAGGATATCCGCGCCGCGCTGGCAGCGGCGACCGCCCCGCGCGTGCTGGTGACCACACCCATTCACCTGCAAGCCTGCATGCAGGCGGAGCTGTCCTGGCCACAACCAGCTTTTGTGCTCTCGGCGACCGCACCCCTAGCTGCGCCGCTGGCGGCTCAAGCTGAAGCAGCATTCCATGCGCCCGTGCTAGAAATTTATGGTTGCACCGAAGCGGGTTCCATCGCCAGTCGTCGCACCCTAGATGGCGATCACTGGCGACTCTACGACGGTTTTCAACTGCGTGGTTCTGTCTTATCAGGGGCGCATCTGCCAGAGCCTGTACCGCTGCACGACATCATCGATCCCGGCAACGATGGTCAATTCAGGCTGCTGGGCCGCCAGGAGGATCTCATCAATATCGCCGGCAAACGTGCGTCGCTGGCGGCTCTCAATCAGCAGCTTGCCGAGATCGAAGGAGTGGTGGAAGGCCTGTTTTTACCGCCAGATGAAGCCGACCCGGAAAGCCAGCGCCTCTGGGCCGTGGTCGTTGCGCCGGGATTAAGCGAACGGCAACTCATCGCTGCGCTGGCATTGCGGCTGGATCCGGTTTTTCTACCCCGCCCCTTGCTCAAAGTGACGGCCTTACCCCGCAACGAGACTGGCAAGGTCACGCGGGAAGCTTTGCGGACGCTGCTTCGCCCCGCTTCATCCAGCCACGCGCCCTCCTCAGCATGATTTCCGAGCACCGCGTCGTCATCCCCGCCCTTCATCCCAGTCTACCTGGCCATTTTCCCGACCATCCGGTCACGCCTGGCGTAGTGATTTTGGAGGAAGTGCTTCAGGCGTTCATGACGCGACAACCGCAGATGACGATCACCGGTTTTCCTGTGGTGAAATTTCTGGCACCAGTGCTGCCGGAACAAGCGTTCACCATTCGCTTTGAACCAATCCGGAACGGCGCCATCGGCTTTAGCTGCGCGCGCGATGACGGCTCAGTCGTAGCGCAGGGGCGCCTGACCACCGCTGCCCATCGTTAGTAACGGTTCCCTAGCACAAGCCGGGGAGCCATCACCCGAGGACCATGGAACCAGTTCGAGGCTGACAGCACAGCCTGCACTGTGCAACCTGGTCTGCTTAGCGCTCCTGCGAGAAAATCAATACGCTGTAGGGTCCAATCGAAACCTCGGCGCTGGCCGACAGATAGTCATAATGCTCCGTTCCAGCCACCACATCACCTTCCTCAGTGCCGGTAAAAAGTCCACTGTAGCCCTGCCAGTCAGAGTTAAGCCGGAGTCTCCATAAACCCTCAGCGGGGAAACCAACGCGATAATTTTCGCGCCGTTCGGCGGAGAAGTTGGCCACCACTAGCACATCATCCTCCGGTCCGCCGACATCCCAGCGGCGGAACACAATCATATTCGCGGAATCGTTGCAGTGCGTGACCTGCACATGCTGTCCACATAAGCCACGGGTTTTTCCCTGCCGATTCAGCCGCAACCGCACCAAATCCCGATACAAACGCACGATCCCGCGAAAATCCTTGGAGTCGTCCCAGTCCAATGGCACAGTGTCGCGGAACCATTCGCCCTCCAGAAATTCCTGCCCCTGGAACAGCATGGGGATGCCCGCGGCCGTGAATACCATCGCCGCAGCGAGGGTGGAGCGTTTCTGGGCGTAAAAACCCTTACTGTCGCCGCCGTCGATTTCTTGCGGCACCCGCGCCTTGCCGTTGGCCACCTCGTCGTGCGACTCGCTGTAAATAATCCGCTCGAAAGAGTCGATGTTGTAGCGGAATTGGATCGCTGTGGCGACCGCCGCCATCGAGCGCCACTCGTCGGATGCGACAATGACCGCTTCCCGGATGGGGTGGACGAAACTGGAACTCCATTGGGCGCTGAAGCCGGCACCCCCTTCATGCTCATCCTTGGTGACATACGGATCTTGTTGCAGATCTTCCGCGATGCTGATGCGACCGGGAAATTTCTCGGCAATCTCGCGGTTGATCCACTGCAATAAGCTCCAGCCTTCCGGGATCGGCGCGGCGCCCGACCCATGCTTATGGATGTAGACTGTCATATCCATGCGCAGGCCATCCACATGGTAATCCTCAAGCCACATCAGCGCGTTGTCGCGAATAAACTGACGAACCTCGCCCCGACCATAGTCCGGCCGGGTATCGCCCCAAGGCGTATGACGGCGATCATCCTGGAAGAAATAAATCCCGCCGCCATCGTTCTCGCTCCAGCCATCGAAGCGCCACAGGTCGAGATCTGAAGGTCCGAAATGGTTGTAGACCACATCCAAAATCACCGCGAAGCCGTTGCGATGAGCCTGCTTGACGAATTCCTTGAAAGCCCTTGGCCCTCCATAAGCCGATTCCACCGCGAAAATATGCGCAGGGTTATAGCCCCACGAGCGGTCGCCCGCGAATTCCGCCACGGGCATCAGTTGCAGCGCATTTACGCCCAAGCGCTTGAGATGGTCGAACCGTTTTGCGATATCTTCAAAGACACCGGGAGCATCATTGTTGGGATCGGGGTCGAAAAAGGTGCCGACGTGCATCTCGTAGATCACCAGCTCATTCCAGGGCGGACACTGGAATTGGTCGCCCTCCCAGTCGAAGTGGGGATCGTGCACAACACCGTTGCCGATGGAATTAGTCACTTCGCGGGCATACGGATCGATGCGCGATAGCTCTCCCCAAGGCGTAGTCAGCAGGTAACGATATTCCTGGCCGATCTTGGCCCCGGCGACATCGCTGTACCAATACCCATTCGCTTCGTGAGTCAGCGGGTGGCGGCTTTTATCCCAGTCATTAAATGAACCGACCACCGAGATTGCCGTGGCATGGGGTGCCCAGACGCGAAAGGCCACGCCGTCCGCATGGGGGATGGCCCCCATACCCACCTGCACGGTGGCACTCTGCTGCTTTTTGCTCTTGCTAGCCGTGGCCACAGCGCGGGTGGTTTTAGCTTTTGGCGTCGTGGTGTTCTTGGGGGCTGTGCTGCTCTTAGGTGTAGTGCTTTTAGCCATACGAGGAACCTCGTGTGTTTTTCATGAGTGGTGCAAGCCACAATTATTGCGCCATGAAAACGCCCATCGCCCTTACTCTCACAGCCTTAGTACCAAAACAGTTGAGGGCGAAACAGCAGCGCGGAAAGCGCGCTGGCATCGGTTAGCCACTGAGCATTGACCATGGTTATTAGGCATAGTTTTAGGCAGCGCCCAGCGTGACGCTGATGCGATGGGTCCGGCCATCGCCCAGCAATGGAATGCAGGCCGCGCCCTCCTCAAGCGTACCGGGCGCGCCATCTAACAAAACGGCTACTACTCGCGCCGCATTGCGGTCTGGATTATTCACTTCGATAGCGTAAACCGCGCAGTGGTCCGGCGGACAGTAATGCAACTGGAAACCCGACCAAACGTCTGGAATGCACGGACGCAGACGCAATACGCGGCCTTCGACCAGTTCCAAACCCAGGATGGATTCCAGCACCACCCGCAACATCCAGCCCGCCGCGCCAGTATACCAACTCCAGCCGCCGCGCCCGATATGCGGGGCCGCACCGTAAATATCCGCAGCGACTACAAACGGTTCCAGTTGATAGACCGCCACCGCTTCCGGCGTCCGCGTGTGATGAATGGGCGTCAACATCTCCAGCAACCGCGCTGCCCGCTCCCGCCAGCCCAGCTCGGCCAGCGCCCGCACCACCCACAGCGCCGCGTGGGTGTATTGGCCACCGTTTTCCCGCACCCCGGCGACATAGCCTTTGATATAGCCTGGATCATGCGGCGTGTGCTCGAATGGGGGGGTTAACAAACGGATCAGGCCCTCTGGCTCCGCAATTAAGTGTTGCTCGACGGCGGCTAAGGCTGCTGCGGCCCGCTCTGGCGGCGCGGCTTTGGATAGTACCGCCCAGGCTTGCGCCAGGGCATCAATGCGGCATTCATCGCTGGTGGCTGAACCCAGCACCGCGCCGTTATCGTACCAAGCCCGCCGATACCAGGCACCATCCCAGCCGTGGGTGTTGAGCGCCTCGGCCAAGTGGCGACGAAACCCAGCATAGCGTTGCGCCCGTTCCCGGTCGCCGCGCCGTTCGCAGATCGGAACAAAGTCGCCCAAAATGGCATAGAGAAAAAAACCCATCCACACACTTTCGCCGCGCCCTTCCCGCCCCACCCGGTTCATCCCATCGTTCCAGTCGCCGGTGCCCATCAGCGGCAAGCCATGTACGCCCTGAGTCAGGGAGCGATCTAACGCTCGGCAACAATGGACGTACAGGCTCTCTATCTCGCCGGATATGGTCGGGGTGAGGAAGGCTTCATCTTCGCCCTCGGCTAATAGCCGCGCTGTGAGAAAGGAGGCGGGTTGATCGAACAGCGCCCAGTCGCCGGTGGCGCGCGCGTAAAACGCCGCCAGATACGGTAGCCATAGTAGATCGTCGCTAAAGCGGGTGCGAATGCCGACGCTGGTGGGCGGATGCCACCAGTGCAACACGTCGCCTTCGCTAAACTGGTGAGCGGCGTGCAGCAGCAATTGGCGACGAGTTAGCGCCGGAGCGTGATACAGCAGTGCGGCGGCGTCTTGCAACTGGTCGCGGAAGCCAAATGCGCCACCCGACTGGTAGAATGCCGAGCGGCCCCACAACCGACAGCTGAGAATCTGATAGACCAGCCAGCCATTCATCAGCAAATCCAATGCCGGACTGGGGGTCTGAATGCGGATGCCAGCGGTTTGGTTGCGCCAGAAGGCGCGCACGGCATCCAGCGCGGCCGACACCGCAGCGGGCTGACGATAGTGCGCAAGCAAGCGCCGGGCTTCGTCCCGATTGTCGGCCTCGCCCAACAAAAAGGCGCATTCCAGCGTCGCGCCCGGCTCCAGGCGCAGGCTTGTTTGCAAGGCAAAGCACGGAGTCTGGTAGGCACCGGGCCGACCCTGCAAAGTGGGACCATCCTCCAGCGCAGCGGGTTGGGCTAACACGCCGTAAGGGCCTAGAAAAGCAGCCCGGTCCCCGCTGACCCGTACCACCGCCGCATCGACGCCGACCAGCGCGGCGAAGGCGCTACGCCCGCTAAATTCGCGGTTATGGTTCTCAGCCAGCAACGCCCCGGTCGCCTGATCATGCTCAATCACCAGGCCCGCCGCATCCTCTCCTGGCAACACGCCCAACACCAGTTGCGCATAGGCAAACAGGGACAGCCGACGCGCTTGGCCACTGCCATTGTGCAAACGCAAGCGCGTGATTTTGAGCGGTTCCACGCACGGCATGAACAGCCATACATCGTGCTCCAGTCCCTGGCTGACATGGCGATAGCGGCTGTAGCCGAATCCGTGGCGAACGGTATAGGGGACGGGCTGCGGTGTCGGCCCCGGCAAGGACGACCAGTACGCGCCGGTGCTTGCGTCGCGCAGATATAACGCCTCGCCGTGGGGATCGAGTACCGGATCGTTGAACCAGGGCGTCAGTCGATTTTCGCGGCTGTTCTGGCTCCAGACAGCGCCCGCACCAGTTTCGCTGGCCAGAAACCCGAACTGGGGATTAGCGATAATGTTGACCCAGGGCAGCGGTGGTAGGCGCAAGCGCCCGCTGGCGTCGGGCTGGAGCCGAATCACGTATTCCGTCCCGTCGGCGCTAAAACCGCCGTAACCGTTCCAGAACTGCAATGGCTCCTGGGGGTCTGCCGCCTCGGCAGGAGGGGCGCCCGCCGCAACCGACTCCTCGGCCCGCGCCCCGCGCGGCGTCCTGGCGGCGGGCTGGTAAGCCCAGGAGGTTTGATCAACTGAACCCGCACTCAGTGCCGCCTGGAAGGCGGCGACAGTGGCAGTCGCCGGTCGATACTGGGCCACTAACGCCAGCGCCGCCGCGCGGTGCGCCGCCACGCCCAGCAGAAAGACGCAGTGTGCTGAACCACCCGCCGGCACATCCAGTGTATAGCGCAGACTTACGATGGGATCCAGCACATTGCCGACTGTACCGGACAGCGGTTCATTCGCCATCAAAGCCTTTGGTGCCGCCAACGTGTAGCTGCGCCCGATAAAGCGCACCCGGTCGGTTTCCCATTCCAAAGCAGCGTCCGCGCCCTCAGCGCCGATCAGCGCGTGCACCAGCCAACACACGGTCTCTCCAGTTGCGCGCGGCCGCCGTCGCGCCAGCAGCGCTCCCAATGGAGCGTCGAACGCGGTCTGGACAAATAGTTTGGAAAACGCCGGATGCGCGGTATCGGCCGCCTGCGCGTTTAAGACCACTTCAGCATAACTGGTCAGCTCGATTTGCCGGGGCCGGTCACCGTGGTTGCGCAGCGTCACCCACCGCAACTCCACATCAGCGGCGGCGGGTACCACCACGGTCATTTCAGCGCTAATGCCGTCTTGCACACAGCGCAGTTCGGCGCACTCGGCGCTGAAGCGGCTGGCGCGTTGCGCCCCCGGAGTCGCCACGGGCTGGCGACCCAGCGACCACACCGCACCACTTTGCCGGTCCCGCAGATAGAGAAAAAAGCCATCGCCATCGGTCACTGGATCCGCATTCCAGCGGGTCAGCGTCAGCCCGTCCCAGGTCGAATAGCCAGTTCCGGCAGGCGTTAGATGGGTCGCATAGCGGCCATTGGTCAGTGTATGCAAGGTAAAAGGCATCGTCAGCACTTCCGCAAGCCGGATTAGGTTAGAAAGTGAATCGCGCCAAAAAGATCAGGCGACGCGGCGCTCAGGGGGTATTGGCCGACGGGTATTGCAGCTCAATCTCCGCCGGAAACTGATCGACGGTCGCCGTGTGCGCGGTAAAGGTCGTGATGGCCCGGCCATTGACCATCACCGCGCGTAGTGGTCGGTCCAGTGGAGAGTGGAGAATGATGCGCCCTGCCGGCACGGTGACATCGCCGGTCAAGCGCACGCGCACCAGGTCCGGGCCAGCCATTGCCATGCGATAGTTCAACGTACCATACCAGGTTGGCATCCGGCGGATGGTGATTCCTGGCGGACTTTCCAGCCAGAGCGCGGGTATACCTGCACCGATCACCAAGGCTTGATCGGCCTCGCGTTCGTATACAAACAGGCTGCGCGCGGCGCGGATAAAATCGGAGCCGACCCAGGTATGCGGCATGTCACCGATAAAGCGCGGCAGACTGGCGTCACGCCAAACCACTTCCGCCCAGTGATTCCAGGCCACCGGGCGCTGGCCCTGCATCAAAAACTCGATCTGCTCCAGGGCGCGCTCACGGAAGCCCAAGCGGACCATGGTACCCACCACCCGCCATTCATAGGGCGTGTACGCCTCCCATTGCGCATCGGCTAAGCGCTGGCGGAAAAACGCGGCGTAGCGATCAAAGGTGCGATCCAGCGCCGGCTGTGGCAAGCGCCCCAATTCACCGCCAGGATCCACGGCAATAGTGGTCGAGGTGGCGTCGAAGTCGCCCAATTCGACTGCGCCCGGAATAAAATCAATCTGATGCCGTTTGACTGTCGCCCGAATGGAGGCATATAAGTCTCTACGGAACGCATCGCGCAGGTTGGCAAAGCGTTCGGCTGCGTCTGTCTCGTCCAGAATCGCCGCCATGGCGGCCGCATCTTTCAAGCCGCGCAGCACAAAGAAGTTATCCCAATAGGAGTGACGTGGCTGGCTGGCGTAGCCTTCGTGGCTGATAGATTCTGTCACCAGCCCGAAATAGGCCAGATAGTCTGGATCGGTCTGATAACGTTCCGTCAGGCGCTGCTGGCGCAGCGACTCGATATAGCCGACCGTTTTGATCACTGCTGGCCACATTTGCCGCAGAAAACCGATGTCGCGGGTGTAGCGGTAATATTCCATGACCGCGTAGATGAATTCGCCGTGGCTGTCGTGCTCCGGCACCGGGTCGGCCCCGCGGACATCGACACAGCAAGGAATGGAGCCATCCGCTCCCTGATAGCCGACGTACCATTGCAAAAACTCCCGCGCCTCCTGAGTATGGCCCATCCCCAGCAAGGCGGCGGAGGTCAGGGCACCATCCCGAATCCACGACCGCGCATAGGTGCGCGAGCCAGGTTGAATGGCGGGGCCATCGCGGTTAATCAGGATGTAAGCCAGATTGCTTTTAAGGCTCCAGGCCAGACGCTGGGCGACCAGCGGCAATTCCACCTCCACCCGATCCAGGCGCTCTTCCCAGTCCCGGGTCACCTGCTCTAGCAGGGAGTCCACTTGAATATCTGCTGGAGGACGTGGCGCGTCCTCTGGGGCGAAGAGCGGATCGCTGGCATGAAACGGAATGCGCAGCACCACTTCGCGCGCTTCGCCCGGCTTTAAATCCCAACTGTATTCCAGCGCGCCGGACGCATAGCCAAAAGCATCGACTACCTCGGTGGTTTCGGGCAACTGGCCCATCGCCAAATAGTCGGTGATCGGTCCCTGATCGAAGGTGGCGGCGCGGAAGCGGTCGGGGGCGGTCAATACCGCCACAGCTTTAGCCGGTTGATTGGGCTGCGCTGTAGGGCGCTGATTTATAAGGATTGTGCGGTCGGCGTAACCTAGATGCTGGATCGACGATACCCCGCCCGCCATATTGAGCGACTGCCAGGGCGGATTCACCTGGAAGGGCCGCAGCGCCAGATACAGGGTGAGATGGCGCGGATCGGCGCTGGGGTTTTCTACGCGGTAGCGCGCATAAAGAGAAG
>JBATSQ010000239.1:0-1907 GCA_049293375.1 Candidatus Contendibacter sp.
CGGATGTGTTCGAGGCCCTGACGCAAAATCGGCCCTATCGCCAATCCCTATCCGCCGCGCAAACTTTGCGAATGTTGCGCACCTTTGCCCACGACCGCCATCTGGATGAGGGGGTCGTCGATCAGGCATGCATTCATCTAGCAGACTGCTGGCACCTGGCCAAGAGCAACACGGCCCTAGCCCTGGCCCCTACCCACCTGGCGGCATGATCGCACCATCAGCGATTCCGCCCCACCGCGAACCGACACCGCCAGACCGTTTGCTGGAGCTACTGCAAACGGTCTTTGGCTGGCCCGCGTTTCGCCCGCACCAGGAAGCGGTGTGTCGGTTGCTCACCACCGGCCACGATGTGCTGCTGGTGATGCCGACCGGGGCCGGTAAATCGCTGTGCTTTCAACTGCCCGGCCTGGCCCGCGCCGGAACGACATTAGTGATTTCGCCCTTGATTGCATTGATGGAGGATCAGGTGACCAAGCTGGTCCAACTCGGTTTGTGCGCCGACCGCATTCATTCCGGCCGCGACCGTCCCACTTCGCGGCAAGTCTGCATGGCCTATCTGCAAGGGCGACTGGATTATTTATTCATCGCCCCAGAACGGCTCAGCGTGCCGGGCTTCCCGGAAATGCTGGCCAAACGTAAGCCAGTGTTGATTGCGGTGGATGAAGCGCATTGCATCTCTCAGTGGGGCCACGATTTCCGACCCGACTACCGGATGCTAGGCCGTTATTTACCACTGCTGCGACCGGCCCCGGTGGTGGCTCTGACCGCCACTGCAACCGGACAGGTGCAGGACGATATTCTCCGCCAACTAGCGCTGGTCAACCCGATTCGGTCGATTCACGGCTTCCGCCGCGCCAATCTCGCGGTCGAAACCGCCGAGTTGCGGGTTGCGGATCGGCAGGAACGGGTGCGACAGATGCTGGCCGACCCAGCGCGACGGCCCGCAATTGTCTACACTCCCACCCGCCGCGAGACCGATGCTCTAGCGCTGCTGCTCAACGCGCACTATCCCGCCGCCGCCTACCACGCCGGCATGACCCCGCTGGATCGAGAACAGGTGCAGCATCGATTTAACCGTGGGGAACTGGCGGTCATCGTCGCCACCATCGCCTTCGGCATGGGCATCGATAAGGCCGACATCCGCACGGTGCTGCATACCGCCCTGCCCAGTAGCCTGGAAGGCTACTATCAGGAGATCGGGCGGGCTGGACGCGATGGCCAACTGGCGCGCGCGGTTCTGCTGTATTCCTGGGCTGATCTGCGCACCCATACCTATTTTCACCAGCGCGACTATCCCGACCCGGGACAGTTGCAAGCTATTTTCGCCGCCTTACGGGCCGGGCCGCAGTCCAGAGATGGGTTGCGGGACCGGCTAGGGCTGGAGCCGGACGCCTGTGACGCGGCGCTAGCCCAGTTATTGGCGCATGGCGGCATCCAGCGTGACGCTGACGGCGATCTGGTGCAAGGCCGAGCGGATTGGCTGGCATCCTATGAGCAGCAGCGGGCGTATAAGCTGGCCGCTCTACGCCACATGCTGGAGTTTGCCGATCAAGCGAGCGCCTGTCGCATGGTGCGGCTGGTGCGCCACTTCGGCGATCATGAGGACCGTCAGTCGTGCGGCCTGTGCGATGTCTGCGCGCCACAGGATACCCTGGCGCGTCGCACCCGCACTCTGAGCACGACTGAATCTAAGCTGGCGTTGCAGGTGCTGGAGGCGCTGCGCGACCGCCAGGGACTAACCGCGCGCCAACTGCATGAGGGGCTAAGCAACGCGGGCGAGCGGCGGACTTTCGAGCGGCTCCTGGACAGCCTAGCCGGGGCAAGCTTGTTAGAGGTGCGCGAAGATGCTTTCAGCCGCAACGGCAAAACGATTGCGTTTCGGCGGTTCTATCTGACGGACGCCTGTC
>JBATSQ010000240.1:0-9982 GCA_049293375.1 Candidatus Contendibacter sp.
CCCATCTATATGCTGCTGTAGACCAAAGTACTGCGCCTTCAACTGCTCCAGTTCCTGCCGGGTCGCGGCCAGTTGCTCCTGACTGCTGGGCAACGCGGTGAGTTGCACGCTAGGCAACCAGCCACTCGCACCCGTAGCGGTGCGAATGTGAGTGTAAGCCTTGGCCGCATCGACCTTGAGCACCGTCACCGGAGCGCCGGTGCGCGCCACGCCGATGATCTTATGCCGGTTGGATGCCCCGGCGCGTAGCGGAATATCAACCGTATCACTGATATACGCCAGCGTTGACGTGGCGGTGCTGGCTGGAACCGAAGCCTGGGCCAGCCCGCGCGACGGGGTCATGCCCATTGCCGCCAAACCAAGCAGAACAACAAGAGAGCTTTTCAGCGAAATCGATAACATAGCGCCAGCAATAGGAAATTGAGGGTAAAAAACCCGGAATGCGCAGCACGCCATCAGAGGGAACAAGGCGAAGCTTTTCAGCTCGATGACAAGGCTTGGCTTGGCTTCAGTCGCCTCAAGAAACTCTAAACGAGGCTTTATTCTGTGCGTAAGTCATGGCTTCCTCACGGGTGACGAAGCCTTTTTGGGCTGCGGTCAACAGCGCCTGGTCAAGCGTTTGCATTCCAAATGCCGCGCCAGTTTGAATGGATGAATACATTTGCGCCACCTTATCTTCACGGATCAGATTGCGGATAGCGGGAATGCCCACCATGATTTCATGGACTGCCATGCGACCGCCGCCTTTTTTCTTGAGCAAGGCTTGGGAAATCACCGCGCGCAACGACTCAGACAGCATGGAGCGCACCATGGGCTTCTCGCCGGCGGGAAACACGTCAATGATACGGTCAATGGTCTTGGGAGCCGAGCTGGTATGCAGAGTGCCGAACACCAAATGGCCAGTTTCAGACGCAGTTAAGGCCAGGCGTATGGTTTCCTGATCGCGCATTTCACCGACCAGGATGATGTCGGGATCTTCGCGCAGCGCCGAACGCAGCGCCTCGTTAAATCCCAAGGTATCGCGGTGCACCTCACGTTGATTGACCAAGCAGCGTTGGCTCTGGTGGACAAACTCAATCGGATCCTCAATGGTAAGGATATGGCCGTATTCATTTTTGTTGATATGATCGATCATCGCTGCCAGGGTGGTGGATTTGCCGGAGCCGGTGGGGCCGGTGACGAGAATCAAGCCGCGTGGAATATCAATCAGCTCCTTAAAGACCGGTGGGCAAGCGAGGTCTTCCAGCGTCAGAATTTTGGAGGGAATGGTGCGTAACACACCCGCCGCACCCCGATTTTGATTGAAAGCGTTGACGCGAAACCGGGCGAGTTTGGGAATCTCGAACGAAAAGTCGCACTCTAAAAATTCGTCATAATCCTTACGCTGCTTGTCGTTCATGATGTCATAAATCAGGGCATGTACTTGCTTATGCTCCAGCGCTGGGACATTGATGCGACGCATATCGCCGTCCACGCGGATCATGGGGGGCAACCCAGCGGATAAATGCAAATCTGAAGCATTATTTTGCACAGAAAAAGTCAACAGTTCGTCAAGAGTCATAGCGAGGGTTCCAGTAAATGCTTTATGTTAGAAGAACGGTCCTCTGACGAGACCGCGCCACCGCATCGAATTTCCAAGTAGTATATAGCCATCGGCGCACCTCCTGGCCGCGCCCAGCACTGCCAAGACCTGTTGCAAAAGACCTTCAGCCGTGACCATGGATTTCGCTGACCGCCTCCAGACCGTGTGGAATCGCATCCGCACCGCTGAATTGCACTTCCAGCGCCCGTCAGGTACCACACAATTGCTGGCGGTCAGCAAAACCCAACCGGCGGCGGCTATCGCCACGCTGGCGACCGCCGGCCAACACAGTTTTGGCGAAAACTATCTGCAAGAAAGTCTGGCGAAAATGGCTGCATTGGCTGCTTTAGAGCTGGAATGGCATTTTATCGGGCCGATCCAGACCAATAAAACCCGCGCCATCGCCGAACGTTTCGCCTGGGCGCATAGCGTGGATCGGCTGAAAATCGCCGAGCGGCTGAGCGCGCAACGACCCGCGTTCCTGCCCCCGCTGAACGTCTGCCTACAAGTCAACATCGACCAGGAACCCGCCAAGCGCGGTTGTGATGCAACGCAGGCGGTCGCTATCGCCGCCGCCATCGCCCAGCTGCCTGGCTTGCGCCTGCGTGGCCTGATGGCGATTCCGGCACCAACGGCTGATTTTGCCATGCAGCGCCGCCCCTTTGCCCAGTTGCGCCAGTTGCAAGCCCAGCTTAACGCCACTGGAATGGCCCTGGATACCCTCTCCATGGGCATGTCCGACGATCTGGAAGCGGCGATCGCTGAGGGCGCGACGCTGGTGCGCATCGGTTCCGCCTTGTTCGGGCCACGCTGCTAAATTATGACTGGTACCACACCCCCAAACCAATGCGCACGCATCTCGCGCATCTTATCCGGCCGCATCACGCCCCTATCGGGAAGGCCATCACTGCCATGATTACCATAACGCCGCCGACCTCATCTCGCTTTACCCCCATCTGGCGCGGCGGGCTCTTTAGCCTGTTGTTGCTGGCTGCCCCACTGTTGTTCGGCGCGGATCAGGAATTTCTGCGCACTATTGAAAACGAGGCGAAGCAGCAGGCGACGACCTTGATCCTCAACCCGCCGCTAAGCGCCACACCATCCGCCACGCCGTCCGTTACTGGGCAAGATCGGCTGGAAGCCGGACTAGAGCCAGCGGGGTTCGAACGAACGTTGCGCGAGCGTTTACCCGGTTCCTATACACTTTACCAACAGCTGGACGGCCAACATAAACAGCAAGTTTATCAGGCATACCAACAAGATCAGCGACTCGCCAGCATCAGCGAACAGATCACAAAGCACCTCAGCGGCAAACCGTAAAGACGCGCGAAAACACGGTGATTCCGACTGGTATTCCGCGCATTTTCCCATCCCATCACTCATTGCCAACAGATGAGGCGTAGATGTTAGAGAGTTCCATTGGGTTTATCGGCGGCGGCAATATGGCGCGCAGCCTGATCGGTGGCTTGATCGCTGGCGGTGGCGATCCGCGCCATCTTTGGGTGGCGGAACCCAATCCCGACCAGCGCGACTTTTTGCGTAGCCAGTTCCAGCTCCAGGTCAGCGCCGACAACACCGAAATCGCCGCTCAAGTGGATACCCTGGTGTTGGCAGTCAAACCGCAGGTGTTGCCCCAGGTCGCCCGCCGACTCGCCGCGCTGATACAAGCGCGCCAACCGCTGGTGATTTCCATCGCTGCGGGCGTGCGCGAGCCGGATTTACGGGGTTGGCTGGGCGGTGGCTCACTGGCTTTGGTGCGCACCATGCCCAATACCCCAGCGCTGGTAGGCAGTGCCGCCAGCGCACTGTTCGCCAATCCCTTCGTCTCTGATCGGCAGCGGCAACAAGCTGAATCGTTGTTGCGCGCGGTCGGCATGACCGTTTGG
This sequence comes from Candidatus Contendibacter sp., assembly GCA_049293375.1. Classification (GTDB taxonomy): domain Bacteria; phylum Pseudomonadota; class Gammaproteobacteria; order Competibacterales; family Competibacteraceae; genus Contendibacter. The sequence continues at coordinate 3,469 of JBATSQ010000240.1, forward strand.
GTCGAAGACGAGCGCCTGCTAGATACGGTCACCGCGCTATCCGGTAGCGGCCCGGCTTACTTCTTTTTGCTGATGGAAGCACTGGAGCAGGCGGGCGTGGCCCAGGGACTCGATGCGGCTACCGCGCGACTGCTGACCTTACAGACCGCATTTGGTGCGGCCAAAATGGCGCTGGAAAGCACGGAAAGCCCAGCGGCGTTGCGAGCGCGCGTTACCTCGCCGGGCGGTACCACCGAGCGCGCGGTGGCGACGTTGCGGGATGGCGGATTGGAATCGTTACTGGCTCGTGCCTTGGACGCTGCCCGCCAACGTGCTCAGGAATTGGGTGATTTATTGGGAGGCCAGTCATGACCGCCACGATTTTTTTGATTCAGACCCTTTTCGGGTTTTATCTGCTGGCGGTGGTCTTGCGCTTTCTGCTGCAATGGGTGCGCGCCGACTTCTACAACCCTCTGGTGCAATTTTTGGTGCGGATCACCAATCCCCTGCTGTTGCCGTTGCGCCGCATCGTGCCGGGTTATCGGGGACTGGATTTAGCGGCGGTGGTGTTAGCGCTGTGCTTACAACTGGTAGAAGTATTCCTGATCGCCCAGATTCTCGATCAACCAGCGAGCATTGGCGTTTTGCTGTTGCGCGCTGTACTGGAGCTGCTCAAGCTGCTGATTAATATCTATTTATGGGGCATTATTATTCAGGCGGTGCTGAGCTGGGTCAACGCTGCTCCTTACCACCCCATCGGACGGATCCTGGCCCAATTGACCGCCCCACTACTCAAACCAGTCCAGCGCTGGCTGCCACCTATTTCCGGCATCGATCTATCGCCGATGCTGGTGGTGGTGGCACTGATTTTCGTCAGCCTGCTGATGCAAGACTTGCTCCGCCTGTTTGCTGGCGTGGGCTAGCACGCTGATGCGCGCTGGCTATCGCTGGGACGGCCCGGACTTGATTGTGCAGGTACAGGCGCGGCCGCGCGCTGGCCGCGATCAATGGGACGGCTTGGTGGCCGACCACTTCCGCATCCGTATCGCCGCGCCACCGGTGGACGGTCAGGCCAATGCCCATCTGCGGGAATTTCTGGCGACTTTGTTTGGCGTGCCGAAAAGCCAAGTCAGCTTGCTTTCTGGCGAAACCGGCCGGACCAAACGCTTGCGCATCGTTGCACCCCAACGCTTTCCACTGGGTATTGATCCCCCAATCCCCAGTGGACCAGCCTCCAAAATTTGAGAGGCATAATTCAGGTTGGCTCTTGATCAGCGCGCTTTGGAAACGAGCTCTGCCCAGCTATCAGGGCCGCTGGGGATAGAAACCGATTCACCGCTAGACTTATACCTTAAAAATATATTAAAATCAATAATTAAGACTCATATCCCGCGTAGCGCCTGTTGCCGTCTACCCCAGCGCCGATTAGACTGACACCCTTTGTTAAAGCCCCACCCTTGCGCTATCACCACGTCGGTCAGGAAGCCATGCCGTCTCTCTATCCTCCGGATTCCGTGGGTCTGGTCTTGCCCCAGACTGTCCATTGCGCCGAGCCGCTGGCGCTGGATTGTGGCCGGATACTGGCGGAATACGACATCGTTTACGAAACGTATGGCGAACTCAACACGCAGCGTAACAACGCGGTGTTGATCTGCCACGCCCTGTCAGGCGACCATCACGTCGCCGGGTATCATGCGGAAGACTCCCCCACCAAACCCGGCTGGTGGGACAACTGCATCGGCCCTGGTAAACCCATCGACACCTGCGCGTTTTTTGTGGTCTGCTGCAACAATCTGGGCGGCTGCAAGGGATCGACCGGCCCGACCGCCATCAACCCTGATAATCGCAAGCCCTTTGGCCCGGATTTTCCTATCGTCACGGTCAAGGATTGGGTGCGCAGCCAGGCCTGGCTGGCCGATCATTTGGGGGTTGCGCAGTGGGCAGCGGTGATCGGCGGCAGTCTGGGCGGGATGCAGGCCATGCAATGGGCCATTACCTTCCCGGATCGGGTACGACATGCCCTGGTGATCGCTGCCGCCCCGCGGCTCTCGGCCCAGAATATTGCCTTCAATGAGGTGGCCCGGCAGGCCATTCTGTCCGATCCCGATTTTCACCACGGTCACTACTACGACTTTGGCGTGGTACCCCGGCGCGGGCTGATGCTGGCCCGGATGCTTGGCCATATCACCTATCTGTCTGATGAAGGGATGCGCGCCAAGTTCGGCCGCGAGCTGCGCGAAGGCAAAATGAATTTCAACTTCAACTTTGACATTGAGTTTCAGGTGGAAAGCTATCTGCGCCACCAAGGTCATGCCTTCGTGGATCGCTTCGATGCCAATACCTACTTACTCATCACCAAAACGCTCGATTATTTCGACCCGGCCGCCGATTTTGACGGTGACCTGGCGGCAGCTTTTCACCGAGCCAAGGCTGGATTTCTGGTGGTGGCCTTCACCAGTGATTGGCGTTTTGCGCCGACCCGGTCGCGTGAAATCGTCCGGGCTCTAGTGCGGGCTGGCTGCGCCGCCAGCTACGCCGAAATTCCTTCCGCATTCGGCCATGACGCCTTTTTAATGCCGATTCCTCTTTATCATGCGGTGTTGCGTGGCTATTTGGCGCGGGTCGCCCGCGAGGTGCGCGCCGATGCGGCCTGAACTGGAATTGATCAGCGACTGGATCCGTCCTGGCGCGCGCGTGCTCGATCTCGGCTGCGGCGATGGCGCGCTGCTGGCCTATCTGCGCGATCATCGCCGGGTCAGCGGCTACGGCCTGGAAATTGATGATGCCAACATGCTGCGGTGTATTGAGGCCGGTGTGAATGTCCTCCACGCCGATCTAGAAGCGGGTTTAGCCGACTTTTGCGACGCCAGTTTTGATTACGTCATCATGACCCAGACCCTGCAAGCGGTGCGGCAAACTGAGGCGTTGCTGGATGAAATGTTGCGGGTGGGCCGACAGGGGATCGTCACTTTCCCTAATTTCGGCTTCTGGCGTTTCCGCGCGCAAATTGCGTTACGTGGGCGAATGCCAGTCGGTAAAACCCTGCCTTACCAGTGGTACGACACCCCAAACATTCACCTCTTTACGCTGCGCGACTTTGAGCAACTGTGCCACGCCAAAGGCATCGATATTCTGCAACGCGCGGTACTCGATCATAGCCATCGGCCCCAGCTGGGGCCGAAGTTATGGCCCAACCTGCTGGGCGAAATCGCGCTGTACCGGCTGGGTCGCGCCTGACCCGGTCCTTCGCAACCGGCTTCTGGAGATCACTATGCCCTTTCCTTTGCTACGCCGCCGTGCGCATGACCACGGCTTCACCTTGATTGAAGTCATGGTGGTAGTCGTTATCTTAAGCATCTTGGCCGCTGTAGTGGTGCCACGCATTATGGACAACCCGGACAAAGCGCGCGCTGTCAAGGCTAAGCAGGATATTCGGGTCCTCAAGAATCAGCTAGACCTGTATCGCCTGCACAACTTCCGCTATCCGAACACCGAACAAGGCCTGGAAGCGCTGGTGCAAAAGCCCGCCGATGCCCCGCATTGGCAAGAGGGCGGTTATCTGGACAGGTTGCCCAAGGATCCTTGGGGTCAGCCTTATCATTATCTGAGTCCCGGCCAGCATGGCGATCTCGACATTTATACCTTAGGCGCTGATGGTCAGCCAGGTGGTGAGGGCGCGGACGCCGATCTGGGCAACTGGAATCTAGACGATTGAGCGCATCGCCGAAATCCCGCACGGCTTGGCCTTTTGCAATACGCGCGTCGTCACGCGGCTTCACCCTGCTGGAAATCCTGGTGGTGCTGGTGCTGGTCGGCATCCTGAGCAGTTTCGCCTTGCTGGCGGCAGGCAGCGGCTCGCACGAACGGCTGGCGGAGGAAGCGCGCCGTCTCGCCGCGCTCGTGGAGTTGCAGCAACAGGAAGCTCTGCTAAGCGGCGATTTGCGCGCGATCCAGTTCGACCGCGCCGGTTATGCCATCCTGAGTCTAGGGCCGAAAGGCCGCTGGGAGCCGGTCGCCGCCGCCAATAGCCTGACCCGCCGCACGCTGCCGGATGGGATAGAGCTAAAGCTGTGGGTCGAGGATCGGCTAGTCGACCTGAAGGAAGCCACAGAGTCGTTGCCGCAGGTGTTGCTGCTAAATAGCGGCGAAACCACGGCGTTTGTCGCCGTGTTCAGCCTGAGCGAGGCGGATTCCGCCAACGAGCCGCAGCAGCGAGTGGCTGGCGATGGGCTGGGCCGCCTGACGCTAAGCGAAATTGCTCGGTGAAGCGAGTCTCTGGCTTTACGTTGCTGGAAGTGCTGGTCGCGCTGGCGGTGCTGGCTATTGCCATGGGTGCCATCATCAGCGCCGTCACCCAAAGCATCACCACTGTCGCCGCCTTGCGGGATCGCACCTTTGCTAGCTGGGTGGCGCTCAACCAGATCAACGTGTTGCTGCTGGAAACGGAACCCTGGCCGGAGGAAGGCGCGCGCACGGGCGTCACTGAACTAGCAGGCCGTGTCTGGCGCTGGGAAGCGCAATTTCACACCACCGAATTGCCAGACTTGCGGCGCCTTGAACTGGCGGTGCGCGCCGACGTGGGTGGGCCGGAACTGAGCACGCTGATTGCCTTCAAGGGCGCGCTGCCGGAAAAGCCCACCGATGCAACCGCCAACCCTTCACCCGCGCAGCAGCCGTCGCCCACCCCGCCCGCGCTATCCCAGCCGCCGCCATGACCCCAGCCAGTCGCGGTTTTACCTTGCTGGAGTTGCTGGTGGCGCTGGCCGTGTTCTCCATTATGGCCGTCGCCGCCTACAGCGGCCTGCGCGCGGTCTGGTATACCCGCGCCGCTGTCGAAGAGCAAAGCCGACGGCTGGCTGCGGTGCAACTGGCGGTCTATCGGCTGGAGCAGGACCTCGCGCAAGCCGTAGAGCGCGGTATTCGCGATGAGTATGGCGAGCCACAGCCTGCCCTGCTTGGCGGCGCGCTCACCGCAGACCGCCTGACACTGACCCGCGCCGGCTGGGACAACCCCCTGGCCCAGCCGCGCGCCAGCTTGCAGCGCGTGGCGTATCGGCTGCGGGATGGTCGATTATGGCGACTGCATTGGCCGATCCTCGACCGTGGCGGTTTAAGCGAGCCACGCGAGACCTTGCTGCTGGAGAAGGTGCAAGCCTTCAAAATACGCTTTCTGGATCAGAAAGACTGGCGCGACGACTGGCCACCGCCCTCTCCCCTCACGGAAGGGCCGTCACCCAATCCCGACCGCTTGCCGCGTGCGGTGGAAATCGGCCTGACTTTGGAGGACTGGAGTGAAATCACCCGACTACTGCTCCTGCCCGATTAACACCCTGGCGCTGGTTTCTGGTCAAGCCAATGGTGGCAGCCGACTGCACAGGCAACGGGGTGTCGCGCTCATCACCGTGTTATTGATTGTGTTTCTGGCCAGCGTCGCCGCCGTCAGCCTCGCCAGCCTACAACAACTGGCTATCCGGCGCAGCGCGGTGTTTCTGCACCAACAGCAGGCCCGGTTATACACGCTGGGCGCTGAACAGATGGCTATCATCATCCTGACGCGCGACCGACAAAAAAACGACATCGATCACCCGAACGAAGCCTGGGCCTTGCTACCCCCCATCCTGCCGGTGGCAGGAGGGACACTCACCGCTCGTCTCAGCGACCTGCAAGGCGGCTTTAATCTCAACAATCTGTGGCGACCAGCGCCCGGCGCGCCCGTGCACCCCGCCGCCAAGCCAGACGCGCGGCCGAGCGACCCAAAGCCTGCAAACGAAACCCAAAAAACACCCGCGCCAACCGTCGCGACCACGGCTAAAGCGGCCCTAGAACCTGCCCAGCTCAGCGTCTTGCAACGCCTGCTGGAAAGCCTTGCGCTGCCACCAGAGCTGGCGCTGGCCATCGCCGACTGGATCGATCCTGACGCCGAGCCTCGGTTTCCTGACGGGGCTGAAGACAGTGATTATGCGGTGTTGAATCCCGCTTATCTGGCGGCCAACCGCCCTTTCGTCAGCGTCTCCGAGCTGCGTCTGGTCAAGGGGGTGGATCGGGAGGCTTTCGCCCAATTGCAACCCGTGGTGCGCGCCCTTCCGCCCGGCACACCGGTCAACGTCAATACCGCGCCAGCCCCGGTATTGGCGGCGTTGGGTAAGGATGGGCCAAAACTGGCCGATGTAAGCCACCTGTTGCAGGAGCGCCCAGGAGACGGCTATCAAAGCGTGGATGCGTTTCTCAATGCGGCCAAGCTCACCACCGTGGAAGCGCCAATCAAGGCCCTGCTCAGCGTCAACAGCCAGTATTTTCTCCTGCAAGCCGAAGCGCGGGTGGGCGATGGCCGCGCAATGCTATACAGTATGCTGTACCGCGACGCCAACGGTGTTCGTGTTCTGCGGCGCGCTTTCGGCTCTCTGGATTAACGACCCCCCGTGCCAGCCCCCATTGGTTTTTTTCGCCTGCTTGCAGCCGACCAGGCTGAGTGGCTGCTCGCCAACGGCGCGCCGCAGCGCGGTGCGCTGACTGCGCTTGCTGCCCTGGCTGGGCA
>JBATSQ010000241.1:0-5940 GCA_049293375.1 Candidatus Contendibacter sp.
GGTTGATCCAGACTGATCCGAATCCCGCGCCAGCCCAGAAACGGATTTTGTTCGTCAATGGGAAAATACGGTAAGGGCTTATCACCGCCAATATCCAAGGTGCGCAACACCACCGGGTGCGGCGTCATGATGCGCAACACCCGCGTGTAGAGCATGGCCTGCTCATCCTCGCCGGGAAAGCGATCACGCAAAAAGAAATGCAGCTCGGAGCGATACAAACCCACGCCGCGTACGCCGCTATCGCGCGCGGCAGCGATATCGGCGAACAGGCCGGAGTTGGCATGCAGCTCTACCTGGTGACCATCGGGTGTTTCAGCCGGCAAGTCGCGCAAGTGTTGCAAGCCCCGCGACAGCTCGGCTTCCTCAGCGATCAGCTTGCGGTATTCCTCACGCAACGCCGGAGTGGGCTGAATGCAGACCCGCATGGTGTAGCCGTCCACCACCACTTCGCGACCGTTCAGCCGCCCCGGCGGCAGACCGCTGACCCCGAACACTGCCGGTATCCCCAAGCCGCGCGCCAGCAAGGCGACATGGGAAGCACCGGTGCCGCGCACCGAAGCCAGTCCCTTGAGTTTTTCCAGCGGCACATCCAGCAATTGGGAAACGCTGATTTCGTCGCCGGTCAGGATCGTGTGATCGGGATACTCGCGCACCGTCATCTGCGCTTCCTGCAAGCGGTTAAGCAAGCGCTGGCCAAGATCCAAAATATCGGCGGCGCGTTCGCGCAAGTAGGGATCGTCCATTTCCTTGAACACATTGGCGTATTCCTGCACAGTCGCGCGCAAAGCGCCCGGTGCCCAGTTACCAGCCTGAATCCGCTCCACGGTGCCATTCATCAGGCTATCACTGCCCAGCAACAGACCGTAGGCGTCGAACAGCGCCCGGTCGCCAGCCGATAGCAGCAGCCGCATCCGTTCACTGAGCCGTTGCAGCTCAGCCAGCTCCGCCGCCACGGCTTGGCGGAAGCGGGCGACTTCAATGTCGGCGTTCTCAATATCCTTATCGGGAACCCGGCTCAGCTCAGCGGCCGGAAACACCACTACCGCCTGGCCAATGGCTAGGCCCCGCGCGCTGGCGATGCCTTCCAAAAACAGCGTACCCGCCAACTCATCATTGTCATTATTGAGGCGGTCGAGTGCTTGGCGGATTTCGGCCTGGTTAATACATCCGGCCAGTTGCGCCGCCAGCGTCACCAGAAAAGATTCTTCGTCAGCCGTATATTTACGCTGATCGCGTTGCTGGGCCACCAGAACACCCAGCACCTTGCGCCGACGAATGATGGGGACACCGATGAAGCCATGGAACGGCGCTTCGCCAGCGGCGGCGACATAGCGAAACGCAGGATGCGCTGGTGCATCCTCTACATTGATCGGCTCAGCCCGGCTGGCGGCCAGACCGGTCAGTCCCTGCCCCAATTTCAGGCGCACCTTGCCCACCGCGCCGGCGCGCAAGCCGTCGGTCGCCATCAACACATGCTCGCCGCGCACCGGGTCGGTCATATAGACCGAACAGACATCGGTATCAATGGCCGCCTTAACCTCGACCACGACCAAGGCCAGCGCCTCGTGCAGGTCCTGCGCAGCATTGATGCCTTGTACGACGCGCCGCAAGATATCCAGGATGATCGGCATGCCGAGGCCAAAGGCGATAGGAGGAAGGGGAGCGTTTCGGGTTGAGCTTAGCCGCGCGACTGGGATGAGTCAGATGCGCGTGGTCTGTCCAGAGCTGGGGCGATGGACGCCGTTTCCCGATGCGCAGCGGACACCAAGGCCAGCGATTCGATGACACCACCGCGCCGCGCGGAGACGACTGTGCGGGTGATCACCGGATGCGAGGTTGTTTCCACCCACCGCAACGGTAACACGCCAGTAGGTTTGGCGGCGGTGGGCCGCACCGAGTCTGGCGGGCAGGCAGCCAACGCCACTGCTTCCAGGGCGGCATCCACCGCCGCTTCCAGCAGGCGGGCGGGCGGGGTGGGGCGGTCGAGGCCAATCCGCTGTCCAGCCGGATTGATAGCGCGCTCCTGGCGGTAATGCCCAGCGGCAAACGACCGCTTCACCGCGCGGGGCGGCAACAGTAACGGGGCCAGCTCGCGCAGGGCGCACCAGTATACATGGCGCTTGAACGGCACCACAGCGCGCAGGGGATACCAGTAATCTACCCATTGCCAATGATCGAATTCAGGATGCTCCGAGGCATCCAGGCACACCGCATCTTCAGCGCCCAGCATACGCAGCAGAAACCACACCTGTTTCTGGCCGATGCACGGTGTCTGGTTGCCCTGGCGAATCAGCCGCCTGGGCAAGCGATAGCGCAGCCAGCCCCGGGTGCAACCGACTATCTGTACATGCTCCGGGCGCAAGCCAACCTCTTCAGCCAGTTCACGGAACATGGCCTGCTTTGGCGATTCATCCCGCTGAATGCCACCTTGGGGAAATTGCCAGGAATGCTGGCCGATCCGTCTCGCCCAGAACAAGCGCCCATCGGCGTTGCACAGGATGATGCCGACGTTTGGCCGATAACCCTCCGAATCGATCACGGTGAAAACCAATCTGTTGTCGTAAACGTTTAGATTATTTTTCCATAGCGGCCCGCATTTTGCTATCGCAGGGCGCAACATGGGCTCACTGCCAGCCAAGCGCACCGCAACGCGCTATCATTAAACTCAGTCAAACTCCTATGCCTTCTTGCCAGCACGAGGCCGCTGCGCATAGGTTAAAGACCGCCAGCAAGGTTCCTCTGTTCTCCCTCATTAACCGCTTGCAAGGATTTTCTGATGTTGCGTTTCCCATTTTTCCTGCTCGCCCTGGCGATGCTGGCCTTCTCAGTCAGTGCCCGTGCTGTTGAGGATACTCCACTGGCTGTCGCGGCCGCACAATATCTGCAACTCATCCGCGACAGCCGGTCCGGCGTCAGCCAGACGCCTGACTCATTGCTCCAGCAGGCGGGGCAGCAAGCAGCGCGCAAAGAATGGCTGGCGGCTATCGCCAGTCAAGAAAGCGCCATCGCCGCTGGAGCGGATTCCGTACGGGCCTGGCTGGATTTGAGCCAATTCTGGCAAACCCAGGGGGAGCAAAAACAGGACAGCGAGGCTCGCGCCCGCGCCCAAGAGCGCACCCGCCAAGCGGCATGGAGCGCCTATCAGGCTGCGCGTATTCCCTTTGAGCGCGCCCGCACCCTGGTGCGATTGGGTGAATTGTACGACCGCGCCAAAGAAGGGAAACAAGCCCTGGCCGCGTTTGGCGAAGGCCTGGAGCTGGAAGATAACCCGCGCATTGCCAAGCGCTATCAGGAGCTGGCTGAAGCGCATGCCTTCCGCATTGAGGGCCTGGAAGTCGAATCCGATAGCGCCACCCCCAAAGTCTGCCTGAAATTTTCCGATCCGCTGAGCAAAGATCGGCAAATTCATTATGAGGATTATCTGGTTTTTGAACCAGCGATCCAGGCAGTGGTCAGCGCCCAACAGCAGCAATTGTGCGTGGAAGGCGTCCGTCATGGCCAGAGCTATGCAATCAAGGCGCGCGCGGGCATCCCCTCGGCTACCGGCGCGCAAACCCACGCCGCCCAGGAGTTCACCGCCACGGTGGAAGATCGTAAAGCTACACTGGGTTTCCGTGGCGCGGCTTACGTGCTTCCCAAGGCCAGCGGTCAACAATTGCCACTCATTAGCGTCAATCAGGATGCTGCGTGGCTGCGCGTACTACGGGTCAATGATCGGAATCTGTTGCAACAAATCACCGAGCGCCGCCTCGCCAATCCGCTGGATGGCCAGGACATCAACCGAGTGGCCAAAACTTCCGGTGAATTGCTGTGGGAGGGCAAACTGACCCTGGCCAGCGGCGAACGCAATCAGGAAGTGACCACCGCGATCCCGATCAATGAATTGCTCCGCGACCCGCAACCCGGCATCTACATCGTCACCGCCGAGCCGCCACAAACAGAACGGGATAGCTACGAAAACCGGGCCACGCAATGGCTGGTGGTGTCTGACATCGGTCTCTTTACCCTGCGTGGCAACGATGGCCTGCATGTGTTCGCGCGCGCGCTGGCGACCGCCCAGCCACTCGCGGGCGTCGAGCTGCGCTTGTACGCGCGCAATAACGGCGAGCTGGGTCAAAGTAAAACCGATAGTAAGGGCTATGGCCGCTTTGATCCGGGCCTGCTGCGCGGCAACGGTGGCCGTGAACCGGCTTTGTTGATGGCTTACGGTAGCAGCGACTACAACTTCCTCGATCTGACCAAAGCGGCCTTTGATCTGAGCGACCGGGGCGTCGAAGGCCGTGCCGCGCCAGGAGCGGTGGACGCCTTTCTCTATACCGAGCGCGGCGTCTATCGACCCGGCGAGACGGTACAACTGATGGTGCTGGTGCGCGACAGTCGCGGTTATGTCCTGCCGGATGCGCCGCTGACGCTTAAACTGTTTCGCCCGGATGCCGTGGAGGCTGGCCAGCCGCAACCAGGGCAGGCAGCGCTGGGCGGCTACCACGTTCCCATTCCGCTGGCGCTAAATGCGCGCACTGGGGTATGGACGGTTAAGGCGTATGCCGATCCCAAGGGCGAACCGGTGGGGCAGATGTCCTTCCAGGTGGAGGATTTTGTGCCGCAGCAGCTCAAGTTGGAATTGAGCACCACGGCCAACCTACTTAAACCGGAAGAGCCAGCCACGGTCACGATCAACGGCCAGTTCCTGTACGGCGCGCCCGCGGCTAATTTGAAGGCTGAAGCGGAAATCGTCCTGCAAGAAGACCCCAATCCCTACCCAGCTTTTGCGGGCTACCGCTTCGGCTTAACGCAAGACAGTTGGACGGCCAAACGCTTTGCCGTCGCTCTCGCTGGCACCGACGCCCAAGGCAAGGCCGAAGCACCGATGGCCCTGAGTGAAACCCCGGACACCAGTCGTCTGCTCCAGGCCCGCCTGCGGGTGTCGCTGTTTGAGCCGGGTGGCCGCCCGGTCAGTCGCACCCTCGATCTACCGTACCGCCCCCAGCCCTTCGCCATCGGCATCAAGCCGCGCTTTAGCGATGACGGCGTGCCGTTGGGGCAAGAAGCCGGCTTTGAGGTGATCGCCCTGGACCCGCTTGGTCAGCCGCTGGCCAGAGAGGGTTTGCGCGCCGATCTGGTGCGTGAGGATCATGAGTATTACTGGTATTACGGTGAAAACCGCTGGGACTACAAACTGGTGATCCGCGATAGCACCCCGGTGAGTAGTCAGAGCCTGAAGATCGCCGCTGGCCAGCCCGCTACGTTCAGCCAGCGGATTCCGGAATGGGGTAATTACCGGCTGGACGTCCTCGACCCGGCGACCGGAGTCGCCTCCAGCGTGCGCTTTACCGTGGGTTGGTTTGTAAGTCCCGGCGCGGAAGCGGAAACACCCGACCAGATGAAGGTCACGCTGGATCAGCCGCGCTATAACGCGGGCGCGACTGCTAAGGTGTTTGTTCGCGCTCCGTTTGCTGGCGAAGTCCTGCTCAATGTCGTTAGCGACCGGCTGTGGTGGAGTAAAACCATCACGGTTCCGGCGGATGGCGCAACGGTTGAGCTGCCTATTTCCACCGAGTGGGGGCCGGGCGTCTACATCGCCGCCACCGCGTTCCGTGCGGCTGATCAGAAGGCCCAGCGCGGGCCGGGGCGGGCGATTGGCGTGGCCTGGGTTGGACTGGACCCGGCACCGCGCACCCTAAACGTCGCCCTGACTGCGCCCAGCGAGTGGAAACCGCGCCAACCTGTGGAGGTGCCGGTGACCGTAACTGGCCTCGCCGCTGGTCAGCCGGCCTACATCACGGTGGCGGCGGTGGACGAAGGCATTCTGCAACTGACCGATTTCGTCAGTCCCGATCCCACCCGCTATTTTCTGGGCAAGCGGCGCTTGGGGATGCAGTTGCTGGATTTGTACGGCAAGCTGATCGAGACCGGAGGGCGTCCTGGTCAGATCAAGGTCGG
>JBATSQ010000242.1:0-20366 GCA_049293375.1 Candidatus Contendibacter sp.
CGCGTGGCGCGCGTGCGGCGCTGCTGATCAGCGAGACGCGCGGCCTGGCCGCCACCGAGCGCGCGGCGCTGACCCAAGCGATTCTGGACGCCGCCCAACCCTGGCTGCTACGGGTATTGGGGCCTGATTCCCAAGGTTTCCACGTTCCGCGTGCTCATCTTAACGTCACCCTCAATTCCCAGACCCTGTTGCCCGGCCAGATCGCTCTGGTTTCTGAATCTGGAACCATTGGCCAAACAGCCCTGGATCTGGGGCTGCATCATGGCTTCGGCTTTAGCCATGTCATTCACCTGGGTGGTAGCTTGGATGTGGATTTGGCGGACGTGCTGGATTATTTGGCTGGAGATTATCAGACCCGCGCGGTCTTGCTGTATCTGGAACGCATCGGCGACGCCCGCAAATTTATGTCGGCGGCACGGCGCGCGGCGCGGATTAAGCCAGTCATCGTACTCAAACCGCGCTGCCATCCGGTGGAGCCAAATGATGCGGTCTACGCTGCCGCGTTCCGGCGCGCCGGGCTGCTGCGGGTCGATGACAGCGATGAATTCCTGCAAATGATTGATGTGCTCAATACGGCCAAACGCATGAATCGCGGTCGGCTGGTGATTCTGGGCAATAGCTCCAGCATGAATCTGCTGGCGACCGATACGCTGCAACGCTTCGATGGCCGACTGGCGCAGTTATCCGAAGCCACCCAGCAAGGTTTAGAAATCCTGGTTGAGCCGAGCACCTTGCCCAATCCCATTGACTTAGGCGATGCCGCCACCGCCGCTACCTATGGGCGAGCGCTGGATCTGGTGCTGGCGGATCCCGGCGTAGATGGCGTGCTGGTCATCAAAACACCCGGCCCGCTGGACGACACCACGGCCGTGGTGGACGCTGTGCTGCAACGCTTGGCCACAAGTCGTCCCAGCATCATCGCCAGCCTGCCTGGCTCCCGTACAGGAGAAGAGGGACGCCGCCGCTTGCTGGCGCGACAAGTGCCCACCTACGAAACCGCCAGCGCTGCCGTGCGCGCTTTCATGCGCATCGTGCAATACAAACGCAATCAGGCGTTGTTGATGGAGACGCCGCCCTCGCTGGCTGAGGAATTCACCCCCGATGGAGCGGCGGCGCGCGCCATTATTGCGCAGGCGCTGGCTAGCGGTCGCGATAGCCTGGATGGCTATGAAGCCATGCAACTGCTAGCGGCCTACGGCATCCCGGTAGTGGAAACCCGCAAAGCCTGCTCCCCGCACGAGGCGGCGGCGCTGGCCGCACAACTGCAACCGCCGGTGGCTCTGAAAATCGTCTCCTCGGAAGCGGTGGTGAAATCGCGCATCACCGGAGTCGCCCGCTACCTCACCACTCCAGAAGCCGTCTGCCAGGCCGCTTACCAGCTGCTGGCGCGCTGGCGCGACATCACGCCGGGCGCGCGCTTTGATGGCTTCATCCTGCAACCTATCGTGCCGCGCGATGATGCCTATGAGCTGACCATGGGCGTGCGCGGCGGCGGCGGTTTCGGACCGGTCATTTACTTCGGGCAGGGCGGTGCCGAAACCGAGGTGATCGCCGATCTGGCCTATGGCCTGCCACCGCTCAACTTGCATCTGGCCCGCGAAATCATGGCGCAAACCCGAATTTATCGTCGGCTGCACTACAGCTTATTGCGCCGCGCCGATCTCAATGCTCTGGCCCTGACCCTGGTGAAAATTTCGCAAATGGTCATCGACCTAAGCGAACTGGAGAGCCTGGAAATCAATCCGCTATGGGCCAACGCCCAGGGGGTGGTGGCGCTGGACGCCCGCGCCCGGCTGACTGGGGCCGGGCAGTCCCGGTCTTTGGCGATCCGGCCCTACCCCAAGGAGCTGGAGGAGACCATCGTCTTGCCCAACCAGCGTGAATTACTATTACGCCCGGTGCTGCCAGAGGACGAACCCGCCTTGCACGCGCTGGTTGGGCGGGCCTCACCCGAAGATTTGCGCCGACGTTTTTTCCAGCCCATCCGTGAACTCTCCCACGATGTGGCGGCCAGCCTGACCCAGATCGACTATCATCGGGAAATGGCGCTGGTGGCAGTCGGCTCCGGCGTACCCGGCAAGGCTGTGGTGTATGGCATCATTAATCTCAGCACCGACCCGAACAACGAACGGGCGGAATATTCGATCCTGATCGACCGCGCCTTGATGGGCCTTGGGCTGGGTAATCGGCTGATGCAGCGGATCATCCACTATGCGCGCGCGCGCGGGATCCAGGAAATCTATGGTGAGGTGCTGGCGGAAAATCAGCCCATGCTCCAAATGAACCGGGCGTTGGGCTTCGCCGTCCATAACGACGCTGAGGATACTGGCTTGAAACACGTCATCCTGCAACTCCATTCCAGTGCTTCGATAGGGTAAATCACCATGAATGACAAACGGCTCCTAGTCGTCGACGATGAACCCGAATTTGGTGAATTCGTGCGTAAGGTCGCGGTCAGCCTGGGTTATGAAGTGCGTGTCACCACCCACGGCCGCGAATTTCAGCAAGCTTATCGCGAACTACAGCCCACCATGATCGTCATGGACATGGTGATGCCGGAAATGGACGGCAATGAGTTGGTATTGTGGCTCATGGAGCAGGGCTACGCCGCACACCTCATTATCATTACCGGCTACAGTCCCGACTACGCCCGAGATGCCAGCGTCCTAGCTGAATTTAATGGTTTGCGCTCGGTATCCACCCTCACCAAACCGATTGGGCTGGCTAAACTGCGTGAAGCACTCGGCGGTGAGGGTTACACAGGCGACACTGGCTGATCGGGCAGCTCCCGAACAGCGGCCATACGTGCCGCCGTCGTCCGCAGCAGTGCCCGAACCACTGCTGGGGTCAGCGGTTTGAGCAGCACGCCATCGGCGTCGATAATGGGCGTAGAGTTCGAGTGCAAGGCAGCCTGCGGGTCGGCATCGATCAGCGCGATGCACGTAACCGCGCTTTGGCATTCGCGCGCACGTCGGGGAAAATCTCCGTTGGCCTGTGGATCGCACGCTGGATTCCAGAACACCACCACCATGGAGTGATTCGCCAGCAGGTTTAAGCCTTCCTGAGTTGAGGAGGCCACTCGAAAACGTGCGCCGACTTGCAATGCAACGCGGCGCAAGATCATCAGGGTCTCCGGATCCTCATCTACCAGCAGCAATAAGCGGGAATCGCACAGCACCGCCTCACCCTGAGTCGGCACATAATCGCGCAGGATCGCCTCCAGCTCCTGCGGGGCGCACGGACGGCTGAAGTAGTAGCCTTGCATTTCCTCACACCGCAGCTCCTGTAACAGCTCAAGCTGGGCCTCGGTCTCTACGCCCTCGGCGATAACGCCCAGCCGCAGGCTGCGCGCCATGGCAATAATTGCCGCCGCAATGGCGTTGCGATCCTGTTGATGGTTTATATCCTGTGCAAACGATTTGTCGATCTTCAAACGATCAATGGGAAACCGGCGCAAATAACCGAGGTTGGAATAGCCGGTGCCAAAATCATCGATACTGAGATGCACGCCCAGGGCTTTCAGCGCCTGTAAGATGCCAAGCGCACCCTCTTTCATCAGTAGGCTTTCGGTAATTTCCACTTCTAGCCGGTGGGGATCCAGGCCTGTTTCCGCCAGAATTTTAGCGATGCGCGTCGGTAATCCGGCATCTTCAAACTGTCGGGCCGATAGGTTGACCGCCATGCGCAAGCCCGCCAAGCCCACCCTCCCCCAAGCCAGCGCCTGTTCACACGCGGTGCGCAACACCCAGTCACCAATGGGCACAATCATCCCGGTTTCCTCGGCAATCGGAATGAAATCCAGCGGCGGCACCAAGCCCAGTTCTGGACTGCGCCAACGTAACAGCGCTTCCACGCCTACGATGTGGCCATTGCGCAAGGAAACCTGTGGCTGATAATGCAACGCCAACTCCCGGTTTTCCAACGCCCGGCGCAACCGGCTTTCCAGCCCAAAGCGCTGGACAGCGGCGACATTCATCCAGTCTGCGTACAGTTGGTAATTGTTGCGACCCTGATCCTTGGCGTAATACAGCGCGGTATCGGCATTCTTTAACAACACTTCCATGTCCTCGCCATCCGCAGGAAACAGGGCAATGCCGATGCTGCAACCGATAAACACCTCGCTGCCTTGAACGAGGAATGGCCGGGCAATGACGATCTGAATCCGTTGCGCGACTCGAATAGCTTCATCGGCATGGCTAATCTCAGTCAGCAGAATGACAAACTCATCGCCGCCTAGCCGGGCGAGCAAATCCTGACCCATGGGTGTTTCTGCGCGGGCGATGTAGTCATTTTGCCGCACGCATTCTTGCAACCGGCGCGCCGCTTCTTGCAGCACCGCGTCGCCCGCGCCATGCCCCAGGGTATCATTGATACGTTTGAATTGATCCAAATCCAAAAACATCAAGGCCAAGAGCCGTGAAGCGCTGCGCGCCGCTTCAATGGCGCTGCGCAACCGCTCTTGCAACAAGACCCGGTTCGGTAAATGGGTTAGATGATCGTAATACGCCAGAAAGCGAATGCGTTCCTCGGCCTGCTTGCGCGCGGTAATATCCTCACGCAACCAGATGAAGTGGGTGATCGCACCATCTGGCGCGTGAATGGCGGAGACATGGGCCGCCTCCCAAAAAAACTCGCCATTCTTGCGCCGATTGCATAATTCGCCCTGCCAAACGATGCCAGAGGCAATGGTTTGCTGTAAATGCTGGCGCTGTTCCAAACTCAAGGTATTGGTTTGCAGAAAATAGGGGGTATTGCCCAAAATGTCGTTCAGGGCGTAGCCACTGACTTCGACGAATTTGGGATTGGCGTATTCGATATGGCCGTTGATGTCAGTGATAAGAATCGAAATTGGATTCTGCTCCACCGCCCAAGAGAGCTTGCGCATGCTTTCCTCAGACCGCCGCCGCTCAGTGATATCCTGACCTACAATCACCCAACCCGCAGGCAAGCCCTCAGCGTCAGCGAAACGGGAAATATTCCAAAGCACAGTACGCTCATCGCCATCCAGCGCTCGGATCGTGCTTTCCCAGTTACGGGAATCTTCAGCGACGATCCATTCCTCGGTCAATGGCAAAACATCCCGCCATTCCGCCCCCAGCAATTCACCCTTGCACAAGGCGAAAAACCGCTCCGCCGCCCGGTTACACTCCAGCAAACAATGCTGGCGGTCAACGACCAAAATAATGCTGCCTGCCGCCTGCACCAAAGTGCGAAAACGCTCCTCGCTTTCCCGCAAACCCAGGAGCGCCTGGCTAGCGCGTAAGATGTAGCGCACCCGGTGATGCAAGACCAGCCATTGAATCGGTTTGGTGATGAAATCGGTCGCGCCCGCCTGATAAGCCCGTTCAATGGATTCTACATCGTCCAGGCCGGTCACCATCACGATGGGTAGATGCCGACCACCGGGCAAATCGCGCAATGCTTCGCAGACCGCGAAGCCATCCAGTCCGGGCATCACCACATCCAGCAAGACGATATCAGGTCGCTCGCGCTGGAACAGCGCTAGGGCTTGCTGGCCATCCTCGGCTTCCAGCACGGTAAAGCCGCCTTGCCGCAACGATGCGCCCGCCAGCAGGCGCTGGCCAGCCTCATCGTCCACCACCAGAATCAGGGGCTGCTCACGCATTGGGGTCATTCCACATCCTCTGGCAATTCCTGACGCAGAATGGTGCGCGCCGCCATGAATTCTTCGTCAATCGCCGCCACCCGCTCCCTGGCATCTGGAACCTGGTGCTCGCGCGCTCGCGCCTCCAGCTCGCGGCATAAGCCATGCAGCTTCATAGCGCCGACATTGGCGCTGCTCGATTTTAGGGTGTGCGCCGCCGTGCGTAACGCGGCGCAGTCCTTGGAATCCACGGCCTGCCTCATCCGTTCAACAAGCGCAGGGGTGTCGCGCAGATACAGATGCACTAGCCGCGCCACCAACGCGGGCGCGCCATTGCGTTCCAGCGCGCGAATTTTATCTAGAACAGCCTGGTCAATGCTGGAGACTGTAGTTCCCAGCCGCCGCGCTGAGGCGTGCAATGTCTTTAGCTCATCGTCCGCCGACGGCTGGAACAACGTCGGCAACCATCGGTTCAGGACCGCAACCAAGCTCTGCTGGGTAAACGGCTTGCTGAGGTAATCGTCCATACCCACCGCTAGACAGCGATCCCGGTCGCCGCTGACGACATGCGCTGTTAGGGCGATAATGGGCACGCGCCGCGCCGACTGGCCGTCCGCGCCGCTCTCACGCTCGCGAATCTGCGCTGTGGCCTGGAACCCATCCATGACCGGCATTTGGCAGTCCATAAACACCAAGTCATAGCCGCCCTGCTCTAGCCTTTGCAGCGCTTCGCCGCCATGGCTGGCGACATCCACGGCGCAACCGAATTGCGCCAACGCGGCCTTGGCGACTTCTTGGTTAATGACATTATCCTCGACCAGCAGAACGCGCGCCCTAGCAGGCACCAGCACGCGCGCTTCCCTCTCGATGGCTAGGGTCTTGGCCAAGGGCCGTCGGCTGGAAACGCTATTCAGCAGGCGCTGTAAACACTCCCGCAGCGACGCTGTCAACACCGGTTTGCTTAACTGTTGGTCGAATCCGGCCTGCAAGGCTTTTAGAGACCCGGCTTCCTCAAACGCCGTGGCGGTCAACAACACCAGTCTACTTTTGGCCAAGCGCGTATCGGCGCGCACGGCCAACGCCAGATCAGCGCCGCTCAGATCCGTCAGGCGATCATTGAGCAAGGCGATGAGATAAGGATCGGCGGGGTCAGCGCTTTGAAGGCGCTGCAACGCCTCTTGCCCGGTCGCAACGCTATCGACGCGCGCTCCCCACGCCCGCAAGGGTGTCTCCACCTCCTCGCGGCCCACCGGATGATCGTGCGCCACCAGAATCCGCGCACCCCGCAACCAAGACGCCTCCGTCTCGCCGCTGGCGGCTAGCGCGGAGCGCTCTAGAGCCAGGTTCAGTTCAAAGGTAGCGCCTTGGCCTGGGGTACTATGCAGGGTAATCGCCCCCCCCATCAGCCCTGTTAATTGCCGGGCGATGGTCAGCCCCAGGCCGGTACCTCCGTATTTGCGGGTCATCGAGCCATCAGCCTGATCAAAGGCGTTAAAAATACGCTCCTGATCTTCTGCGGGAATACCGATTCCCGTATCCCTGACCGTGAACCGCAGCGTATACGCCAAAGATGTCGCTTGCGTCATTGCCACATGGACCATCACTTGGCCCCGTTCGGTGAACTTGATAGCGTTGCTGAGCAGATTGCTCAAGATTTGCCGCAACCGCACCGGATCGCCGCGCACCAAAGCCAAGTTGGGCGGCAATACACAGAACAGCTCCAGTCCTTTGCGATGCGCTATCTCGGCAAATAGCATCGTCACCTCCTCGGCCATCTCGCTCAGATCGAAATCCACTGTTTCTAACTCTAGCTTGCCCGCTTCGATCTTGGAGAAATCCAGCACATCGTTGATAATACGCAACAAGCTGATGCCCGATTGCTGAATGACCTGAGCAAAACGTTGCTGCCGGGCTTGCAAATCGGTGTCCAACAAAAGATCGGCCATACCCAAAATGCCATTCATCGGCGTACGGATTTCGTGGCTCATATTGGCCAGAAATTGCGATTTAGCCCGGTTGGCCGCCTCGGCCTGCTCCTTGGCCACGCTGAGTTCTCGCACCAATGATCGTAACTCCGTATTAGCCACCGACAGCGCGTGCGTGCGCGCCTCGACCGTGCTTTCCAGGCGCGTGTTGTACATCGCCAACTCGGCGTCCCGCTGCTGGACTTGCGCTAGCATATCGTTGAAGCCATCCGCCAGCGCGCCCAATTCATCCTCGCTGGCGCGCATCACTCGCACGGCATAATCCCGGGTGTTGGCAACTTCGTGCATGGCCCGGCGCAGACCCAGGATCGGCCCCGAAATCACTTTTTGAGAATATGCAGCCAGCACGGCCGCCAGCAGCAACGACGCCACCAGCAACCCGGCCATGATCCAGTAGTAGCGCTGTAGACTAGCTCCAAGCTCCCGCAAATCAGAGTAGATTTCGATGAAGCCCAGCATCTGGCTGTCTTGCCGAATCGGCGCTTGCACCACTAGCAACCGAGGCTGGAGATCCAGCATCTCGCCTGCCTCAATCATCGTTGCCCCGGCTTCCAATGCGCGCTGTTGATGGCGGTCATTAGCGGACATTTGCCAGCGTCGCATCCGGTCCCGCTGGGCGTCGGTGAGGCCTGGCGCGCGGTACTCGGCTTGTCGTTGGCCTTGCGGGTCATTGATCACCGCGTAGGAAATATCGGGCTTGGCGCGCAGCACCGCCAGGTTTTGCCGGAGTGACTTGGGATCGTTGAATAACAGGGCCGAGGCGGCATTCGCCCCAATGAGATCAGCCAGAGCCACCAGCTGGCTCTGCGCGGTCCGGTGCTGGGCGTAGGTCTCATTCACGACCAGCGCCACGCCCACCGTCAAAAGCACGAGGGCGTTGGTCAGCAACATAACCACCATCAGTTTGTGCTTGACCGACAGCTTGCCAAACGGGGCCATCATTGACCTTCGCCATTTTTGATGACGACCGTGGCCAATTTGAGCAACTGAGAGCTGAGCTTGAGGCCAGATTGATGAGCGGCGACCAGATTAATGGCAAAACGGATGCGTTGTTCCGACTCGATTAGACCCACCATCCCGCCCATCTGAACAAACTGACCGATGTCACTCACGGTCAGAATGGGTCGGCCGCCGCATTGCGCCAGGATCGCTTTAAATTGCCCCTGTTCAGCACGCCCCATGAAAACGATATGGCAGCGCTCCAGATTGGTCAGCTCTGGGTAGTAGCGCACCTCAACCGGACGGCTTTCCACAGTTTTGCCGACCAAAACAGCCAACGTGTCGCCAAATGGACTTTGCCCGGCGATACAGATGAGCAAAGGTGTGTTAATTTCGGGAAAGGCTTGTCGTGGCCATTCCACAAATTTAGCAAAGTTGTAAAGATAAGCGGCCTTGACGGTGTATTCGTCGAATGAGTCCGCACGCGCCTCAAATCCCAGCAATAAGACACCCAGCAGCCCAAAGACGGCCTTGGCCAGCCAACGCCATCGCAGCGCCCGGTGCCCGTGCGGAAATTGCGCCTGATGCCGCTGTGGCGCTATCCCTAGCACCGTTAGGGCGGACTTCAAAAAGACCATTTCACTTGGCCATAGAAGCTGCGTTCTACTTCGACTGGAAAGCCAAACGCTTCTTGCACCGCTTCCAAGTGCTGGTTTTCCAGTAAATTAACGCCCACCAATGAAAATTCCAAATCCTTGCGCGGCCGCCAGCCCAGCCTCACATTCACAGTGGTGTAGGGATCAATCTTCGCCTGGGTGTTAACTGACACCAAATTAACCTCGTTAACATCCACATAGCGCCACCAAAGATCCATATCTACGTCGTCTCGTGGGTTCCACGACGAGAACAGCGAAAGCTGCTGACGGTTGCCGTCGGTATAGATAGGTGAATCGCTATCCCTTTGGTTCAAGTCTGAGTCGAGATAGGCATAGCTCAAGCGCAACCGCCAATTCTCGGTAGGCCGCCAATCCGCCGCCCATTCGAAGCCGGTTTTCGTGCCTGCGCCCCTGTTGCTCAACACCAAGGGCAACACCAGATGCGGCCATGGCTCCCGTTCCAGCATGGGAACGCCCGGATTGGCCACGAACAGGCGGTCGTAATCATGCTGGAAGAGGGTAGCGTCAAGCGAAAGCCGCTCCGTCAGCCGGACACGATGGCCAATTTCATAGGCTGTAAGCTCTTCGGATGCCAAAAGATGCGAGCCGGAGAGGCTTAGCAACACCGGTAGGTTAGCGCTCAAAGGCGATGGCGCTAAGGCTCCCAGATTCACCTGGGCCGCATCCCACTCGCCGCGCGAGGGCGTCCGCACGGCGCGTGAAATCGCTGCCCATAAGCGGTGATCGGGGTGCGGAGTCCACAACGCTCGCAGACTGGGTTGCCACTCCCAGCCAGTAAAATCGTTGTGCTCCAGCTTGAGGCCGCCGGTCAGACGCAAGCGGTCTGGGATCAGTTCGATTTGATTTTGGACGAAGGCGCTCCACAATTCCGTGCTCAAACGCTGTGGATGAACCTGACTACGGAGGGTATCGGTAAAGCGATCCTGGTTACGCCGGTAACCGAGTCCCCACACGAATTCCTGCCGGTGGTTGAGCGTGAAACTATGTTGAAAGTCAAGATCGAAAGTATCTAAATCTGCGATGTACAGGGGATCTCGGCGGTCTTCATATTGATAATACGCTTGCAAAGCCATCCTGGACGGCGCTGAAGAGCGCCGCTCCCAGCGCGCTTGCAAACTACCGCCTGCGGCATCAACCGGGGCCAACTGATGGGCAGAGTAAGGAGGGGTAAGACTAAAGAGCAGAAAGTTCTGGTCGAAATCGGCGTGGTGCAGGTCGCCCTGCACCGTGACGACGTCCACTGCTGAGGGCGTCCAGTCCAGTCGAAAGCCACCCTGGCCAATCTGCCATGCATCGCCCGCGTCGCGTCCATCGGGGGTCACCAAGGAATCACGCGCCGTAAACTGGCCGTAGAGTCGATAGCGCGCCTTCTCACCTAGCTCGCCGCCTTGGCGCACCCCAACAATTGCTCTTTCTTCGTTACCAAGGATTAAGGTCGCCAAGCCACCTTGGGTATCCTGGGGATGTTTGGTGAGGATGTTAATCACACCATTCACTGCATTGGCGCCCCATAAACTGCCGCCCGGTCCCCGCACCACCTCAATGCGTTCGATCTCCTCCAGCGGCGGCCCCTGGACTTCCCAATGGACGCCGGAAAACAGGGGCGTGTAGATAGATCGCCCGTCAACCAACACCAGCAGTTTATTGGCGAAGCGGCCGTTAAAACCACGGATAGTGACTGACCAGCGGCCAGAATCAAGGCGAGATGCCTCCACGCCCGGTGCAAGCCGCAGCACTTCCGGGATACTCGTTGCCCCGGAGCGACGAATATCGTCGGCCGTGATCACAAAAACCGCCGCTGCTGTGTCCTGCAAGCTTTGTTCAATTTTAGCCGCCGATACCACCTTGATCTGCATTAAATCTTCAATGCTCAGTTGAGTTAAATCTGGAGTGGCCGTCGCGGGCTGGCCGCCCAGCGCCACGCCAAGACCAGCCCCCGCCAACCAAGCTGGCGAAAATCTGAGCCTTTCACGTGACCAGCGTTTGTTCATCACATTCTCCCTGTAGCCCCCAGCGGCTTTGCCCCACCGCCCCAGGTCAGGTTGATTAAAAAACTTAAGTGCTTGATCGAAAGCTCAGGCAGATTTTTATTTATAACTATTTGAAATTATTTAATTAAATAATAGATAACTTACGATCAAGCGCTTATATTGCCTCAGCCTATACCCATTCCTATACCTCTAAATAGTTGCAACTATAACGCATCATCCATCCAAAATACTCATAATTTTGTGTGAAAAGGTCACTATCTACGCTTCCTATAAGGTGCTTGCTGTCATTTAAAAGTGGCGAAAGCACCGTAAATGTGGTTATTTACCATATTTTCAATATGCTATAGGGTTTTTGTCGCTTTAACAGACAGAGTTTAGTCAAAAAGCTGGGCGATATTAAAAAAGCGACGTCCAATCCTGGGCCTATCAGCGTCGTCCTGAAACAGGGAAAAATCATTTTTAGTAAGAATTAACCCGTTGGGATCAAAAATCATTGATCGCTTAAAGGACTTTTATTAGGCGGCGCACCTAAGCCAATTGAATCGCAAGAAGTCATGCAAGGCGCTATCCAGCCAGTCGCGCGGATCAGCGGATCAACGCCGGGTCAACACCGCCATGGACTCCACATGCGCGGTATGCGGAAACATATCCAGCACCCCGGCGCTGTCCAGATGGTAGCCGAACCGCTGAGTCAATTCCCCTACATCCCGCGCCAGAGTGGCCGGGTGGCAAGACACATAGACGATGCGTTGCGCGCTCAGCGCGCCTAAAGCGGGCAATAATTCCAACGCCCCGGAACGAGGCGGGTCCAGCAAAATCTTGTCGTAGCGATCTTGCAGCCATGCCGCCTGACCCAAAGCAGTGGCCAGGTTGGCAGGGTAAAAAACGGCATTCGTGACACCGTTGCGCGTGGCATTGCGCCGCGCCCACGCCACCAGACTGGCATCTCCCTCTACTCCCACTACTTCCCGCGCACGCCGCGCCAACGCCAGGGTAAAATTGCCCAACCCGCAGAATAGATCCAGCACGCGATCCTGCGGGCCAAGCTCCAGTAAGTCGCACGTCTTGGCGACCAGAGCTTGATTGATGGCGGCGTTGATCTGCACAAAGTGATACGGTTGGAATTCCAGCGTCAGCGCAAAATCTGGCAAGCGGTAATGCAACGCAGGCCCTTCAACCTCCAGCGGCCGCGCGCTGTCCGGCCCGCCAGGTTGCAGATAGAACGCGCAACCCTGCCGCGCGCTAAACGCCCGCAGCAACGCCAAATCCGCTGTGCTGGGCGGCGCTAACACCCGCAAACTCAAAGCCATGGCCTCATCGCCGCCTGCAACTTCAATCTGCGGCAACTGTTCGCGGATTGAGAGCGTTTCCACCAGTCGCGCCAAAGGTTCCAGGAGATCGCCAACGCGCTCATCAAGCACCTCGCAGCGGCGCAGATCGGCAATATACGGGCTGTGGCGCTCGCGAAAGCCCACCAGAACCCGCCCCTTTTTGGCCACCCATTTAACGCCGAGCCGCGCCCGCCGCCGATACCCCCACAAGGGCCCAGTCATCGGCTCTAGCACCTGTTCTGGCTGGAGCTTGCCGATACGGCTCAGACTGTCCAGCAGCCAACGCTGCTTGACCGCGCGTTGCCCCACCGGCTCTAGATGTTGCAAGGCGCAGCCGCCGCACACCCCAAAGTGCGCGCAACGCGCTTCGACCCGCTCCGGCGCCGACTCCAGGACGCGCACCACGCGCGCCTCGTCATGCCGACCGCGCAAGGCCGTGTAGACGCATTCGACCGTCTCCCCCGGCAAGCCGCCTTCTGCGAACACCGCTTTGCCATCCCGCCGTGCGATGCCTACGCCCTCATGGGTCAAGTCGTCGATGCGGGTGATGAACGGCCCGGCCGCCGCTAAGGCTTTGCGTTTTTTTGCCGCCGATCCGGCCATGCGTCGATCCTCAAGCTGCAAACAGGCCGGTGGACAGATAACGATCACCCCGGTCGCAAATTATGGTGACAATGACCGCGTTCTCCACTTCACGATCCAGGCGCAAGGCCGCCGCCACCGCGCCGCCTGAGGAGACGCCGCAACAGAGGCCTTCCACACGCGCCAAGCGCCGGGTCGTCTCTTCCGCCTCCGTCTGGCTGATGTCGATGATCCGATCCACCCGCGCTGGATCGTAAATCTTTGGCAAATAGGCGGGCGGCCAGCGCCGAATGCCGGCGATACTGGAACCCTCAGTCGGTTGCACGCCGATGATTTGCACGGCGGCATTCCGTTCCTTTAAGTAGCGGGACACGCCCATGATAGTGCCGGTGGTGCCCATCGCGCTGACGAAATGGGTGAGCTTGCCCTGGGTATCCCGCCACAGTTCCGGGCCGGTGGTGTCGTAATGCGCCTGGGGATTGTCAGGATTGCTAAACTGATCCAGCACCCGGCCCACGCCCTCGCGCTCCAGTTGGAGCGCTCGATCACGCGCGCCTTCCATCCCCTGCGCCGCGCTGACCAGCACCAGCTCAGCGCCATAAGCGCGCAACGCCGCGCGCCGTTCCGCGCTCTGGTTCTCCGGCATCACCAGCACCATGCGATAGCCTTTGATAGCCGCGATCATGGCCAGCGCGATGCCGGTATTGCCGCTGGTGGCTTCGATCAACACTGCACCGGGCTGCAATTCACCGCGCTGTTCAGCACGCTGGATCATGCTCAACGCCGGGCGATCTTTGACCGAACCGGCGGGGTTGTGGCCTTCCAATTTGCCCAGCAGCAGGTTACGGTTATGCTTCGCCAAGCGTTGTAAACGAATCAGTGGCGTCTGGCCAATGAAGGATTCCAGCGTCGGATGGTTAGGAGACAGCATGTTCAGATCAAGCTCCAGCGGGTGTGCGGAAAGCGCGGTACTCCGTATCTCTCGATCCCGCGCGCCAGGGTCAACCGAGTATAAACGCCAAATCCGCCACCGCCCATGCGCCCCTGCTCACGGATATTGCCCGCTGTTCCTGCTTACTTCAGGCCCTGCCCTAGCCCGCCGATGACTCGACTCTGTTTAGCGTTGCGCCTCCTTCTGCGCCTCGGTCTGTTGTGCTGGCTCTGCTTTGCGGCCACGCCGCTGCGGGGCCAAACCCAGCCCACCCCCCTTGCCACTCCCAGCGACCCCGCTGCTTTAACTACGCTCACCGTACAGGTTGAAGGTTTGGAAGTCGGCCCCTTACTAGACAATGTACTGGCTCATCTTGATATCAACCGCTTCAATGGTAAGTCGGCCCCTAAGGACAGTGAATTGCAATGGCTGCACGCTAATGCCGAGCGCCAAATTCAGGCGGCGCTACAGCCCTTCGGCTACTACGAACCTACGATTACCAGTGCATTAAACCAGACCACTGGCGGCTGGACCGCGCATTACCGCATTCAATTGGGCCGGACCTTGCCGATCGCTATGGTCGATGTGCGGATCTATGGCGAGGCGGGCCGGGATCCGGTTTTTCAAATCCTATTAGATAAAAGCCCCCTGAACAAAGGCGCGGTGCTCGATCAACCCAAGTACGAACAATTCAAGCAAAACTTGGAAGCGCTGGCCACCGAGCGCGGCTACTTTGACGCCCGTTTCACCGAGCACGCCATCCAGATCGACTTGCAGGCCTACGAGGCTGTCATCAAGCTGTACTATGAGACCGGCAAGCGCTACCAATTTGGCGCTCTTTCCTTCAAGCAAAACATTTTGTCGCCCGAACTACTGCATCGTTATCCCGATTTCAAGGCCAGCGATCCCTACGACGCTAACGAGTTGTTGAAGCTCCAAGGCGATCTTGGCGGCAGCGGTTATTACAGCCAGGTGCGTATCAATGCCTCGCCAGACGCCAAAACCGCCACAGTGCCCGTTAACGTAGAATTGGAACCGAACAAGCCCTACCAATACAGCGCCAGCCTCGGCTACGGCACGGACACCGGCCCCAGAGGCAAGCTAAAGGTGGAAAACCGCTGGCTCAATCCGCAAGGACATCACTATGAAGCCGAATTGCAACTCTCGCCGATTCAGTCCTATGTCGGCGCCAAATACCTGATTCCTGGCAAGGACCCGGTCACAGAAGAATACGCTCTGACCGCCAGCTACACCCGGCAAGACTACGAAGAACAGTACTTTGAACGCTTTGCGCTAGGCGGTAGCTGGCAACGGGAGGATGGCAAATGGCTGAAGCTTTATAGCCTGAATCTGCAACAAGAAGAGTATCAAATCAGCGACGAGCCCCGCTCTACCTCTTTCCTTATTATGCCAGGCCTGAACTGGACTTGGGTCGACGCCGATGACCGATTGTTCACCACTCGTGGCTTACTGTTCGGCTTTGAAGTCCGCGGCGCATCCACCGCCTGGCTGTCGGATATCAACTTTGTGCAGGCGCAGGCGCGGCTGAAGGGAATCTATGCCCTAAATGACGACCATCGTTTGATCGCGCGGGGCCAGATGGGCGCTACCTGGATGCAGGAGGATTTTGAAAATCTGCCCGCTTCGTTGCGCTTCTACACCGGTGGCGACGCCAGCGTGCGCGGCTACGCCTACAACAGCATCGGCCCCACCGATGCTAGAAACAAAGTGATCGGCGGCAAAAATCTGTTGGTGGGCAGTCTGGAATATGAGCGGCGCGTGTGGAATAACTGGGGCGTCGCGCTGTTCGTGGATAGCGGTGACGCCTTCAACGGCGCTTCGCCCGAACTCAAAACCGGCGCTGGGGTGGGCGCGCGCTGGCGCTCGCCCATTGGACCTGTGCGAATCGATTTCGCCACCGGTCTGGATCGTCCACCGGGCGACACGTTCCGTTTTTCCTTCAGTCTGGGGCCTGACTTGTGAGCGCCGCCGCCAAGCTGCGCCGCAGCCTGCTCTGGCTGATCGGCCTGCCACTGGGCCTCTTGGTGCTGGCGGTAGTATTAGGCAGCATTGCTATCACCACGGAAACCGGCCTCAACACCCTGTTGGGCCTGGCCAACCGCTTTGCGCCAGGACAGCTTAGCTACCAGAACCTCAGCGGCCCGCTCTCTGGGCCACTCCATATCGAACAACTGCACTACCAAGATGGCCCCCTGCAAGTGAAGCTGGCCAACGCCGATCTGGATTGGCATCCCAGCGCCTTGCTGGGTCGCCGCCTCAATATTTCCCGCCTGCACTTTAAGGGCTTGGAGATTCATCTACCACCTGGTGAAGCCACGCCGCCACCAGCGGAGCCGTTTGCGCTGCCAGAGATTCAACTGCCTCTGGGCATTACGGTCGCTGACTTGCAGGGCCGGGACATCCGTATCGTGCCGGCCCAGGGCAATCCGATCCAGATCGACGCCATCAACCTCAAGGCCCATTCCCAAGCCGATGGGCTGCACATTGAAACGCTGGAACTCAAATCGCCACTGGGAGAAGCGCAGCTCAGCGGCCAGGTCAACCCAACCGGCGACTACCCGTTACGACTTGACCTATCCTGGCAAGGATCGCTGCCCCCTTATGGTGTTTTCACCGGCCAAGGCGTCATTCAAGGGACATTGCGCGAACAACTCACCTTGAGCCACAAAATCACTGGCCCGGCAACGCTACAACTGGATGGCCAGGTACGCCAACCTTTAACCGAAGCCGCCTGGTCAGCCAAAGCCCAGCTCGATGTCGCTGATTTGCAAGCATTCACCCCGGCGCTGGCCGGTAAACCGCTCGCTGTACAGCTAGAAGCTCAGGGCCTTATGGCCCGCTTTCAAGCTCAAGGCAACCTCACCACCATGGCCCCGGAACTAGGGCCGACCACGCTGCGCTTTACTGCGGCGGGCGATCCCAACGTCATCAAACTGGATGAGTTGCGCCTGACCGCCCCAGACTGGGCGTTGAACTTGCTCACCACCGGTGAGGCGCGATTCGCCAATGGCGCTCTCTCCCGCTTCCAAAGCCAGGGCGAGCTGCACGCTACCGTACCCGAATTAGGGCCAGCCACCTTGCGCTTTACTGCAGCGGGTGATCCTAACGCCATCAAGCTGGATGAGCTGCGCTTGACCGCCCCAGATTGGGCCTTGAACCTGCTCACCACAGCTGAAGTTCAGTTTGCCAATGGCGCGTTCTCCCGTTTCCAAAGCCAGGGCGAAATGAACGCCACCGCGCCGGAGCTGGGCCCGACCACATTGCGCTTCACGGCGGATGGGGACGCCAAGGCGATCAAACTGCATGAGTTACGCCTGGCAGCCGCCCAGCACCCGCTGCGCTTGAACGCCCAGGCCGAAGTACAACTTGCGGACTTGCGGTTCGACGCTTCTGGGCAATGGCAAGCGTTGGCCTGGCCCCTGCGTGGTAGCCCGCAAGTGCAAAGCGCCAGTGGCGCATTCAGCGCCACCGGAACTCCCCAAGATTATCGCTTTAGCGCCACCGCCACCGACCTGCGCGGCCCCACAATTCCCAAGGGCAGTTGGACCATCACCGGCCAGGGTTCGGATCAAGCTGTGCGGGACCTGCAACTGGTCGGCAAAACGCTGGATGGCAGCCTGCAAGCCACCGCTGAGGCAAGATGGTCGCCAGCCGTCGGCT
The DNA here is from genome assembly GCA_049293375.1 of Candidatus Contendibacter sp. Taxonomy (GTDB): domain Bacteria; phylum Pseudomonadota; class Gammaproteobacteria; order Competibacterales; family Competibacteraceae; genus Contendibacter. The sequence continues at coordinate 17,723 of JBATSQ010000242.1, forward strand.
GGCAGGCCACGGTAAACGGTCAGGGCATCAATCCAGGCGCGCACTGGAAAGAGCTGCCCGGCAAACTGAATTTCCGACTAAAAAGCGCTGGTGGCCTGGAAAACGGCAACCTACGGGCGAATGTCCTGTTGGAGGAACTCGGCGGCGTTTTAAACGGACAACCGGTGGCGGGTACCGCCGATGTCAGCGTGCTCAACCAGGATCTGACGATCAGAGCACTGCAAATCAGCGCGGGTGAGGCGCGGCTGGAAGCGCGCGGCGCTTTAACGGAACGCTGGGATCTGGCCTGGAAACTGAGTGCGCCCCAGTTGAAAAACCTGCTGCCCGGCCTAAGCGGCGCGGTCGCCAGTAGCGGCCAATTGAACGGTTCCCGCACCCAACCTTTGGTCGCCGCCAAGGTCCTGGTCACCAATCTGCGGCAAGGCGACACCCAGATTCAGCAATTGCGCGGCGAGGCTAATATCGATAGCAGTGGCGTCAGCCGCTCCACAGTCAAAGCTTCCGGCGAGGGCTTAACGCTGGGCGGGCAAAAATGGCAAACGCTCCAGCTCGACGGTTCCGGTACTCCAGCCGCCCATGAGCTAAAAGCCGAGCTGAGTGGCGCTCCGGGTCGTTTGGTGCTGGCGTTGGCGGGGAGTCTGCAACTCCCGGCGCTGTTGTGGCAGGGCCGCATCACCCAACTGAGCGCCAGGGAAACCGAGGCGGGCCACTGGACTTTAGAAAAGCCTGTGGCGTTGCGCGCCTCGGCTCAGGAAATCAACGTGGACAGCGCTTGCCTGAGCAGCGCCCCAACCCGGCTGTGCATACAAGGCCAATGGCGGCAATCTGGCGACTTTACAGGCCGGATACAACTGAGCGAGCTCAAGTCGGAACAGTTCCAGCGCTTCTTCCCCAAAGACACCAGCCTAACCACAACCCTCAACGGCGAAGCCACCGCCAGCGGCAAAATCGGCGGAGCGCTGCAAGGCAAGCTCACGCTCAACATCGCGCCCGGCAGCGTCAATACCTTGGCCGAGGGCCGACCAGTGCGCATCGCTTTTAACGGCGGCCAGGTATTGCTCACGACTGACGGGCGCAACGCCATGGCACAGGCGCGGCTGGATTTGGCGCAAACCGGTCAAATGCAAGCTAACCTGCGCGTGCAGGAACCGTTCGGGGCCGCCCGCCTGAACGGCAAGCTGGACGCAGCCATCACAGATCTCCAGCTGGTCTCAGCCTTTGCGCCGCAGATCACCGAAATCAAAGGCCAAATTCGGGCTGATATTTCTGTATCGGGCACTGTGGCCAAGCCCGTAGCGCGTGGCGAGATTCGCCTGGAGAACGCTGCTCTGTCCATTCCCGAAGCGGGCCTGCAACTCCAAGACCTCCAATTCGGAGCCGTCAGCACCGAGCACGGTGTACTCCAACTTACCGGCTCGGTGCGCTCCGATCCCGGTCGCTTGGAACTCAACGGCCAGTTGGATCCTTTCAAACCGCATCTGACTCTGACCCTAACCGGGCAAGACTTTCAGGCGATCAAAACTACCGATCTCCAGGCCCAAATCAGTCCAGACCTCCAGATCGACTTCACCCCACAACAGACCCGCGTCACAGGCAGCGTCACCGTACCCCGCGCTTTTATTCGGCCGGGCGGCGAACGGCCGGGCGTGGTCAACGCCTCAGGCGATGCGGTTATCGTCAAGAACCGTGATGGAGCAGCCCCGAAGGCCAAAGGGCAAGGCATGGGGATTTTTGCCGATGTGCGGGTGATTCTGGGCGAGGCTGTGCATCTGGAAACACCCGCCTTCAAGGGCCGGTTACGCGGCGATCTCCAGGTTGTGGAAACCCCGGAACTGGCACCACGCGGCACCGGCAATATGGAGGTGGTCGCCGGTAAGTACAAGATCTATGGCGAAGAAATCAATATCCAACGCGGCCAATTGTTGTTCAGCAGCAGCGCCCTCGATAATCCCAGTCTCGATCTGCGCGTAGTGCGACAGGAGCGCAATATCATTTCCGGCAGCGAGATCATGGCCGGAGCGCAGATTCGCGGAACGCTGAAAAAACCCAAGTTGAGCTTCTTTTCCACGCCCACCCTAGCCGATCCCGATATTTTGGCTTACCTGGTGTTGGGACGCGCTCCGGGTGGTTCGGGCAATGAATCGGCGCTGCTGTTCAAGGCGGCCAGCGCGGCGGGCGCGGGACATGTCGGGGGAATAACCAAAGGCTTAAGCGACGCCTTCGGGCTGGATTCGGCGGAACTGGGCAGCAGCAGCGGCGGCGGCACTTCGTTTATGCTGGGCAAGCAGTTAACACCGCGACTTTACATCGGTTATGGCATCGGCTTGTTAAACGCTATCAATACCTTTTTCCTAAAATACCAATTTAACCAACGCCTGGTGCTTGAAGCCGCCAGCAACGCTCTCGGAACAGGCGGGGATGCGGTTTATACCATTGAACGTTAGAGGCGATCTGCTTGTTCGTGTGCAGCGCCGCGCTAGCCAATCATCATGTCTGTAAGCTGCCCGGCTTGGCTCATCAGCGCCCCGGCCTCCGGGCAGGGTAAAACCACGCTTACCGCTGGTCTGGCGCGCTACCACCGCCAGCAAGGCCGCCGCGTGCGGGTATTCAAAACCGGCCCGGATTTTCTGGATCCGATGATTTT
>JBATSQ010000243.1:0-5480 GCA_049293375.1 Candidatus Contendibacter sp.
GGCCCTTGCTGGTGGAGGTGCAAGCGCTGGTCGATACCTGCCACGGCGGCAATCCCCGGCGGGTCACTCTGGGGCTGGAACAAAACCGGTTGGCGATGTTGTTGGCGGTGTTGCATCGCCATGGCGGTGTGGCAATGTACGATCAAGATGTCTATGTCAACGCGGTGGGCGGGGTGCGCATCAATGAAACTGCCGCCGATCTGGCGGTGTTGCTGGCGGCTTTATCGAGCTTCCGTGATCGGCCGCTGCCCACCGATCTGGTGGTTTTCGGTGAGGTGGGGCTGGCGGGCGAAATCCGCCCGGTGCCTAACGGCGAGGAACGCTTGCGCGAGGCGGTCAAGCACGGATTCAAACGAGCCATTGTGCCGCGCGCCAATCTGCCTCAGCGTGGCGGGCGGGTGGCGGGATTGGAGGTGCGCGGTGTGAGTCGGCTGGCTGAGGTGATGGGGGAGGTTTGAGGCTGGTGGGGCAGTCCCCTTAATGACGCAGGGACTACATGCGGAGCGCTGAGTGGTGGTTAAGCAAGCTGATTTGGCCTGGCTTTATTTTTGCGAACCTTCTTAGGCGGCACCTTGTCGTTTTCCGCAGTCCTAGCCGTCTGAGCGCGGCGGGCGCTATCAAGCCAGTCGTAAATTCGTTTGGCCGCGCCGCGCACTTCGGGATTGACATCCATCAGCTTGGCTTCACCGTGCAGATAGGCGTCGAAAGCCACGCGCAAAGGCCAGTAATGATCGGCATAACCCTGTTCATCCAACCAAGCGAGCAGCTTGTCGCCGTAGCCGCGTTCGGCGGCTAGGCGAAACAGTCGTAATAAATCGCGATTGATGGGATTAAATTCTATTCCTTTGTCTTCCTTGATAAGTGCTTCCAGAACCGAACAGGCCTCGCCAAAATTGTCCATTGCCAAGGCACGAAAGGCGCGCAGTAACCCTGATTTGGATGAAGGCAGACGAGCTTCCACTGTTTCGAACAGTGCCTCGGCTTCACTGTATTCGTCTGGTTGGGCGTAGTAGAAAAAGGCTAGACAGGCTTTGGCCGTATCGTTTGAAGCATTCAGGTTTATGGCTTGGAGGTAAGCATTCTCGGCGTCTTCATGACGGGCAAGGTGGTCATGCAACAAGCAACCTAGATTAATCCACGGTAAAATATATCCCCAGTCGATTTTGATTGCTTGGCGATAACAAGTCTCAGCTTCTTTATAACGGGTTAGATAGTCTTGTAGCAGATTACCTAAGTTGTTCCAGGGCGAGGCAAACTGGGAATCCAGCGCGATGGCTTGGCGGTAGGCGGTTTCGGCTTCACCGTAGTTTGCAAGTTTACGCATTAGATTACCTAGGTTGTACCAAGGCCAAGCGAACTTGGAATCTATTGCAATCGCTTGGCGGTAGGCAGCTTCGGCTTCCTCGTAGCGGAAGAGATGTTCTTGCAGCAGATTACCTAAGTCGTTCCAAGGTGAGGCGAACTTGAGATCCAGCGCGATGGCTTGGCGGTAGGCGGCCTCGGCTTCGTTGTAACGACCTAACCGTCCATGTAACCACGATCCCATACCGAACCATTCTTGTGCAGTGCTTGGTGTGGGCAAACCCTCCAGGTCAACTATCTCTTCCAATCGCTTACCACTGGCGGCAGCGAAACTCGCGAACTCGGTGCGAGCTTCTTGCGCGAGTAGATGGCGCAAGCCCTTGTCATCGACAGCTTCACCCAAAGCCATTGCATAGTGGCCGCGCTCTAAGCCATTCCGGCTATTGCCTTTCAATAATTCGAGCGCCCGCTCGTTCAGTTGAGCGGGGGAATAGAAACCCCGCAGAAAGCTGGTTAGCCAGCGCAACCGGGTTTTCTGGCGGCGCGGGCCGTGGCGCATCAGATACCAGATGTTGAAAAAGCGCTCCCCCAGTTGAAAACCGGCGCGGGCGGTAGATGACAGGCCGACCTTTTCGATGATGCCGTTTTTCTGCAAGCGATCCAGTTGTGTGGAGACGGCGGAGGTGTCCAGCGCGGTGGCGGCGGCTACATCAGCGGCGGTGATCGGATTCCAGGCCAGGGCCACGGCGTCGAGCACCACGCGGGCTTGCGGCGCAAGGTCTTCCACGCGGGCCTTGTACAGTACGGTCACTTGGTCGAGCAGACGTTCGAGGTCGGAGAACACATCGCCCTCGGCGTCGAGTTCGAGCAGGAGATACAGCAATATCAAGGTGCGCGGATTGCCGCCGGTGAGATCGTGCAGAGCGCGGATGCGTCCCGGATCGCGGTTCAGGACGTTCAGCACCTTGCGCCCTTCCTCGCCGCGCGCTTGAGCGAGTCGCCGCAGGCAAGCGATGAGTTCGTCCTGACCGAGCTTTTCCAGCACAGTCACCTGAAAGAAGTCGTAAAAAGCGCCCTTGGGGTCAGCGGTCGCTTCGAGATAAGCGGCGGATGCCCCGACCACAATAATGCCGCCCGCCTCCTGCATCACCCGGCGCAGGCTCCAGTGCTGGGTTTCCAAGCCGTCGAGGATGAAATCGATATTGTCCAGCAGCAACAGAGGGCGCGGCCCCTCACGCTTGGCCCAACGCTTGAAGACATCGAGCGCGGCGCTGCCTTCAACGTCAATGTCGCCGCGCATCAGCGTCGCGGTGTCGCGGTCGATTTCGTCGGCCTTGTCGGCCTGGCCGGTTTTCTCGAAATAATCGCCCAGAGCATCCAGGCAGTTGAGCCAAAACGTGTGCAGGTTGTGGACGTTGTATTGCTCTTCCCGGAAGGTGAGCGGCAACAGCACGGCGGCCAGCGCGGCATCCTCGCGCACGCCGAGGGCCAGTCGGCGCAACAGGCTGGTCTTGCCCATGCCACGCTGACCGAGGATGAGATGGTGCTTGGCTTGGCCGCGCGGCGTGATTTCGCCCAGACGGGCGAGCAACGAGGCGGCCAAGTCTTGGCGGGCGACAAAACCGGCGAGAAAATCCGCGTCGTCGAGAATAGCCGGGTTATAAACGGCGAGATTGATGAGCTTGCCCATCGCGGCCCCTCACAACACCACGTAGCGCAGCCACCACTCGCGCAACAGGTTCATGCGGAAGCGGTAGCGGCGTTCGCTGTCCACGGCGAGATAGCCATCAGCTAACAAAGTATCAAGCAAGTGGCGCAAGGCCGCTTCGCCCACCGGCTCGCCACCCCGGTTGAGCGCTGGCAGCAGCGCGTCGGAACCCGCCCCCGCGTCGCTCTTGGCAACCGTTTCCAGCACGGCATAGAGGCGGCTGCGTTCGGGATCGGTAAAGTTGCGGTCCAGATGTTCCCGCCACGTACTCCAGTAAGTGCGTTTCTCCAAATCGAGCATCCGGTCCAGCGCGGCTTGGGCGCGCGGCAGGTCCAGCACGTTACCAGTCCCGGCCAAGGTGCAGGCGTCCTCGGCGACTTTTTCCAGGTAGTAGGGCGAAAGCCAGCCCAGCCGGCGCAGGATGGCTTCGGCGGCGTCTTCGTGCAAGGTACGACCGCGCCGCTTGGCGATGTCGGCCAGGAAGGCGCGAGCCGTATCGGGAGCGAAGGGAGCGAACGGGAACACGTCCAGATCGTTCAAGGCTCCCTCCACGCTATCGCGGCGCGCAACGCTGTCCAGACCGATGGAGCCGGTGTAAAGCCAGCGCACCCGGCGGTATTTCTGGCGCATGTTGCGCAGCCAGTACAGGAAATCGCTGACCGCCTGAACCCCACCACGCTCGCGCAGAGCCAAAACGAAGATGGGCAATTCGTCTACCAGGATCAGCCAGGGCGGCTCGTTTTTGTGCTCGTCCAGGTGGGCCAGCAGGTGGTTGGCGAACTCCCGCCAGTCGGTTTGCAGCAGGGCTTGCCGCCAATCGCCGCCGCCTTCGTGGCCGCGCCACACTCGCGAAAGTCGCTCGCCGAAGGCGGTCATGACTTTGGCGCCGGTCGAGAGTTCTTCCTGAATGGTCGCGCAACATTGGCGGAAGAAATCCTTTTCCTCCCGAAAGCCCGCCACTTCCAGCACGATGGCGCGAAATCCGTGTTCTGCCGCCGTATCGCGCAGGTGGTTGATTTGAACCGTCTTGCCAATCCGGCGTGGCGCGAGCATCAGCAGATTGCGTCCCTCCTTGAACAGGCGCCAAAGCTCGGCGGTTTCCGTGGTTCGGCCGAAACACGTCATGGGATGCTCCTGAAGTTTCTATACAGGATCGTATCACAACAGGAATGTATTACAACAAACTTGTTTAGAAATTGGCGAGCGGTGACTGAAGGGATTTTCGATTTCAATGCATAGCGCGGGTGAGAGCAGCGTTACCCGCACCCGTCCTTATTCCCCCCTTTCCTCCACCCAGCACGATCTTTCCGTGACGAACACCTCATGCGGATGGAACCGGGTTTTGTATGCCATCTTGCGGCAGTGCTCCACCCAGTACCCCAGATAGACCCAACGCAGTCCCAGGCGGCGCGCTTCGGCGATTTGCCACAAGATGGCGTGGGTGCCCAGGCCACGCGTCGCATACAGCGGATCGAAAAAGGTGTAAACCGCCGATAGGCCATTCTCCAGGTAATCCACCACCGCCACCGCCAGCAACTCCTGGTTAAAGCGAAACTCACAAAGCCGAGTCTGGCACCAGTGCGAGGTGACAAAGGACCAATAATAGTCCGGACTGTCTGGATCCATGCCGCCGCCAGCGTGACGCGCGCTGATATAGCGGCTAAACAGCGCGAAATGCTCATCCTGAAACACCGCATCCACAAGCTGGGCGCGCACATCTTGATTGCGCGTCCAGAGGCGGCGCTGCGAACGGTTCGGCTGGAAGCGCGCGGCTGGTATCCGCAGCGACTGGCAAGCGGCGCACGCTCGACAATGCGGCCGGTAAAGCTGATCGCCGCTGCGTCGGAAACCCAGCTCCGCCAGCGAGTTATAGAGGTGACGGTCCGTAACCACCGGATCGGCGACCACATTGCGGGCTTGTCGACCCCAGAGATAACTGCATCCCTGTTCAGTCGTCAGGAACAGACGCAGCTCATACAGGGAAGCGTGTGGATTACTCATCAACGGGTGGAGGGGGCCGCCAGCGCGGCCAGCAGATTCTCATCCAAAAGCCAGGCGCCTTCTGGTCCCGGCAAGGCGCAATAGCGTTCCAACAGCCGCATAAAATCGGTGCGGGGGATGTTAACCGCGCCCATGCGGGCCAGATGCTCGGTGTGCACCTGGCAATCAATGAATGCACAGCCCCAGCGCTGCCATTGCAGAGCGAGTCCCGCCAGCGCTGTTTTAGAAGCGTCGCTCAGAGTGCTGAACATGGATTCACCGAAAAAAACCTGGCCAATCGCGACCCCATAGAGACCGCCTACCAGTGCGCCAGCCTGCCAGACCTCAATGGAGTGGGCGTGCCCCAGGCGATGCAGTCGGCAATAGGCCCGATGCATCTGCGGGGTGATCCAGGTACCGGCATCCTGGTCAGCGCGCGGTGCGGCGCACGCGGCGATCACTGCGGCGAATGCGGTGTCGGCGGTGACTG
>JBATSQ010000244.1:0-2905 GCA_049293375.1 Candidatus Contendibacter sp.
CCAGCAGACGAAACTCAATGGGCGTCAGGTGAACCGGTTGACCGTCGCGCGTTACCTGGCGATGCGCCCAGTCCACACAAACCTCGCCGAAATTCACCACCGCTTCACCACCCGATTCGCCCGCGTAACGACGACAGACCGCTCGCACCCGCGCCAGCAATTCCGCCACCCCGAACGGTTTAAGCAGATAATCATCAGCACCGGCATCCAGCGCCTCCACCTTGTCGTGCTCCTGCACGCGCGCTGACAGCACCAGGATCGGGATCTTGCTCCAGACCCGCAACTCGTGGATGAAATCGATCCCGTTACCGTCTGGCAACCCTAAATCGAGAATGACCAGATGGGGTTTGCGGGTACCCGCCTCCAGCAGGCCCTGTTGTAAGGTTTCCGCTTCTTCGACCCGATGGCCCTCGCGCTCTAATGCGCTGCGCACGAAGCGGCGGATGGTGCGTTCGTCTTCGACCAGCAGAACGGTCAACCGAGGGTTAGGCATCGTCGCCATCGCGCACCAAACTTTTAGGAAGGTAAGCGAACCGCTTGAACCGTTCGCTTATAACCGACGTTCAAGGCCAGTAGGAAGAGGCAAGGATTTTAATGCCGACATTAGTGCCGACATTAGTATTGTACACCCGGAGCCACACCGCGCTGGCGGAAGCGTTGGGACCGCTGGCCAAAGCCACTCCCGTGCCCCACGCGGCGGTATACTGGTTCGCCCCGGCGCTCAAGAGGAGGGGTTGCCCCCAACCCTGACCGGGCGTGAAGCTGGCGGCGTAAGCGTTGGCGTCGCCGTCATCGATCCACGCCACGGTGGCCAGCGAGCCATCCGGACTCGTTGTGACCCGAGGCGAGTTGCTACTCCCGCCGACCGTCCAGGCGGCGCTGTCCACCCCGCCATCCGCCCGGTGCATCTGAGCTTGCACCGAAAGCTCGACACGGGCAACGTCATTTTCTAGCCAGCCGACCAGGAAATTGCCCAGCGCGTCAGCGGACAAATCCGGCCCCGCGTACACGGCATACGGACCGGTGCTCGAATACGCCCGTCCCGGGGTGGAAACCAGCGCTTCCGCTGCCCACGCGCCGTTGGAGCGTCGCGCCCACTGAACGGCGTAGCTGTTATTCCACGTCGCCGCCGCTTGGCCGTTGCCGTTGATGGCGGCCTGAAGCACGCCGAGTTGCGCGGCGGGCCGAAAAACCTCCTCCACACCGCTCCAGGTGCTTCCCGCCACCGGCAAGTAAGCCGCCCGGATCGCGTAGGGATTGGAGACATCGGTGGTTTTCTCCTGCCAAACCGCCACAGCCGCGCCGGTCGCGGCCACCGCAAGGCTTAGCAGCGAGATCGGGTTCACCGAACTGTAGAGGGTTTCGGGCGGAGACCACACATGCCAGCCGCTGGCTTAGCGGCGCTTTGCAGCGATTTGGGAGCGCCCGTTTTCTCCACGTACGCCCAAAGTGCCACCGCGTTGCCGTTTTGATCCAAACCGATTTGCGCGTCGCCGACCTGGACGCCCTGCGTAGAGACGTTGGTCCATGCGGTTGCGCCCGCCGCCAAACTCGCCGCTTTGACGAAACTGGTCCAGACGTAGCGAACGACGCGACCGCCGGAAACGCAGTATTGCATCGTCCGTTTGTTCGACGCCCAGAGGGCGGTCGCGGTACCGGCGCTATCGAGCACCACATGGGGGTCGGACAAAAACTCGTTGCTGGTGGTGGTGGCCGATGCCGTGTAGAAGGTTTTGGCGGTGTTCCAGACGCCGCCCTGTTGAACCGCGTATTTCAACGTCCCGCTGGCGGGCTCTTGCCACACGGCGACGCCGTTGCCGGTCGCGCCCACGGCCACCGAGACGTTGTTAGCATAGATTGAATACAGGCTGCTCGTGCCCAGCGTGGCCGGATTCGACCAACCGGCAGCCAGGGTTTGCGCCGATCCCAAAGTGGCCAACGCGAATGCGGCGGCGAGTAAGAAACGATTTAGCGGCAATAGCCGCGATCGCTTAGGGTTCATGGTCAGTAGGGGATCCAAAGTTATCTGGTATTCTAACCCAATACTTTCAAATATTTAGAGACTTTAGGGCTGGTTGAACTTTTGATAAAGTACTTATCTCCCGTTGCGCTGAAGGTTCTTATTTTCAATCATCAAAGAATTTGAGTACGAGCAAATTTCTCGGTCGGGTTGCCGTCGTCCGGTTCGGGCCCACTCGGAACGTAAGGCAAAAACATTAAATTAACCTGAATTTTGGCCGCGATCAGCGCCTGTTCGACCCTGGGGTCCGCTCTTTCACCCGAGCTTGTCACCGGTTGGTACCGTGCGGTGGTTGGTCGTTTTACCACGCCTCCGCGCCACGCCGCTTCCCTGCCGCGCTTCAAGCGGTTCAGACGGCCCAGGGCCGACAGCTACTTAGGCAGCGTAGGCTCGCCATCTTCGCCTTCAACCGACGGTGGCGTTTCCAGCGGTAGAGTTATCACAAAACGGGCACCGCCGCGCGGCCGGTTGGTGGCTTCAATGTGTCCGCCGTGCGCTTCGATGATAGCCTGGCAAATCGCCAGACCCAGACCGATGCCCGGCAGGGCCGATTCAGCATGGCCGCGCCTGAATTTCTCAAACAGCGCCTGCTCATGCCCGGCGGGCAATCCCGGCCCTTCATCCCAAACTTCGATGCGCAATTGACCGGCCTCAACGGCGGCGGTGACCCCGATAGCTGTACCCGGTGGGGTATATTTGGTGGCGTTTTCCAACAGGTTGACCAGTACCCGCTCCATCAATACACCATCGCAGCGGACGAGCGGCAGCTGCGGCTCGAGCGCCAGGCGCACCGGATGGTTGCGGAGTGGCTGCTCCAGCAGGCGTAGGGCCGATTCGAACACTTCTTCCAGCGATTGCCAGTCCTTGCGCAAGCGAATGCCGCCG
>JBATSQ010000245.1:0-2649 GCA_049293375.1 Candidatus Contendibacter sp.
CTGCTGACCCTGCCCGGCCAGCCGCACCCGATAGCGGGTTCCCGGCGGCGGCGCGTCAGCGCGGCCCCGCCAAAACGCCAGCTTCGCCAGCCATCCTTCGTCGCCCGGCTTCCGGTTTTCCTGTTCCGGATCGCGGTATTCAACCACGTACAAACCCTGACCGCGATTTTGCTCTTCCACGGCATAGCTGCTGCTGTCCAAGGCCAAGCCAACCAGACGCCAGGAACGGGAATAATCTTCGTTGATAAGGAGTTGGCTCTCGCCACCCTGCTCCACCAGCCGCGCGCGCGGCCCGGCACTGGTCGCGCCAGCCTGGGCCGAACGCGCTGCCCGCTGCTCGGAAGCCCCCAGAAAGACGGTCAGCCGTTTCAGCATCTCGGCTTCCAGCTCTGGGCTGGGCGGCCGCCGCTGCCAGACAAAGGTATTGCTGGCGCTGGCGCTGGCTCCGCCCACTGCGACTTCTTCCACACCGGAATGCGTCAGGTAAATCTCAGTGCTTTTACCATCGGCGGCGCGTTCCAGTCGGGTGCGAAAGCGATCGCGCGTCGGCGCGGAGTAGGCAAAATCCAAAAATTGCTTGAGCACTCGCCGAATCCCGTCTTCGGGAATATCGGCGCGATTCTCCACCCAGTCCGTTTCCAGGATGCCGATGGTGGGGTCATCGCGTTTTAGAGCAAAGCCGTTGCTCATCCAGAATTCTCGCACCTTGGGCCAGACCTGATCAGCCGGAGCGCTCACCGCCAGCCAACGCTGCGCACCGTCCTGTTCCAGGCTGATGCCGGTCTGCGCTGGCAAGATGGCTTCTTCCTTGCGCGCCTGCGGTTGCGCGCCTGTCCGCTCACCCGCATAGGCCGAGAGGCTGGCTGAACCCACTGGATTCAGTTCCGGCGCCACCAAGGTATCGTCAATGGTGGACGCCGTGAGATCTGGCGGCACATCCAACGGTTGCGCCACTTTACTCTGCCGGTAGTCCGGTCGCCGATCCGGCAACAGGTTATCGAGCTTGGTGGAACAGCCAAGCAGGGCTATGAGCGCTACCGCTAACGGCGCGGCGCGCCACAGGGAATGGGGAAAACGTATCGTCATGGCGGATCAGAGCACTCCAGCCTGTTGCATCGCCACGCGCACCGCAGGCTGCAACGATTCGGACAACGGCGTCAACGGTAAGCGAATGCCCGGCGGGATCAGGCCCAATTGTTGGACGGCCCATTTCACCGGGATGGGATTGGATTCAAGGAACAATGCCTTGTGCAAACCCGCCAGTTTCGCATCCAAGGCTTTGGCCCGGGCGCGGTCGCCGGCTAGCGCCGCAGCGGCCATGTCTCGCATCAGGCGCGGAGCGACATTGGCCGTCACCGAGATCACGCCTTGGGCTCCGCTGAGCATGGCTTCCGCCGCAATGCCATCATCGCCGCTGTACACCGCCAGGCGCGCGCCCACACGGTGCACCAGTTCCTGGATGCGCTCCAGCGTGCTGGCTTCCTTGATGCCGACGATGTTAGGAATTTCAGCCAGCCGCTCCACCGTGGCCGGCTGGAGATCGCAGGCGGTGCGCCCCGGCACGTTGTAAAGAATCTGGGGAATCGCCACCCGCTCGGCGATCAGCCGATAGTGGCGATACAAACCTTCCTGGGTCGGCTTGTTGTAATAAGGCGTCACCAATAAGCACGCATCCGCCCCGGATTCCTTGGCTTTCTCGGTCAGGTGCAGCGCCTCGGTGGTCGAATTAGCACCGGTACCGGCAATCACCGGAATCCGGCCCTTGACCAGCGCCACGACCCGGCGCACCACATCAACGTGCTCGGCGAAATCCACGGTCGCCGACTCGCCCGTGGTGCCCACGGCGATGAGGCCATCAGTGCCATTTTCGATATGAAATTCCACCAGTTGGGCCAGCGCGCCAAAATCCAGCGCGCCATCCGCATTCATTGGCGTGACCACCGCCACCATGCTGCCGCGAAACATGATTTTATTCTCTCTAAGCTACTGACAATCGCCGCATGGTACGGATACCGGACGGGCTTGACAAGCGCTGGCCAGGGCGGTTTTCACCCTCAGTGGATGCCTGTACACTGGCGCGGTGCAATTCCCTTCCATTGGCCTGTCAGGAAACCGCGTTTGTGAAAAATTATCTGGTCGTCTCGGCCCTGGGTGAGGATCGTCCTGGTTTGGTCAACGAGCTCTCGCGCGCGATCCTGGATTGCGATTGCCACATTGCAGATAGCCGCATGACCGTGCTGGGCGGCGAGTTCGCCATGCTGTTGATGGTGCAAGGCAACTGGAACACCCTGACCAAACTGGAAATGCAGCTCAAGCGCTTGGAACAGACGCTGAATATGACCATTATCGCCAAGCGTACCGAGGATCGAGCCCCCACCGGCGACGCCTTGCCTTATGCTGTGGAAGTGGTCGCGGTTAACCAGCCCGGCATCGTCCACCACCTGGCCAACTTTTTCGCCAGCCGCTCGATCAACATTGAGGATCTGGTGACCCGCAGCTACAGCGCTCCGCACACCGGCACCCCGATGTTCTCGGTCAATCTGGCCATCGGCATCCCAGCCAACACCCATATCGCCTTGCTGCGTGAGGAGTTTCTGGATTTTTGCGATGACCTGAATCTGGACGCCGTGATGGAGCCGATCAAGGGGT
>JBATSQ010000246.1:0-10296 GCA_049293375.1 Candidatus Contendibacter sp.
GACATTCACTTCGTCACGATCCCGATAGGACCACTCGACCGGAAAGTATTCCTTAATGGCCGCTTGGGTCTGCAACGCTTCGTGTACGGCCTTATAGGTAATGCCAAATCCGCCCGCGCCTAATACCATCTCGATGCGGTATTGATGAAGACGGTAGCCGACTGGCAAAGTATTGGATTTTTTGATCATAACGCCCTATATCGCTCCACCGGTACCTAAGACCAACGCTCCCAAGATCATCAGGGCAAATCCCGCACCAGGCGGAACCCCAGAAAATAATCCTGAAACTCCGGCCGACTACGATGGCGGTCCGCCGAGCGGACATTGCGCGGTTCGTCGTTCCAGGAACCACCACGTAACACGAACTGGCGATCTGCGGTCGGCTGCTCGCAATCCTGCACCGGAGAGGGTCGATCCTTGTCGTACAGTGAGCAGGTCCACTCCAGGACATTGCCCAGCATATCGTGTAAGCCAAACGGGTTATCGTAATAGCTGCCGACCGGAGCGGTGTACACATAGCGATCATGACAGTTCATCACCGACCAGCCGATAAAAGTCCGTTTACCGTCCAAATCAGCGGCGTTGGCATAGGCGCAACCTTGATCGGGATTGTCGCCCCAATACCGGCTCGCGGTGACTCCAGCGCGCGCCGCATATTCCCATTCCGCCTCGGTCGGCAGACGGTAGCGGGCATTAGTTTGTTGCGATAGCCACTGGGTGTAAGCGGCCGCATCTGGCCAGGAAACATTAATGACCGGGCGCCGGCCCCGACCCCACCCCTGATCTTTAGGCAACGCCCGGCTGGTCGCCTTGGCGAACCGATCATATTCTTGGAACGTAACTTCGTATTTGCCTATAGCGAACGTGTTGTCAATCCGGACTGCATGGGCCGTTTCATCGTTATAGCGGCCTTTCTCATGGGCTGGAGATCCCATGACGAAACGGCCGGCGCGAATTACCACCATCTCTGGCCCTGGCGAGCCGTCTTGCAGCCGATCACTCATCAGCGGGTTGGTCGGTGCCAGCCGCGCCAGCGCGGCCTCAGCCTCAGCGCGATGGCCGCAACTCGGTTCACAACGTTCCAAATAAGTCCAGTACGCCCGGCGCGTGTTGGCGCGGCGCGCCACAGCGAAGGCGTCGCCATCCGAGACGCGCGCTTGTTGCAGGGTTTGCGCTTCCTCCAGGGATTGTGTGAGTAGCGCCAGTTCAACCTGGTGCGTTTGGGTCGCTTCAGCCTTCTTCAACCACTCACGGGCTTGTACCAGGTCGCCCTGCTCCAGGCTAGCCTGCGCCAGCGCCGCCCAACCCAGCGTGACACGCCGCCGCCCAGCGTCAATAAACGGATCGAGGTCCGCCGAAGTGAACGCTGCCAGCGCCGCCAGGTGGGATAAGGCCTCATCGCCCTGATCGCCGCGTTTTTCACGCTCCAGAACCTGGACCGCTTTCTCAAAAGCCGTTTTGATTCTGGTGATTTTCTCCTGATTTTCTATGCGCAAGATGGCGGCCCGACCCTCTTTTTCGTAACCACAGCCTGGGCAACCTTGCAAATAAAGCCGATAGGCGTCTAGGGTATCGACGCGCCTGGCCGACTCAAAAGCGCGCCTATCCGCCTCGCGCTCCGAATCACTGCCGTAAACCGGCCGGTTCTGGTTTGGCGTCGCCTGCGTAACCCCTTGGGCTGGACGCCCCACAGCGGGGACCGCTACTCTCTCCGGCGGTTGCGGTGCCGCCGCATCGCGTTTGCCAAAGACGTAAAAACCAACTAGGATCGCCAACCCCAATCCCGCAGCTCCCAGCCCCCAGTACTTCCGGTTCAGGGCGCGGCCCGGTCTCTCCGCAGCCACGCCTTGCGCGGCCTCCAGGTCATTCACGAACTGTCCAGCGTCGGTTGGGCACAACTCGCTCGGATAGGCCAAACCACGGCGTAGGACACGCCAGGCTTCATCGGTCAAACCGGCGGGCTGCGGTACGACATGTGCGTAGGCGTTGGCACCGAGGAATTCGTAGGCGCTGTGGCCTGTCAGCAATTGGTAGGCCAACAGCGCCAGGGCAAAAACATCTTGACGAAAAGCCATTTCGGCGGCTGTTCCCATGGGACCAACCGCCGCCATAGTGGGCGCATCGTTATTAAACAACACACTGCGCGGCTCCTGTGGATCAATAGCCAGCCCATAGCCCAACAGCTTGATGATACCGGCGTTATTCACAAACACCGTATCGGCGTTTAGATGCTGATGGGCAAGCCGGTAATCGCGGCGACCATAGTCCAAGGCGGCGGCAATCGGGCGCAGCCAGCCCAAGACAATCTCGGGCTGAAATCCGCTCCGGCCCTTCTCTTGCAGCAGTTGCGCTAGACTACGGCCGTTACGGTGATCCAGGTGCTCCATCTCAACAAACGGCCAGCCGTCAGGACCCTGCCACCAACCGTAAGCGCGGGCGATATGCGGATGATTCAATTTCAAGGCGACGTCAACCCGCGTCTTGATCTTGGCCAGATAGTTGCGCAAGTTGAGTGTGTCCACCCGCACCGACCGCTCATCGAGGCCGACCTCCCGCAGGCCGGGGGTGGTGGGAACAAACACCTTGAGGACGCGAAACTCATCGACCCCATCGGGCACGTCCGTATTGGGGGAGGAGGTCACCGCACGCGCCAGCCAGACCCGCACCCGTCCGCTTAGGTCGCTAACGAGCCGGAATCGGCGTTCAGGCGGCCCGATCACCGTTCCCGCAGTCAGGCCTTCGGCTCCGTTTACAGTATCAGGCCCGTCGCTGTGCAAACCGGCGGTTCTTAGGGGTTCTCGCGCGGAGTGGCCGCCGGGTTGAGCGAAGCCTCCGGCCCCTGAACGTGGCATACCGGGTGAAAACTCCAAGGAATGAGCCGTCTCGGCGGGAAGCACCCGGCTACTCAAACGTCGTTCCACGGGGGGTTGAGGAGAGCTTTCAACATTCTTGGCCATGGGATTTGCCGGCTAAACTGCAAAGAGAAATCGGATAACGCGTCTTGAAGCCGTATTATTCGCATTATTGTTGTCTAGTCTAGCAGAAGGGTGAATCCTCTCGCGCCGGACGCTGTTGGCACTGGCGTTGCGAGAAATCCATCCATAATCAGGTTTTCGATCCCTCATGAACGCCGACGCTGCCCCTAACGTGCTAGTTCATCCCGCGCCGTACCCCCTGGAAATTGCCGTTCGTTCACTGCGCTCGCCCACGGGACGCGGACGCCGGGAGAACCAAGATAACTATCTGGTCATCGACGGCGCGGGCCACGCCCGCTGGCTATGGAGCGAACAGGAAGCCACCTTGTGCTTGCCAGATTGGCCGCCTGGACATTGGCGCTTGGCTCTGCTCGACGGTATGGGTGGCCATAGCCATGGTCGAGAGGCGGCTGAAAAAGCTATTGAAGGCTTGCTGTATCTTGCGGCTACCACGAAGCTGGCGCAGATCAGCAAGCGCCTGGAGGCCCTACATCGTCAACTACGCCGACACTTCCAGGCTGAGGGCCTACAAACCGGCTGCACCCTGATCCTGCTCGAAATTCCAGCCGAAGGCCCGGCCTTGCTCTTTCACGTCGGTGATTCGCGGCTGTATGCAGTCAGTGCGGACGAAGCGCGCTGCTTGACGGTCGATCATGTCCCGGCGACCCACCTGGCGATGCTAGGGCTGATAGGTAGCGCGCAGTGGAGCCAACAAGTTCACGGCCAAGCGAATTCCCAGATTAGCCAAGCCTTTGCGCTGGGCAGTACGCTTGGCGTGATCAAGCCGCGCCCAGACACCATTACCGAGGAACTATTCGAATTACATGAGGGCAATCTGCCCTTGTTTCTGCGCGGGCTGGGCGATCGTCGCACACTAGAACTAGAGCCGGGTTGGGTCTATCTCCTGGCGAGCGACGGACTTTGGCATCTGAGCGATCCGCAAGCCTTCATCCGCCACTGGCCCAAGCTACTGGGAGACGGCGAGCGCCCCCTTGAAGAATTAGCGGATCGCCTGCTGGCTGCACTGATCCGAGCGATTCGTCGGCAACGCAGCCAGCCGGACGACAACTGCACGTTCATTCTCGCCCGTTTATCGCCCCAGAGTGGACGATAGCCATCTTTGGAGAAAAGACATTGAAATTTCGCCACCTCCTGTTCGCTCTACTCGCCCTGCTTATGATTGCCTTCATGCAACCGCTGATCACTTTCCTGGGCGGACTGACGCTGCTCTTGGGGATCGGTGCCTTGATCTTTCGCGATTTGCCGCCCAATGCGCAGGATGCCCTGGAGCAAAGGGTCTTGGGCTGGCTGCGCCGGGCGCGAGTCGGAGCCGCTATCGACTCTACCACGCCAATCCCGCCAATCCGCCCCCAGTTACCAACAACTGCGAAACCCGCCGCCTTAAGCGGCGAACGCCCCCGACGCGGTCGCACCCGCAGCGGCGCAGCGGATACGGGCGGTGACGCTGGAAAGCTACCCCAATAACGGTAGGCGAAAAAAGGGCGTTCTCATGGCTCGGTGGCGGGTTCGCCCACTGTAAAACTGAGGATTCAGGCTTGCTCCTGGGCGCGCGCCTTGCGCAGGATTGCGTAAATCTCATCTTTTAAATGCAAGCGCTGTTTCTTTAGCGTCTCGGTATAGTGGTCCGAGGGGGTTTCAATCTGGAGTTCGATGCGCTCCACTTCGCCATTGACCCGGTGGTAGTCGTCATACAAATGCGCAAAACCAGGGTTAGCAGCTTGCAATTCAGCAATACGTTCCCGGTATTCGGGGAACTCATGAAACAGATCGTGGTTCTCTCCCAGCATTCGGGCACTCCTCTCACCGGCTGTTGGTATGGGTGAATGGATATTTTATGCATCTCAGCAGTCAAACCGTGCGCGCTGCTATCAGGATCACCCATTTCATTCCCGACGCAGCGACGCGCCTATGCTCGCTCCGTGGACAGTCCCAGTCTGATCCGCTACACTCCAAGGCGTTGATCTATTGCCAACTTCTACCCTTCTAACTAACCTCGCTGGAGTCAATAACCCCATGAAACGCTTAACCGCTATCACACTTTTGCTCCTGGGTGCGATTCCCTTGCTAGGTGCTGGCTTAACTGGCTGCAACACCGTCAAGGGCGCTGGCCAGGATGTAAAATCCGCTGGCAAGGCTATCGAGAACAAAGCGGAAGAGAAAAAGAGCTATTAAAATCCAGCCACTCCGGCTGGCGGCATGATAGCGGCATCGGTCAAACCGATGCCGCTTTTTTTGAGGCTACACTTTACAGTTCATCAGCTTTCGCGGCAAAACTGGATTAGACCCAGGGTTGAGCCGTCATGTCCGCCTGGGGGCTGTGCGCCGGTGAGTTCCGGTAAAATGGCGTTCGCCAGTTGCTTGCCCAACTCCACGCCCCACTGGTCAAAGGAATTGATATTCCAGATCGCGCCCTGGACAAAGACCCGGTGCTCGTACAGCGCGATCAGCGCCCCCAACACCTGTGGCGTCAGGCGGCGATAGAACAGGCTGGTGCTGGGGCGGTTACCGGGGAAAACCTTATAGGGCAGTAACTTCTCTAGCGCCTCGCCGCTTAAACCCTGTTTTTCCAGCTCGGCGCGCGCCTGGGCCTCGGTTTTGCCCACCATCAGCGCCTCGGCCTGGGCCAGGCAGTTGGCTAGCAAAATCGAATGGTGCGCCCCAATAGGATTGGGACTGTGCGCCGGGGCCAGAAAATCCGCCGGCACCAGATGGGTGCCCTGATGCAGCAATTGATAGAAGGCATGCTGGCCGTTGTTCCCCAGACCGCCCCACAGAATCGGCCCCGTGTTGACCTGCACCTGCTGCCCATTCCGATCAATAGTCTTGCCATTGCTTTCCATGTCGAGCTGTTGCAGGTAATCGGGCAGGGAACGCAGATAGTCATCATAAACCAGCATGACGTGGCTATCGGCCCCAAAAAAGTCGATATACCAGACCCCTAGCAGTCCCAGGATGACCGGCAGATTCTCTCCCAGCGGTGCGGTGCGAAAATGCTCGTCCATGGCGTGCGCGCCGTCCAGCATCTCCGTGAAATGCTCCATGCCGAGATACACCACGATGGGCAGGCCGATGGCTGACCACAACGAATAGCGCCCACCGACCCAATCCCAAAACTCAAACATGTTGGCCGTGTCAATACCGAATTTGCGCACGCCCTCGGCATTGGTGGACACCGCGACAAAGTGCTTGGCGACCGCCGATTCATCCTGCAACTCCTTCACCAGCCAGGCGCGGGCGGTGTGGGCGTTGGTCATGGTTTCCTGGGTAGTGAAGGTCTTGGAAGCGATGATGAACAGGGTGCTTTCCGGGTCGCACTCGGCCAGCACATGGCTGATATGTGCGCCATCTACGTTTGAGACGAAGTGCATCCTTAAGGTGGGATCGCCGTAGGGTTCCAAGGCCTCACAGATCATTTTCGGCCCCAGATCAGAACCGCCGATGCCGATATTCACCACATCGCGAATGCGCTTGCCGGTATGGCCGCGCCATTTGCCGCGCCGAATCTGCTCGGAAAATTTGCGCATGTGCTCCAGCACAGCGTTCACTCCCGGCATGACCTCTTCGCCATTAACGCGGATGGGGCGGTCACTGCGGTTGCGCAACGCCACATGCAGCACCGAGCGGCGCTCGGTGTGGTTGATCATTTCACCGTCGAACATCCGCGCCACCTGGGCCGGTAGCTGCGCCTGGCGCGCCAGCTCGATCAGCAGGTTGAACGTTTCCTCGGTGATGCGGTGCTTGGAAAAATCCACCAGCAGATCGCCGAAGCGGCGGGAAAATTTGTCAAAGCGCTCAGGATCAGCGGCGAACAGGTCGCGTAGGTGCTGGTCAGCAATGGCGGCGTGATGGGCTTGCAGGGCGCGCCAGGCCGGCAATTCGCTGGGAACGGACATGAACAGCTTCCTCATAGAAGAGTTGAAGGTCTGTGGGTGATCTACCGTCTGGGCGCGGCCAGAGGCGTCGCGCCGCGACCGGCCAATATAACCCGGTGACAAGGATAGTTTCTGCGGCAGCGACTGTCGAATAGTGGCTGGAATCCGGGGCAAAAATCCGTACGCTGCTCCGGGTCAGCGTACCAGCGCCAAGGTCGCCTCCAGCCGCACCGGGCGACCAATGCGGGCCTCCATAGCCTGTTTCACCCGCTCCACGTCCGCGCCGTCCATCGGCCTTGGCGCTAGCAGGCGCGCGGACAGCGCCAACGGCCTTGCGGTCGATGGCGCTTGACGTCCATCGCCTTGCTCAGGCTTGGGCTGCACCAAAGCCAAGGTTCGCGCCAGTAGATCTGTCAGTGGATCGTCCAGCTGCACCGTCACCTGGCGCACAACGACATCGGCGATCTTTTGCCCCTCCAGCGCCCGCACCACGCTTTGCTCCTCCATCATGCGCGCCAGGCCAAATCCCAGCGGCACACTGATGACCGCGACCAGAACCAGCGCCGCCAGCAAGCCGCGCCGGGCCAGCCCAAACGGCCCAAAGCCCAGGGCCAGAAAGGTCAAATTGCCGGCCAGAACAATCCCGAATAAGTTGGTTAGAAACAGCACAAAGGAATTCTGGAAGATCAGCCAATCGCCCCAACCCAGGCCAATGCCGGAAACCGCCAGAGGCGGCACCAGCGCCACGGCGATGGCGACACCGGCCAAACTGCGTGCTACCTCCTCGCGGGCATGGGCATAAGCTCCCGCTACCCCAGAAATCAGCGCAACGCCCAAATCAAGCAAGGTCGGACTAAGGCGCGCGGCGATTTCGCCCGTCATAGAACGCAGCGGCATGAGCCAGGTTATGACCACCGCGCAGCCTAGCGCCAGGCACATGCCCAACCCCAGGGTTTTTAGGCTGGCCGCCAATAAACCGTTATCCTGCCGAACCACCGCCATCGCAAGCGAGATGATGGGGGCCATCAACGGCGCTAGAATCATGGCACCGATAATGACCGGTGCCGAGTCGGCGAACAGCCCCAGCGTCGCCAGGATGGTGGCAAGCACCATCAAGGTCAGATAGGCTTGCGAAATGCGGGCGTTCTCGCGCAGCGCTGAATAAAGTTCCTTAAACTCCTCAGCCGTCGCCCGATGCAACCAGGGTCGGGATCTGCCAAGAAGCGCCGCGCGGGCGTTACCGGTCGGCAAGCCCTGAACTTTGTAAGTCTCCCGAGACTGTGGCCCCTGGGCTTGTGTGCGCAAATGAAGGCCTGGCAAGACCCGCAAAGCGTTGGGAGCCACCGTCAGTTTCAGCTGACGGGCGCTGCGCCCGACTCCATCGTGCAGATAATCCAGCGGTTTGGGACTGATGATGGCCAAGGCGGCGGTTTTGAGGTGCCCCACAAATGGCGGCAGTTTTTCGCCACCCCGCGCCGCCCAGAGAGAAACCAGCCAAAAGCGCATAAATTCCAAGCGACTGCGGGGCGCTAGAATCAGCGCGTGCAACAGGCCATCGTTGCTGCTGGCATCGTCCAGCAGGGGCCTGGACAGCAGTGATCTACCCCCCTGCTCTACCATCACTAGTCCCAGCGCGGCGGTCTCTAGACTCTGCTCCTTCGCCGTGGTCAAGGTATAAGGATTTAGTTCCAGATGTGTGATACTGGAGCGCAGCACACTCGCAACGCTTTGCAAGCGCTGCAAAAAGCCAGGCGTTGCACCGATGCCCCCCAGCGTAAACACCTTACCCACCACTACCGACTGAAACACCACCCGCCCGTTACAGTAAAACAGATCGATAAACTGCTCTTTCGGGTCGTCGAGGAGATGTGTCAGCGCCATATCCAGATGCTCGGTCACCCCAAAGTAGAGCCGGGCCTGATTTAGCTCGGGATGGGGCAACACCCCTAGCCGCCACTGGCGCTTAGCGGCTTCCGGCAGCAGTTCAGCCAGTGCTGTATCGTCTAGATAAACCCAAACCGTTGCGCCAGGCCCCCAATCCGGCGTCGCATGGCCCGGATAGGGCCAGAGCTGCGGTATCCGCTCGCCCAGCTTCGGCGCGATTTTTTCCCGCACCACCGCCTCCCTGGTGGGATCAAACAAGAGACCGCCTACCGGGGTCGTGCTGGAGAGGGCCATAGTCGGATGGTTCGGCATAGCGCCTCGCTGTTCTTTGCAGATTGAATCATTACCGCGCCGGTAAAACACAGGTCGATGATGTCCCGCAGCCTGGCTTCCGTGCAGGCGGACGCTGCTCAGCGATAGCCAATGATCCGCACTTCGCTGTTCCAGTCGCCAAAAAATGGCTCGCCTTCCGTTTGCAATAGCAGTTCCCGATTCTTCGGCATGGGCAACCACATATTCGTGGAATTATAAGCCCAGCCTTGCTGGGGTCGGCCAATCGCGTAGAGATAAAAAGCCGCTTCCTCGCCACTGTCCAGCCGCGCTGCGATGCGAAAACGGTGCGGACCGCCCTTGACGTAGCCCGTCGCGACCTGCGCATAGACCAGAATCTCCTGTGCGGTCTCAGGAATCTCGGCGGGAACAGGTCGCGCCACCGGTGCGCCTGCTCCACCCGGCAATTCGCCCAGCGTCAGATCGGCCGCTCGGTAGCTGGCGGCGGACGCACGCCGCGCGGGCAAGGCCTCCACCTCACGCCGCACCTGCTCCAATGTAGCCTGTTGCGCCACCATCTCCCGGCGCAACTCGGCGAGGGTTTTTTCCAGCGCCACCGCTTTGCCTTGGCCCGTCGCCTGCGCGGCAAGGGCCTGCTCCACGGCCGTCAAGCGCACCTCCAAGCCGCTCAGCCTGGAGGCCAGCGCGACCTGATCCGGCATGGAGCTAGACGGCGCGCGCTCCACGCACCCTGACAGCAGCGCTACGCCTAAGGTAGCAATCATGGCTATGCGTCGTCTCACCATCACGCTCTCCAATCCGCCTGTTGTGCCTGAATCCAACCCATCTACCTGCTCTTGTGCAAGCCCTAAGGTCTGCAACCCCCATGGTGAGGTGGATAGGTTATAGTGCATTCACTCATGCTCGCGCCAACTTTTCCTGGAGAACTGGAGTGAATGAACTTGATCTTTCCCGGCAAACCCCGTTCGGTGCGGATTTCAGTGGCGCTGAATTCGCCGACAATCCTGAACCACGCTGTCCCTGCGTATTGTTGCTGGACAATTCCTGGTCCATGAATGGTGCGGCCATCGCCGAACTGAATGAAGGGCTGAACACCTTTAAAGAGGAGCTGCTGGCGGACAGCCTGGCCGCGAAACGGGTCGAAATCGCCATTGTCAGTTTTGGCCCGGTCGAGGTGGTGACTGACTTCCAGACTGCGGAACAATTCACCCCGCCCCATCTGAGCGCGCGCAAGGACACGCCCATGGGACAGG
>JBATSQ010000247.1:0-8933 GCA_049293375.1 Candidatus Contendibacter sp.
CCATAGCGAAAAAAGCCCCGGTTCCAAGGGGGTATGGAACCGAGGCCAAAGAGGTATCCGGCTCAGCGAACCGGATGAGTCCGCTCAGGGAGGGAAGCGGACGGGCGTAAGGGCTTACGCTTGCAGAGTAAGATAGGGGCGCTCGGCAAAAGTTCAATACGAGCCTAGCGGAATTTTTTCCGTCGGCCCGCCTGAAGAAGGCGCGCATGTAGATCGTGCTGATCCGCCCTCACAATCTGTACCTGGGCGAACTCTCCGACCGCCGCCACGCCATGGGCAATCAGCACCACGCCGTCGATCTCCGGCGCATCCGCGCTAGAGCGGGCGATGGCTCGGCCTTGTGCGTCATGGCCATCCACCAGCACCGTCAATGTGTGCCCCACTTTGCGTTGCAGCCGCCGCGCGCTGATTTGCGCCTGCTGGGTCATCAGGCGCGCGCGCCGCTCCTCTTTAAGTGCTTCCGGCACTGGATTGGGCAAGGCGTTGGCGGCAGCGCCATCCACCGGTGAGTAAGTAAAGCAGCCGACCCGATCAAGCTGCGCTGCCGCCAGAAACTCCAACAGTTGCACGAAATCCGCCTCGGTCTCGCCGGGAAAGCCGACAATAAAGGTGCTACGCAAGGTCAGCTCTGGACACTGTTCCCGCCAACGCCCGATACGCTCCAGGGTACGTTCCGCATGCGCCGGGCGCTGCATCGCTTTGAGAATGGTGGGGCTGGCATGTTGGAGTGGAATATCGAGATAGGGCAGTAACCGGCCCTCGGCCATTAGCGGGATCAGATCGTCCACCTGCGGATAGGGATAGACATAATGGAGCCGGACCCAGACGCCGAGTTCGCCCAGGGCGGCGGCCAGAGCGCTCAAATGGGTTTTCAGGGGGCGGCCATTCCAAAAGCCGGTGCGATAGCGCAAATCCACTCCATAAGCACTGGTGTCTTGCGAAACCACCAGCAGCTCCCGCACCCCACCGCGCACCAGATATTCCGCCTCGCGCAAGATCTCATCCACCGGTCGGCTGCGCAAATCGCCACGTAAATGCGGGATAATGCAGAAGGTACAACGATGATTGCAGCCTTCGGCAATCTTAAGATAAGCGTAATGCCGAGGGGTTAGCTTGATGCCCTGCGGCGGGACCAGATCGAGAAACGGATCATGCGGCCGCGGCAGATGAGTGTGAATCGCCGCCATCACCTCCGCACAGGCGTGCGGGCCGGTCACCGCCAGGACACTGGGGTGCAGATCACGCACAACATGGGCTTTCGCACCCAGACAGCCGGTGACAATAACCCGCCCGTTTTCCGTCAAGGCCTCGCCAATCGCTTCCAGCGATTCGGCCACCGCAGCGTCGATGAAACCGCAGGTGTTCACCACCACCAGATCTGCATCCGCATAGCGCGGCGTGACGCCATAACCCTCGGCGCGCAATTGGGTCAGAATACGCTCCGCATCGACCAGCGCCTTGGGGCAACCAAGGCTTACAAAACCAATCTTAGGTTCGGTATTCACACCCATATTTGTATTTGCTTCGCAGAGGCGTTTTCAGTCGACTGACCGATTTAAAGCTCTATGCTGCGTTTGGCGCAGGTCCTCAATCAAGTATAACGCCTATAATCTAGCGTCAGTCTGCCTAACGGCGAGGATAGCTTTGTTCCAAAAATCCCAACTCATCGAGCTAGATCGAAGAAATACCACGATCCTCTTGCCAACGCACCCCCGCATTGGTTAACCTTCCGTCCCTAATCGCTTAGGCGCGTAGCTCAGTTGGTTAGAGCACCACCTTGACATGGTGGGGGTCGTTGGTTCGAGTCCAATCGCGCCTACCAGTTTCTGGTCTGAGTCGCAGAGCAGCCGGGTTTTACAAAGGGCGCGCCTTCCTTCCAAAAGAAGGGTTTTTGGGTGCGCCCTTTACTATTTTGCCTCAGTACCTATTAGCGGATGGCCTAGAGATCGTAGTCATGCCCATCATCACGCTCCCCGACGGTAGCCAGCGCGCGTTCGACGCGCCGGTCAGCGTTCGCGATGTCGCCGCCGCGATCGGCCCTGGCTTGGCCAAGGCCGCCCTGGCCGGCAAGGTGGACGGTCGGCTGGTGGATACCTCGCACCTGATCGCGCGGGACGCAAATTTGGCCATCATCACCGAGCGCGACCCGGAAGGGCTGGACATCATCCGCCATTCCAGCGCGCACCTGCTGGCGCACGCGGTCAAGCAACTGTATCCGGCCGCTCAGGTCACCATCGGCCCGGTGATCGAGAACGGCTTCTATTACGACTTCGCCTTCGAACGCCCTTTCACTCCCGAAGACCTGGAACGGATTCAGGCGCGGATGGAGGAACTGGCGGCCCAGGATATTCCGGTCGAACGCTCGGTGATGCCGCGCGACGAAGCGGTGGCCTTTTTCCGCAATCTTGGCGAGGAGTACAAGGCGCAAATCATCGCCGCCATTCCCAGCGACGAGCCGATTTCGCTGTACCGGCAGGGCGATTTCATCGATCTGTGTCGCGGCCCGCACGTTCCGTCCACCGGCAAGCTCAAGGCCTTCAAGCTGATGAAGGTGGCCGGCGCGTACTGGCGCGGTGATTCCCGCAACGAGATGCTCCAGCGCATCTACGGCACCGCCTGGCTCGATCAAAAGGCGCTGAAAGCTTACCTGCATCGACTGGAAGAGGCGGAAAAGCGTGACCACCGCAAGGTCGGCAAGGCGCTCGATCTGTTCCACGTCCAGGAAGAAGCGCCGGGCATGGTGTTCTGGCACGACCGGGGCTGGCGGATTTACATCGAGATTCAGAATTACATCCGGCAGTTATTGCGCCAGCACGGCTATCAGGAAGTCCACACGCCGCAGATTGTGGATCGCAGCCTGTGGGAACGTTCTGGCCACTGGGGCAAATTCGATGCTGGTATGTTCACCACCGCATCGGAAAACCGCGATTATGCGATCAAGCCGATGAACTGTCCCTGCCATATCCAGATTTACAACCAGGGCCTGAAGAGCTATCGCGACTTGCCGCTGCGGCTGGCCGAGTTCGGCTCCTGCCATCGCAACGAACCGTCCGGTACCCTGCACGGGCTGATGCGGGTGCGCAATTTCGTCCAGGACGACGCTCACATCTTCTGCACCGAAGATCAGATTCAGGCGGAAGTTTCAGCCTTCATGGAACTGCTGTTTCACGCCTATGCCGAGTTCGGCTTCAACGACGTGCAACTGGCCTTGGCGACCCGACCGGAGCAGCGGGTGGGCAGCGACGAGGTGTGGGACAAAGCGGAAAAGGCGCTGGAACTGGCGCTGAACCGCACCGGCTTGCCGTGGACGCTCAAACCCGGCGAAGGCGCGTTTTACGGCCCCAAAATTGAATATGTGCTGCGCGATTGTCTGGATCGCTTGTGGCAGTGCGGCACCATTCAGGTCGATTTTTCGATGCCGGGCCGACTGGATGCCCACTATATTGCTGAAGACGGCAGCAAGCGGGTGCCGGTCATGCTGCATCGGGCCATTCTCGGTTCGCTGGAGCGCTTCATCGGTATTTTAATCGAACAATATGCCGGCGCGCTGCCGACGTGGCTAGCCCCGGTGCAAGCCGTGGTGCTCGATATTACCGATCATCAGGCCGAATATGCCGTCAATCTCGAAAAAAGCCTTATGCAACAAGGTTTCCGCGTTGCAAGTGACTTGAGAAACGAGAAAATCGGCTTTAAAATCCGTGAGCACACCTTACAACGTGTCCCCTATCTGCTGGTTGTCGGCGACCGGGAGATGGAAACCGAAACCGTCGCTGTGCGTACCCGTACCGGCCAAAATTTGGGCATCATGCCTCTGATGGCTTTTATGGAACTTCTGCGAGCCGACATCGCCCGGCGCGGACGCACCGAATAATTAGGAGGAATGCAACATCGCCGCAAACAATGAACTCCGGCTCAACGACGAGATCACCGGGCGCGAAGTGCGCCTGATCGACCAGGATGGCGAGCAAGCCGGAATCGTCCCTCTGGTGCAAGCCAGGCGGATGGCCGAGGAAGCTGAACTGGATCTGGTGGAAATCTCCCCGAACGCGAAACCGCCAGTCTGCCGCATCATGGATTATGGCAAGTTCCGATTTGAACAAGCCAAGAAGCAGAACGAAGCTAGGAAGAAGCAGAAACAGATTCAGGTCAAGGAAATCAAGTTTCGTCCAGGTACGGACGAAGGAGACTATCAGGTCAAACTACGCAACCTGGTCCGTTTCCTCAGTGAAGGCGATAAAGCCAAGGTGACATTACGGTTTCGGGGCCGTGAAATGGCGCACCAAGATCTGGGTATGACCCTTCTCAAGCGCGTGGAAGACGACCTCGCTCCTTATGGCGTGGTGGAACAGCGGCCCAGGATGGAAGGGCGGCAGATGGTGATGACCATCGCGCCGATCAAGAAGAAGTAACCCCCTGCCGTGACTGGCCGCTTTCGTCTCCGGCGTCCGCCGGGATCATCCAGAATTTTCTTTAGAAATCGCGGAGTCATGCAATGCCCAAGATGAAAAGCAATCGCGGCGCGGCCAAGCGTTTTCGGCCCACCGGTTCCGGTAAGTTCAAGTGCTCCCACTCACACCTCCGGCACATCCTGACCAAAAAATCGACCAAGCGGAAGCGGCACTTACGCGGCACCACCATTCTGGCGGCTGTGGATACGCCCGCCGTTCGCCAAATGCTGCCCTACAGTTGATTGCGCCGGAGAGTTAAATTATGTCCAGAGTAAAACGCGGCGTGACCGCCCACGCCCGCCACAAAAAAGTGTTGAAGCTGGCCAAGGGCTATCGTGGTGCCCGCAGCCGGGTATTTCGGGTTGCCAAGCAGGCCGTTATTAAAGCGGGCCAATACGCTTATCGCGACCGCCGACAGAAGAAACGCGAGTTTCGCGCGCTGTGGATCGTGCGTATCAACGCTGGCGCGCGCGAAAACGGCTTGTCCTACAGCCGACTCATCAACGGCTTGAAGCACGCTGCCATCGAAATGGATCGCAAAGTGCTGGCCGATCTGGCCGTTTTTGACAAGCCTGTGTTTGCCGAGTTAGCCCACCGCGCCAAAACCGCGCTCGGTATCGCCTGAACGGCGCGCTGGATCGCCTTGATCCGGCGGCGCTCAGTTCGGATGTCGAACGGGGGAAAGGCTGCGGTCTTTCCCTTTTTCATTGGTTATCGCCAAGAGATTCGCCCGCGTGGACGCATTGTCCGAACTCCTCCAGTCCGCCCAAACCGCGATTGAACAGGCCGGCACGCTCGCCGCGCTGGATCAAGCCCGCGTGCACTATCTGGGCAAGAAAGGCGCGCTGACCGAGCGGCTGAAAGAACTGGGCCGCCTGCCGCCAGAACAGCGGCGCGATGCCGGTCAAGCCATCAATAAGGCCAAGCAAGTCCTCGAAACCGTGCTTGCGGGTCGTAAAGCTGTATTGGACTCTGCCGCGCTGGACGCCCGGCTGGCGACCGAGGCCATTGATGTGACCTTGCCGGGGCGCGGCCAGCAACCCGGCGGCTATCATCCGCTCAGCCGCACCTTGGCGCGGATTGCAACACTGTTTGCTGGGATTGGTTTTACGGTGGCTGAAGGCCCAGAAGTCGAAGATGATTTTCGTAATTTCGAGGCGCTTAACATCCCGCCCCACCATCCGGCGCGGGCTATGCACGACACCTTTTATTTCGACGCTCACACCCTGTTGCGGACCCATACTTCGCCGGTGCAGATTCGGGTGATGGAACGCCAAGCACCGCCTATACGGATCATCGCACCGGGTCGGGTCTACCGCTGCGATTCGGATTTGACCCATTCGCCGATGTTCCATCAGGTTGAAGGTTTGCTGGTGGATGAAGGTGTGAGTTTTGCTGATTTGAAGGGCGTGCTCGATGATTTCCTGCGCCATTTTTTCGAGCGCGATCTGGCGGTGCGTTTTCGGCCCTCCTACTTTCCGTTCACTGAACCCTCCGCCGAGGTGGACATCCAATGCGTGATCTGCGGTGGCGGTGGTTGCCGGGTCTGCAAACACAGTGGCTGGCTGGAAGTTCTGGGCTGCGGCATGGTGCATCCGGCGGTGTTCGAGAAGGTCAACATCGACAGCGAGCGCTACACTGGTTACGCCTTCGGCATGGGCGTCGAGCGCCTGACCATGCTGCGCTACGGCGTCAACGATTTGCGGCTGTTCTTCGAGAACGACCTGCGCTTTCTGGCGCAATTTCGGTGAGGTGAGGCCCATGAAAGTCAGCGAACACTGGTTGCGGGAATGGGTTGATCCTGGTCTCTCCAGCGCCGAACTGGCCGCGCGATTGACCATGGCCGGTTTGGAAGTCGCTAGCATCGAAACGGCGGCTCCGGCTTTCTCCAAGGTGGTGGTAGGTCGCGTTCTCGGCCTGATTCAGCACCCAGACGCGGATCGGCTGCGGGTAGCGACGGTCGATGTCGGCGAGACCGAACCGCTGCAAATCGTCTGTGGCGCGCCAAATGTTTCTATAGGAATGTATGCCCCGACCGCGCTGATCGGCGCTGTACTGCCGGGCGATTTCAAGATCAAGCCGTCCAAGCTGCGCGGCGTCCAATCGCAAGGCATGTTGTGTTCGGCCAAGGAACTGGGTTTGGCGGAAAACGCGGACGGTTTGTTGCCGTTGCCGTCTACGAGCCGACCCGGCCAGGACGTGCGCGAGCTGCTGGCGCTGGATGATGCGCTGATCGAAATTGAGCTGACGCCCAATCGCGGCGATTGTTTGGGCATGGAAGGCATCGCTCGCGAGGTGGCCGCTATCGAGCGCTGCGACTTTCGGCCGCTGTCAGTCGAGCCGGTCAAACCGACCATAGCCGACGTGTTTCCCGTGACGCTAACTGATCCCAACGACTGCCCGCGTTATATCGGCCGCGTGATTCGGGGCGTCAATCCTGCGGCGGAAACGCCCTTATGGATGCAGGAGCGGCTACGGCGCGCCGGGGTGCGTAGCCTAGGGCCGCTGGTCGATGTGACTAATTACGTAATGCTGGAACTCGGCCAACCGATGCACGCCTTCGACCTTAATCGACTCACGGGCGGTATCGAAGTGCGCCACGCCCGGCCCGGCGAACGCTTGGAGTTACTCAATGGCGTGGTGGTCGATCTGGATGCGGAAAGCTTGCTAATCGCCGATCAAGCCAGACCCCTGGCGCTGGCTGGCATCATGGGCGGAGAAATCAGCTCCTGCACCGCCGCCACCAGCGATGTGTTTCTGGAGAGTGCTTTCTTTGCCCCGACCCGTATCGCCGGTCGCGCTCGCCGCTATAGCATGCAGACCGATTCGGCGTACCGTTTCGAGCGCGGCGTGGATTGGCAATTACAGCAGCGCGCCACCGAGCGCGCCACGCAGTTATTGATCGACATGGCGGGGGGCGAAGCGGGTCCGCTCATTGAAGCAGTGTCGCCCGAACATTTACCGATGCAGCCTGCCATCCGCTTGCGCCCGGAGCGCATCCGCAAACTGTTGGGGATGGAGGTTCCTGACTCAGAGGTTGAGAACATCCTGCGCCGGCTGGACATGGTAGTGGCGGTCGAAACTGAGGGTTGGCGAGTCATTGCGCCGAGCAGCCGCTTCGATATCGCCTTAGAAGCCGACTTGATTGAGGAAATCGCCCGGATTTACGGTTACGCGCGCGTGCCGAGCACTGGTCCATTAACTCGGCTGGCGATGGTGCCCCAAGCCGAAGGCCAGGTTGCGCTGGAGCGGTTCACGGCAACCTTGGCGCAACGCGGTTTTCAGGAGGCGATTACCTACAGCTTTGTCGATCCGGCATTTCAAAAAATCCTCGATCCCGACCGCGAGTCGCTGGCGTTGACCAATCCGATTTCCGCCGATTTGGCGGTTATGCGCACCAGTTTATGGCCAGGCTTGCTCAAGGCATTGGTCCACAACCAAAAGCGTCAGCAGACCCGGGTGCGGCTGTTTGAGCACGGCCTCAATTTCATTCCAGCGGCAGCCGGGTTGCGACAGGATGCTTATTTGGGGGGTGTGGCAGCGGGCTTGGCTTTGCCGGAACAGTGGGGTTTGGTGAAAAGGCCGTTGGATTTCTTCGATCTCAAGGCCGACATCGAGGCGTTGCTGGCGCTCACCAGCGAGCCGGAAGCGTTTACCTTTGTTGCATCCCCACATCCCGCCTTGCATCCGGGCCAAAGCGCCCGCATCGACCGGGCGGGCCAGCCAGTAGGTTGGCTGGGCGCACTCCATCCACGGGTGGCGCGGGAACTGGATGTGGAAGGCGATGCCTACGTATTCGAGTTGTGTCTGGCCAAACTACAAGTAGCGCGAACACCGACTTTTCATGCGCTATCCTCTTTTCCAGCGAGCCGCCGCGATATTGCCATCGTCGTGGATGCGGCGGTCAGTGCGCAGGCGATTCAGGATTGCATCCATCACCATGGCGGTAAGCTGCTGCGCGAGGTGCGGCTTTTCGACATCTATCAGGGTAAAGGAATGCTGGAACAAAAAAAAAGTTTGGCTTTTGGATTGATTTTACAAGATTTCTCGCACAATCTTACTGATCATGTGGTCGAAGCGGCTGTATCCGGGATCATTGCCGGGCTGGCTGAGCAGTTCGGCGCAACGCTTAGGATTTAGAGCAATGGCACTGACAAAAGCCGATATGGCGGAACAATTATTCGAGGAATTGGGCATTAACAAGCGCGAGGCCAAGGAATTGGTCGAGATTTTCTTTGAGGAAATCCGCAGCGCCCTGGAAAGTGGGCAACAGGTCAAACTGTCTGGGTTTGGCAATTTCGATCTGCGCGATAAGAATCAGCGCCCAGGTCGCAATCCCAAGACTGGAGAGGAAATCCCCATTACTGCGCGGCGTGTTGTCACGTTCCGACCGGGGCAAAAGCTCAAGGAGCGTGTCGATGCCTTCAAGGGCGAGGCTCAATAAACCCGCAGAAGCACATTTGTGGGAATGACTTGGCAAGCCCA
>JBATSQ010000248.1:0-23576 GCA_049293375.1 Candidatus Contendibacter sp.
AGACGCAGCCGCCCGCCATCCTCAGTTGACGGCGGC
This sequence comes from Candidatus Contendibacter sp., assembly GCA_049293375.1. Taxonomy (GTDB): domain Bacteria; phylum Pseudomonadota; class Gammaproteobacteria; order Competibacterales; family Competibacteraceae; genus Contendibacter. Next base: position 37 of record JBATSQ010000248.1, read on the forward strand.
CGCGCGCGCCTGGCGGCAGCGGCAGGGCGCTGTGTTATCCGCCATGGATTTAGCCAGCGGCACCGGAGCTAATGTGCGCTTTCTAGCCCCACGGTTGGGTGGCGAACAGCGCTGGCTGTTAGTGGAGCGCGATCCGGCTTTGCTGGTGTGTAGCGTGGAGCTGCTGGCGGGCGTGAAGGGAACCTTGGATTGGCGGCGCTTGGATCTGGTCAGCGATTGGGAACGCCTGGAGTGGCGGGGGGTGGCCCTGGTCACCGCATCTGCGTTGCTGGATTTGGTGTCGGCGGCATGGCTGGAGCGGCTAGCTGAGCAATGTCGGGACGTGAGGGCGGCGGTGTTGATCGTGCTGAGCTACGATGGAAGCGTGGTCTGGCAGCCCCGGTTAGCGGAAGATGCGTTGGTGTGTGCGCGGGTGAATCGGCATCAACGTGGCGACAAAGGGTTTGGCCCGGCGCTAGGCCCTAATGCCGCGCCGTTGTTAGCGGCCTTGCTGCGGCGTTTGGGCTATACGGTGAAGATAGGCCCCAGCCCCTGGCGCTTGCAGCCGCAACAGCGTGCGTTGCAGACCGCTCTGTTGCAAGGTTGGCTTGAAGCAGCGCAGCAGATTGCACCGACAAAATCGTTAGAGATGTTGGATTGGCGGGCGCAGCGGCAGGACTGGATTGAGCGGGGAGAGTCGCGCATCCAGGTTGGCCATTGGGATATATTCGCGTGGCTGGATCAGTAGCCCGGATTTGATCTTACGGTGATTGCTGGCTCGCCATGGGTAAAAGCTGGAGGAGAATGTGATGAGCATAGCCACGCCATCTGGGCTGGATCGCGCTGAGCGTCAGCGCTTTGTGCGCATAAGCTGGACGATTTACGCCATTCTAGCGGCGGCTTACATGCTGGTGTTTTTTCACCGCATCGCTCCGGCGGTGGTTTCTGCGGACCTGATGCGCGCTTTTGGCGCGACCGGGGCTGCGCTCGGCTCACTGGCGGCGGTGTATTACTACATCTACACCGCAATGCAGATTCCAGCAGGAATCCTGGCCGATACTTTGGGCGCACGGATTTCGGTGACGCTGGGCAATTTGGTCTCCGGGCTTGGCTCGATCCTGTTTGGTCTGGCCGACACCCTGTGGGAGGCGTCGCTGGGGCGGGCCTTGGTCGGGTTGGGGGTGTCGGTGGTTTTTGTCGGGCTGATGAAAAGCAACACCCTGTGGTTTCGGGATCGGGATTACGGCTTTATCAGCGGTCTGACCCTGATGCTGGGCAATGTCGGCGCGATTCTGGCGGCTGGCCCGCTGGCCGGAATGCTGACGCTCTGGTCTTGGCGCACCGTGTTTGTCGCCTTTGGCGTGATTGCTTTGCTGCTGGCGGTGCTGTCGTGGCTTGGGGTGCGCAACCAGCCGCAGGATATAGGTTTCCCTTCCGTGCGCGAGATGGAAGGCAAAGCGCCGCACGCGCCACGGCAGCAACACTGGTGGCATGATCTGCTGGGGGTGTTGGCGACACGCCGCACCTGGCCGGGCTTTTGGATCAATTTGGGAATGCCGGGCAGCATGTTGGCCTTTCTCGGTCTGTGGGCTATTCCCTTTCTGCGCGATGTACACAGCTTGGGACGATCCCCGGCTGCGCTTTACACCAGTATTGCCCTGGCGGGGTTTGCGGTGGGCGCGTTGTCATCCGGCTGGTTTTCTGACCGGCTCGGTCGTCGTAAGCCGTTGTTGGTGGCCGGAACGCTGCTGTATGGCCTGGCCTGGCTGGGGGTGGCTTACACGCCATGGACCCCCGGTCTGGTGGGCATGGCCTGGTTTGTGCTGATGGGTTTCAGTTGTGGGTCGTTCGTGTTGACCTATGCGGGAGCGAAGGAGGTGGTGGCTCCGGCGTTGTCGGGCATGGCGATTGCGTTGGTGAACACCGGTATTTTTCTAGGCGCGGCGATTCTCCAACCTTTGTTTGGCTGGGTCATGGATTTAGGCTGGAACGGGATGATGGTGGATGGGGTGCGGGTGTACGGCAGCGCCGATTACCGGGCGGGCTTTGCGCTGATGCTGAGCTGCGTGGCCCTCGCCATCGTGATGTCGGCGTTCTTTCACGAAACCCACTGCCGCAATATCGCGGCTGGAGAGTGAGTCCGGCTTCCGGCGACTGGCACTGTTCTTCCTTTTGTTCAGTGAAGCAGAATCCATGATCAACTCGCCCGCAAAACTGGTTGCTGAGATGATCAACCTATTTCCTGCCTTTGAAGATAAGTGGGATGGTGGAGAGGCATTTGGATACGAAGGGGGTAACTATGGCTATCATGCCGTCATGCTTACCTTCGGCCCAATGAGCCGTCAGCTATTCGCTCAAGCTTCATCCGAGCAGCTGCTAAAATTCTGCTCTCTCATCAACGTAGCCATAGCGCAGGGTGGAGAGCTTGAGAATGCTTTCTCCACCTGTTTTCTGGAGCACGCTTCACAAATTGGAGTACGCACCGTCCTTCGCCCCTACTTGTCTGGGCAAGCGAAACGCGCATTGCGCTAAAAATTCTTTTTTCTTTCTGAAATTAGCACCTTATTGGTGGTAATCGTCTTAACGGATACTTGCGGTCGACCCACTTCGGGGTTTCGTCCTTCATGGCATGATCGAAGCAAATTGGTAGACCTTGAATCAGGAAAACACCTGTATGTTTCACGCCTTGCGTAAGCCGGATGTCTTGCCGACCACGTTGGCCGCCGCCGGTATTCTGATGGTGACGATGGGCGTGCGCCAGTCGCTGGGCTTGTTCGTCAGTCCATTGATGCTATCGACTGGGCTGGGGATCGGCACCATCAGCTTAGCCCTGGCTATCGGCCAATTCGCTTGGGGAGCGATTCAACCAGTGGCCGGCGGTCTGGCCGACCGTTATGGCCCGCGCCCGGTGTTGATTGGCGGCTTGGTGGTCATGGCGCTGGGGAGCGCGATCACTCCTTTCATGAGTTCAGGATTTGGGGTAGTGGTCTCGCTGGGGCTTCTGTCGGCCATGGGGTCGGGGGCCGGCAGTTTCTCCGTGCTGATTGGGGCAGCGGCGCGACGCTTGCCCGCAGTGGCGCATGGCTCAGCGGCGGGCGTGATTAACGCCGGTGGCTCGTTTGGCCAGTTCGTATTTGCACCGATCCTGCAAAAATTGATTCAGACCATCGGCTGGATGGGCACGATGTGGACGATGGCCTTGCTGACGCTGGCGGCGTTGCCGTTGGTCGGCACCTTGACCCAACAGGCAGAGATGCCTATTAAAACTGGCGGACCGGCGACCGGGGTGCTGAAGGCCATCGGCGATTCCTTGCAGGATCGCAGTTATCTGCTCCTTCATGCCGGCTTTTTCACCTGTGGATTCCACATTGCTTTTCTGGTGACGCATCTGCCGGGTGAGGTGCATCTGTGTGGTTTACCGCCCACTGTGGCCAGTTGGTCGCTCGCCATTATCGGTTTGGCCAACATCTTCGGTAGTCTGTACGCGGGATCGTGTGTGGCCAAATATCGCAGCAAATACATCCTGGCGATCATGTACGGGTCGCGCGCGCTATTGATCGCCTGGTATTTGCTGATGCCCAAGACACAACTCACGTACTATCTGTTTGCGGCCGGTTTGGGATTCACCTGGCTGGCGACGGTGCCGCCAACCGCCGCCATCGTCGGCAAGCTATTCGGCGTTCGTTATCTGGCAACCCTGTTTGGGATGACGCTACTTTCCCACCAGTTAGGTGGTTTCTTTGGCGCTTATTTGGGCGGCTTGGCGATCAGTCAGTTCGGCAGTTTTGCCTGGATGTGGTACGCCGATATGACACTGGCGGCACTCGCGGCGCTGGTCAATCTGCCGATTCGGGAAGCGCCAGTGATGAGAACTGCGGCAGCGACCAGATAGGGCCGAAGAGGGTGGCTGGAGCGCGCGGATTGCGCTTCATGGCGCTTTCAGGGCAGCGCGCAAAATCTCGAGCACCGTGTTCAGTTGCTCCATCGGCACCTGTCCTGGCGCTGAGCTTTTTTCACCCACGGCGAAGCTGACCGAAGACCCGAATACCCAGCCAAACAGTCGGCTGAGCGAACCGTAAGCGCCCATGGACAGACTGATAATGGGCAGGGCAATGGTGTCGCGCGCTATCGAGGTGGCCTCCAGCAAGGTTAATACATCCCTTGGTTCTTTGGCCATCACCGCGATTTTAGCGACATCAGCGCCCGCCTGTTCCATGGCAACGAACTTGGCGACCAGATCCTCCCGGCTCGGCGTCTCTTGAAAGTTGTGAAAGGAAGCGATCAGCTTCAGCTCGGTTTCCTCCGACAACGCCACGGCCTGTTGGAAATAGTACTCGCCGACGCTTAGCTCATAGTCGAACAAATCAACACATCCGGCGCGACACAGGGCGGCATACAGCTCAAAGACCTGGTCTTCATTGAGACTGATCGGATGACCGCCCTCACGGGTGGAGCGCCGCGTAAGAATCACCGGAATTCGGCCCACTTGGTGTTTGATGGTCCGACCCAACTTCACGACGCGGGCGGTATCCGCAATGTCGGAGAAAAAATCCACGCGCCATTCGATTAAATCCGGGTGCTTGGGTACGATCACGGCCAGTTCGCGGCTAATGGCCGCCTCATGGGTTCCAACCAATGGGGCGCAGACAAGCGGCTCTTTGTCAGAACCCAGTATTTGGTCTTTTAAAATCAGCGGTTTGCTAAACACCGGATTCGGTTCCCTTTAGACGGGTAGCTGGCAATCGAATAAAAGATCTTCACCCATGACGTAGCATTGGTGGCGTGGCCGCAAAGCAGCGCTTAGCTCGGCAATCGGCGGTAATTGTAGGCCAAGTCGGCCAGAGCCGATGATCAGTGGGGCAATGGTCAGATGGAGGCGATCAAGGCGTCCCTGTTCCAAAAAACCTGATACGGTTAAACCGCCACCCTCGATAAACAGGCCAAACAGCTTACGAGCGCGTAGGCGCTGCACCAAGGCGCGCAAATTAAAGGTCGCTCCATGCATCGGTAAGCCAAGTAGCTCAGCAAAACCAGGTGCGGGCGCACCTATCCGATCTTCGGCGCACGCCAGCAGAGTGGGAGCCGCTTGGTCGTGAAATAGGCCTCGGTCGGTGGCGAGCCGCCGCTGCGGATCCAGAACCACCCGCACGGGATTGGGTCCGCTAACCCGCCGGGTGGTGAGCTGGGGATCGTCGCATTCCACCGTCGCCGCTCCAACCAGGATGGCATCGCATAAGGCCCGCATCCGATGGAGATGGGTCAGGTTATCGGGGCCAGTGACATAACGAGAGGTGCCATTTACCGTGGCGATGCGCCCATCCAGGCTCTGTCCCAGATGCGCGATGGTGATCGGTTGGTGGGGATGCGCCAGCGCTAGTGGGAGATACAAGTCCAGCAGCGTCGCGCTGGCTGCCTCCAGAGGCTTTAAAGCTTCCCAGCGGCTGTTACTGGCAACGCGCAACGCGGCATTGGCGCTCTCATCGGAGGTGATGATAGGTTGGTCATCGGCGGCAAGGCTCAAGCAGTAGCTGGGAGACAGAGTAGGTGATTGGCGAATCTGGCGACGCAAGGCCAGCAGCAGTGACCAGATGTGTTCCGGTGTCAGAGTCATCCTCTCAATCCAGGGGGGTCGTCGCCAGGGGGATGACGTAAAACAGGATCGCAAAAAAATGCAGAATACTGCCCGCCAGTACGAACAGATGCCAGATCGCGTGATGATAGGGTAGGCGCTCCCAGACGTAGAAAAGAACGCCGAAGGTGTAGGCCAGTCCACCCATGAGCAGGAGCAGCAAGCCACCCGGTGCTACATGATTCAGTAGCGGATGGATGGCGACCAGTACGGCCCAGCCCATGCCGATGTACAGCGCCACCGAGAGCAAGTTGGAGCGGCGACCATGCATCACGCGCAGCACGATGCCCAGTAGCGCCAGTCCCCAGATGCCCCCGAACAAGGACCAACCCCACGGGCCACGCAGATTGACCAAGAGAAAAGGGGTGTAGGTGCCAGCAATCAGCAGGAAAATGGCGGAGTGGTCCAGGGTGCGCAGGATCGCCTTGGCGCGGGGTAGGGGAATGCTGTGGTAAAGGGTGGAGGTGGTGTAGAGCAGAATCAAGGCCGCCCCATAGATGCTGCATCCAACGATATGCCAGGCATCGCCATGAAGGCTGGCAAAGGCCGTGAGCACACCAAGACCGGCAATGCCGAACACAATGCCCATGCCATGAATGATGCTATTGGCAATCTCTTCGCCTGGGGTGTAGCGCGGTGGATGTGATTCAGCGGTCATCAGGGTTCCTTCACGGCCCTAGCAACTACAGTATAACGAACTCGCCTCTAGGGCGCGCCGTTGTTGGCTTTATAACGTTAGACTGTAGGCCAGTACGCTGAGTTTCGGCTTTTCTGCTGCGACAGGATCCGCCACACGAGTGCCGTGGGACGACCTGTCGACGCCAACCTGCGTGTTACAATGCGTGCCTTCCTTATAGTAAGAAGGGAAGGGACGCCTCGCTGCGAAGCAGGCGGCAGCTTAGGCATTAAGCAGGGCTGCACACCGGCTGCTTTTATGAGCGCAGCGTCTGTCTTGTTGAATTTCCAAAAAATCAATGTCTTATCTATTTATGCAACCATGCGGTGAGTGATTGTGTTTCATGGGTATTGAACAAGCCCTTACGGAGGGATGCAAAGCGTTACAGCTACGGCTATCCGAACGAGCCGAGGTGCGCTTGATCGCCTATCTAGCCCTGCTGGAACGCTGGAACCGCGCCTATAATCTGACTGCCGTGCGCGATCCCGAAGCGATGGTGGTGCGTCACCTTCTGGATAGCTTGTCGATTTTGCCGTGGGTGGAAGGGCCGCGGGTGCTCGATGTAGGCAGCGGCGCGGGTCTGCCGGGAATTCCACTTGCCGTAGTCTGCCCAGAGCATGAGTTCTTTCTGCTAGACAGTAACAGTAAGCGCACTCGGTTTCTGATCCAGGTGGCCGCTGAACTGCAACTGAGTAATGTCAGGGTGGTGCGTAGCCGCGTAGGGGATTACCAACCCGCCGCACTCTTTAACAGCGTGGTATCGCGCGCCTTCGCCACCCTGGCGGAGCTGGCGGCGGCGGCCGGACGCCTGTGCGCCCCAGGAGGGCGCTTGCTGGCGATGAAAGGTGTGTTCCCCGACGAGGAATTGGCCCATCTGCCGACCACGTACCGAGTGGTCGGCGTTTACCCGCTGCACGTTCCCCATCTCAACGCGGAACGGCATTTGGCCCATCTGACCCCCGCATCCGCTTACTGAGGCTCTCATTTACCCATGGCCGCCATCTTTGCCATTGCCAATCAGAAAGGCGGCGTCGGCAAGACCACGACTGCCGTCAATCTGGCCGCCTGTCTGTCCGCCTTGCGTCAGAATGTCCTCTTGATTGATCTGGATCCCCAGGGCAACGCTACCATGGGTTGTGGCGTGGACAAGCACGCCGTGACCGCCACCAGCTATGATGTTTTGTTGGGAGAGGCGACCTTGACCCAAGCGCTGCAATGGGTCGAAAAGGCGCAAATGCAACTGCTGCCCGCCAATGGCGATCTGACGGCCGCTGAGGTTCAGTTGTTAGAAAAAGACCATGCGCCTGATCGGCTCCGCGTCGCGCTAGCGCCGGTGGAATGGAATTTCGATGTCATCCTTATTGACTGCCCGCCAACCCTGAACATGCTGACTGTCAACGCCCTGACCGCCGCCCGGTCAGTGATTATTCCGGTGCAGTGCGAATACTATGCGCTGGAGGGGCTGTCGGCATTGCTCGACACCATTGAGAAGGTGCGCGCATCCACTAATCCCGATCTGCGCATTGAGGGCTTGGTGCGCACCATGTTCGATTCCCGCAACCGGTTGGCCAATGACGTGTCCGCCCAGATTGTGGCGCATTTCGGCGAGGCGGTTTTTGAGACGCTCATTCCGCGCAATGTGCGGCTGGCTGAAGCGCCCAGCTACGGCCTATCGATTATCCATTACGACGCTGATTCGCGCGGTGCGCAAAGCTACCGAGATTTGGCGAAGGAAGTACGCAAACGGCTACGGCGGCCGGTGGCGAAAAAGACGACCGGCAATAGGGCAGCGACATGATACGGAAAAAAGGGGGACTCGGGCGGGGTTTGGATGCTTTACTCAGTGCGGGAGTGGCCACGGTGCGGGACCGCGGAGAATCACCCGCCGCGACCGAGAGCCTGCGGCAGGTGCCGGTCGAATCCATCGCGCCGGGGCGTTATCAGCCGCGTCAGGATTTGCGCGAAGACCGGTTGCGAGAGCTGGCGGATTCCATCCGCGTCCAGGGCGTGGTGCAGCCGATCGTGGTGCGGCCTTTGGGAGGAGAGCGCTATGAATTGATTGCCGGAGAACGGCGCTGGCGGGCAGCGCAGTTGGCGGGATTGCGCGAAGTGCCTGCGGTGATTCGCGCAGTGCCAGACCAGGCGGCCATCGCCATCGCTCTGATCGAAAATATCCAGCGCGAAGATCTCAACCCATTGGAGGAGGCCACCGCGCTGCACCGGCTCATTGCGGAATTTGCCCTGACCCACCAGCAGGCCGCTGAGGCGGTCGGTCGATCGCGCGCCGCAGTCAGTAATTTATTGCGCTTGCTTGAGCTAAGCGAAGAGGTGCAACGCCTGGTGCGTGAGCGCAAGCTGGATATGGGCCATGCCCGCGCCTTGTTGCCCTTAGCGCTACCCTTGCAGCAGGAAGCTGCGCGTCAGGTGCTATTGCGCGGCTTATCGACGCGAGAAACCGAAGAACTGGCGCGTCGGCTCCAGCAAAACGCCCCGGTTGCCGCTAGGCCGGAACCGGTGCTCGACCCTAATATTCGCGTTTTACAGGACGATCTCTCGGAGAGGCTGGGGGCGCGGGTGCGCGTGCGCCATGCCGCTACATCAGGCAAGGGTTGCGTTATGATCCACTACGGTAGCCTGGAAGAGCTGGACGGGATTCTGGCCCGTGTGAAATGACGTACTGAGCATCGCGGTAATTTTCGTTGACCCCATCGCGGTAAATTCCCTATAATTCGTGGCGCTCTATACTGTCAGGGAAAAGGCGAAACGAGGGGCGGCGGGCGGAGCTTCTGAGGCTGTAGAGCCAAAAAACGATAAGACCAGACTGACCACAGAACTAGACTAATAAAAATGCCCGGCGCAATGCGGTGCCTAGAGAATTACAACTAATGCGAGCCATGGGCGCACAGCAGGTCATCCGCACCATCACCTTCATTCAATTGTTGGTCACGCTAGCGGGCGCGGTCATCGCTCTTGCCCTCAGCGGTTCCCAAGCGGCCTACTCGGTAGGAGTCGGTGGCAGCATCAGCACTGTGGTTTCCCTCTACTTCGCCAGGCGGGTTTTTGCTGTCGGCGTTGGCTCGCCCGCTGCCAAAGTGGCCCGCGCCTTTTACTTGGGTGAAGTAGGCAAGTTGCTGTTGACCATCGCACTGCTGAGCATCGCTCTGTTGTGGCTCCATGTCTCGCCGCTGCCTCTCCTGTTGGCCTACATGGCGGCCTTAATGGCGTATTGGCTGGCGTTACCCTTCACATTTAACACTTCGGTGAGGACGCTATGAGCGAAACCGGTCACTCCGCAACGGGGTATATCATCCACCATCTGACGAATCTCAAGGTGGGGGAAGGTTTCTGGACCGTCCATGTGGACACGCTGTTTTTCTCGCTTACTTTGGGCGCTTTTTTCCTCTGGCTTTTTATGAAAGCGGCAAAATCGGCTACGAGCGGTGTTCCTGGGCCATTACAGAATTTTTGCGAGATCCTGGTGGATTTCGTCGACACCCAAGTAAAGGACTCCTTTCACGGTCGCAACCCGGTTATCGCACCGCTCGCGTTGACGATCTTCGTGTGGGTCTTTTTATGGAACTTCATGGACTTGATTCCGGTGGATTTGTTGCCGGCTATCGCTGCGGCGCTTGGCATACCCTATCTGCGCTCGGTCCCGTCCACTGACTTGAATTCGACCTTTGGCCTGTCGATCTCGGTGCTGTTGCTGCTTTATTACTACAGCATCAAAGTGAAAGGTCCCCTCCATTTTTCAATGGAGATCTTGACGCATCCCTTTGGTAAATGGTTCATGCCATTTAACCTGTTGTTGCGGATTGTCGAGGACCTGGCCAAACCGATCTCGCTCGGCCTGCGTTTGTTCGGCAACCTTTATGCGGGTGAGCTGATCTTCATCCTGATCGCGCTGTTGCCCTGGTGGATTCAATTCGTTCTGGGCTGGCCCTGGGCGGTGTTCCATATTCTCATTATTACCTTGCAAGCCTTTATCTTCATGGTGCTCACCATTGTGTATCTGAGCATGGCGCATGAAGATCACTGAGCACGGCGCGAGCTAAACCCGTTTCATCCGCTTTTCTTTCATCCACACCACAATCTCTAGACGGGAGATACTAATGGAAGCTGCAAGCCTAATTGCCAACGTGCAGGGTATGACCGTTATCGCCGTGGCTCTGATTATCGGCCTGGGCGCGCTGGGCACCGCCATCGGCTTCGCCTTGTTGGGTGGCAAGTTTCTGGAAGGTGCCGCTCGCCAGCCGGAAATGATTCCCACCTTGCAGGTCAAAATGTTCATCGTCGCCGGCTTGCTCGACGCGGTGACGATGATCGGCGTCGGTGTCGCTTTGTTCTTTACTTTCGCCAACCCCTTCCTCGGTCCGGTGCAGGCTCTAATCAAGTGATTTGGTTGGGCTCTCCAAAACGTCATACCCATGTATACGAGGAGGTAACAGCGTGAACTTCAATGCCACTCTCATAGGGCAGATGATCACGTTTGGCCTGCTGGTGCTCTTTACCATGAAGTACGTGTGGCCGCCGATCATCCAGGCCATGCAGGAGCGTCAGCAGCGAATCGCCGATGGTTTGGCGTCTGCGGAACGCGGTGTCCGCGAGCAGGAGCTGGCCAAGACCAAGGCCGCGCAGCTTTTGAAGGAAGCCAGGCAGCAAGCCGCCGAGATCGTCGCTCAAGCCCATAAGCGCGCCAACGAGCTCGTTGAGCAATCCAAGCAGGATGCCCGCGTTGAAGGTGACCGCCAGCTTGGTGCCGCCAAGGCCGAAATTGAGCAGGAGGTCAATCGCGCCCGCGAACAGTTGCGTAGCCAGGTCGTAAGCCTGGCGGTGGCGGGTGCCAGCAAGGTGCTCAAGCGCGAAGTTGATGAAGCGGCCAACGCCGCCATGCTGGATGACCTAGTAAGTCAGCTTTAACCACGGACCACGCTCATGGCTGAACCGACTCCCGTTGTCCGACCCACCTCCGCTGCCCGGCCTTACGCGCGCGCCGCCTTCGAGGAGGCGCAAGCCGCCCAGAGCCTGCCTTTGTGGTCGGAGCTGTTACAAACCACCGCCCTGATCGCCGCCGATCCAATCATGCAACGGTTGTTGGGCCCATGGAATCCCCAACTGCGCGGCGAGCAGAAAGCCGAGCTGGTGGCGGGGTTGTGTGTTGATGCACGCAATAACGCCGAGGCGCTTCCGGAATCCTTTGTCGCGTTCCTTAAAACGCTGGCCGAATTCCATCGCCTGCATCTCTTGCCTGGTATTGCGGTGTTATTCGAGCGCTTTCGGGCGGAAGCCGAAGATGTCTTGCGTGCTGAGCTGATTTCCGCCTCGGCGGTAACGGAAGCCCATCGCAAGCGCGTGATGAAGGCGCTGCGGGCCAGGTTCAAGCGCAGCATCGTATTGGATTACAAGACGGACCCGGCATTGATCGCGGGCGCAGTGATCCGGATCGGTGATCGGGTGATCGACGGTTCGGCGCGCGGCCGACTGGATAAACTCGCCACGGCCTTGAGCCAGTAAGGGGAATACCGCTTTATGCAACTCAAACCATCCGAAATCAGTGACCTGATTCGGCAGCGCCTGCAAGGTTACGAGGCGACCGCCGAAGCGCGCACGGAAGGCACGATTGTCAGCTTGGCTGACGGCATCGCCCGCATTTACGGTCTCGACAACGCCATGCAGGGCGAGATGATCGAGTTTCCATCGCCACGCGAAGGCGATCCGGTGACCTACGGCTTGGCTATGAACCTGGAGCGCGATTCCGTCGGTACCGTGATCCTGGGTGATTACGAGCATTTGGCCGAAGGTGACAAGGCGCTTTGCACCGGTCGCATTCTGGAAGTGCCGGTCGGCGAGGCGCTGCTCGGTCGCGTGGTCAATGCGCTGGGCCAGCCCATTGATGGCAAGGGCCCAATCCATGCGGTGCAGACGTCGCCGATTGAAGTCATTGCCCCCGGCGTTATCGAGCGCCAGTCGGTGAGTCAGCCAGTGCAAACGGGTCTGAAGGCCATCGACGCCATGGTGCCGATCGGGCGCGGCCAGCGTGAATTGATTATCGGCGACCGCCAAACTGGCAAGACCGCTGTGGCGATTGATACGATCATCAATCAGAAGGGCACCGGCGTTAAGTGTATCTACGTGGCGATTGGGCAAAAGAACTCCTCCATCGCCAACGTGGTGCGCAAGCTGGAAGAGCATGGCGCGATGGATCACACCATCGTGGTCGCCGCCAGCGCCTCCGAATCGGCGGCGATGCTCTACACCGCGCCGTATTCCGGCTGCGCGATGGGCGAATACTTCCGCGACCGGGGCCAGGACGCCTTGATCGTCTATGACGATCTGTCCAAGCAGGCCGTCGCTTACCGCCAAGTATCGCTGCTGCTGCGCCGCCCGCCGGGCCGCGAAGCGTTCCCCGGTGACGTGTTTTATCTCCACTCCCGCTTGCTGGAGCGGGCGTCCCGCATCAATGCCGATGAGGTCGAACGCCTGACCAACGGTTCGGTGAAGGGCCAGACCGGCTCGCTGACCGCGCTGCCGATCATCGAAACCCAGGCCGGTGACGTCTCGGCCTTCGTGCCGACCAACGTGATCTCGATCACCGACGGCCAGATCTATCTGGAAACCGACCTGTTCAACGCCGGTATCCGGCCCGCTATCAATCCCGGTTTGTCGGTGTCGCGCGTCGGCGGTGCCGCGCAGACCAAGATCATCAAGAAGCTGGGTGGCGGTATCCGCTTGGCGTTGGCCCAGTACCGTGAGCTGGCGGCTTTCGCCCAATTCGCCTCCGATCTGGACGAAGCGACCCGTAAGCAGCTTGAACGCGGTCAGCGCGTGACGGAGCTGATGAAGCAGAAGCAATACTCGCCGATGTCGGTGGCCGAAATGGCGGTTTCACTGTTTGCGGTGGATCGGGGCTACTTGGACGATGTGGCGCTGAATAAGATCGGTGATTTCGAGGCAGGCTTATTGGCGTATGCCCGTAACAACCAGGCTGCTTTGCTCGATCAGATCAATGCGACGGGTGATTTCAACGGTGAAATCGAAAGCGGCCTAAACAAGATCGCGGCGGATTTCAAGACCACTTTCGTCGGATAGGCGGGATCCAACATGGCCGGTGCCAAAGAGATCCGAACCAAGATCAAGAGTATTCAAAGTACTCAAAAGATCACTAAAGCCATGGAAATGGTGGCGGCGAGTAAGATGCGCAAGGCTCAGGAACGCATGAAAGCAGCCCGGCCTTATGCCACCAAGATTCGTAACGTCATTTCGCATCTGGCCCACGCGCATACCGAGTATCGCAGTCCGGGGCTGGTAGAGCGTGAGCTGAAACGGGTTGGGTTGATCGTGGTGTCGACCGACCGGGGTCTGTGTGGCGGCTTGAACACCAACCTGTTCAAAGCCACGATCATTGCCATGCAGCAATGGCGCAACCAGGGTATCGAAATTGATATTTGTACGGTTGGTACCAAGGCATCCCAGTTTTTCCGGCGGCTGAAAGGCAACATTGTGGCCCATGTGGCTCACCTGGGCGATTCGCCGCGCTTTGAAGATGTGCTGGGCCCGGTGAAGGTGATGGCCGATGCTTTCACTGAGGGGCGGGTTGACGCGATCTATCTGGTGTATAACGAGTTCGTGAACACCATGAGCCAGAAACCCAAGATCGAGCGACTCATGCCGATTGTCTCGGAAGTGCAGGATGCGGCTCCGGTTCATCGCTGGGATTATATTTACGAGCCCGATCCCAAGGATCTGATCGAATTGCTGTTGCGGCGTTACAGCGAATCGGTGGTTTATCAGGCTTTGGTGGAAAACGTGGCCAGCGAGATGGCTGCGCGCATGGTCGCCATGAAGAGTGCGTCCGACAACGCGGGTACGCTCATTGATGAGTTGCAACTGATCTATAACAAGGCCCGGCAGGCGTCGATCACCCAGGAATTGGCCGAGATCGTGGGTGGCGCCGCTGCGGTGTAGGGAACGCGGCGAGCGCCCGTGTGGTAATGGCGGGCGCGCGGTGAAACAAGTTTAAGGGGAACCCAAGCAATGAGTTCTGGCAATATCGTGCAAATCATCGGCGCCGTGGTAGACGTCGAGTTCCCGCGCGGAGCGGTGCCTAAAATCTACGACGCGCTCAAGCTCGATGAAAACGGGCTGATCCTGGAAGTCCAGCAACAGCTGGGTGACGGGGTGGTCCGCACCATCGCCATGGGCGCGACTGAAGGCTTGAAACGCAACATGGCGGTCTCCAATACCGGAGCGCCCGTGACTGTGCCGGTGGGTAAGCCCACCTTGGGCCGGATCATGAATGTGCTGGGTGTGCCCATCGACCACAAGGGACCGGTGGACACCGACACCTATCGGGCCATCCATCAGCCAGCCCCCAGCTACGAAGATCAGTCGGGCGCGACCGAGCTGTTGGAAACCGGCATCAAAGTGATCGACTTGCTCTGTCCGTTCGCCAAGGGCGGCAAGGTTGGCTTGTTCGGCGGCGCGGGTGTGGGCAAGACCGTCAACATGATGGAATTGATCCGCAATATCGCCATCGAGCACTCTGGTTATTCGGTGTTCGCCGGGGTGGGCGAGCGCACCCGCGAGGGCAACGACTTCTATCATGAAATGAAGGAGTCGAATGTGCTCGACAAGGTAGCGCTGGTCTACGGCCAAATGAACGAGCCGCCCGGTAATCGGCTGCGCGTGGCTCTGACTGGTCTGAGCATCGCCGAGAACTTCCGCGACGAAGGCCGCGACGTGTTGCTGTTCGTGGATAATATCTACCGCTACACCTTGGCCGGTACCGAGTGCTCGGCGCTGCTAGGCCGCATGCCCTCAGCGGTGGGCTATCAGCCGACGCTGGCCGAGGAAATGGGTGTGCTGCAAGAGCGCATCACCTCGACTAAGACCGGTTCGATCACCTCCATTCAGGCCGTGTACGTACCCGCCGACGACTTGACCGATCCGTCGCCGGCCACTACCTTTGCCCATTTGGACGCCACGGTGGTGCTGTCCCGGCAGATTGCCGAGCTGGGTATCTATCCGGCGGTGGACCCGTTGGATTCCACCTCTCGGCAGCTCGATCCGCTGGTGGTGGGTCAGGACCACTACGACACGGCTCGCGCGGTCCAGAGCACCTTGCAACGCTACAAAGAGCTCAAGGATATTATTGCCATTCTGGGTATGGACGAGTTGTCCGAAGAAGACAAGCTGGTTGTGTCGCGCGCGCGCAAGATTCAGCGCTTCTTATCGCAACCCTTCTTCGTGGCCGAGGTGTTTACGGGTTCGCCGGGTAAGTACGTCGCGCTCAAGGACACCATTGCGGCGTTCAAGGGTATCGTCGCCGGTGAATACGATCATCTGCCCGAGCAGGCTTTTTATATGGTCGGCGCCATTGATGAAGCCGTGGAAAAGGCCAGCAAGCTGTAAAGAGCCGCGCAACCCCTAGTCAGGGGTTGTGTAGCCCATGCTCATCGACCAGGAGACGCATATATGGCCATGACACTGCACGTTGACATCGTCAGCGCGGAGAAGGAGTTGTTTGCTGGAGCCGCTGAGATGGTGACCGCGCCGGGTGAATTGGGCGATTTAGGCATCTTGCCGCGTCACAGCCAGTTAGTGACTCGACTCAAACCCGGGCAAGTTCGGGTCCGGCTGCAGGGTGGTGAGGAACAGCTGTTTTATGTATCGGGTGGACTGATGGAAGTTCAGCCGCATGTGGTGACGATTCTGTCCGACACAGCGGAGCGGGCCAAGGATTTGGACGAAGCCTCGGCGCAAGCTGCCAAGCAACGCGCCGAGCAGATGATCGCCGCCCATCAGAGCGATTTCGATTACGCCCGCGCCAAGGCCGAGCTGGCCGAGGCTATTGCGCAATTGCAAGCGATTGAAAAATTGCGCAAGATGCGTAAGTCAGGCTGATTAAACGAATAATAATAATAGCTTATATCCGCCTTAGGCCGCGACTCTGTCGCGGCCTTTTTATTAACTGGCAGGGGAAGCGCGAGCCTCTAAGGCGGCCTGCGAGCACAATCCGCTTGTTCTACAGACCAGGTTCGCTACTACAATACTATGCAATAGTTTTTGCGAGGCGCATTGAATGATGCAACAACTTGCGGTGGTGATCCTTGCTGCGGGCAAGGGCAAGCGGATGGTTTCGGATATCCCCAAAGTGTTGCATCCAGTGGGGGCTAAGCCGTTGCTGGCGCATGTGTTGGCGACGGCGGGCGCGTTGGCAGCCACAGTGCGACTGGTCGTGTATGGTCATGGCGGCGAACAGGTCAGGGCGCGCTTTGCGGAAGAGACGGGGATCGGCTGGGTAGCGCAGACCGAACAACTGGGCACCGGCCATGCCGTGGCTCAGGCCTTGCCGTTGCTGGTCGATGGCGGTGTCACCTTGGTGTTGTATGGAGACGTTCCCTTAATCCGCGCCGAAACCCTAAGACCCTTAGTCGTGGCGGCCCAGCGAGGCAGCCTAGCCCTGCTCACGGTCGAGTTGGCCAATCCGGCGGGCTATGGCCGCATTGTGCGCGATGCACAAGGACAGGTGTGCCGGATTGTTGAGGAGAAAGACGCTACTACAGCGGAACTGGCTTTGCATGAGATCAATACCGGCATCTTAGCGGTCGCCACTGACCAACTACGGCGCTGGGCGGGGCGATTTGATAATAATAACGCCCAGGGCGAGTATTATCTGACCGATGTGGTGCCTCTAGCGACGCAGGATGGCGTGCGGATTGAAGCATTTACCGTCAACGAGCCGGAACAGGTACTGGGTGTCAATGATCGCTGTCAATTGGCCGAGTTGGAACGGTTTTACCAGCGCGGCCAGGCCGAACAATTGATGCGCGCTGGTGCAACTTTGCTGGACCCAGCGCGGGTGGAAGTGCGCGGTGCGGTGACCGTGGGTAAGGACGTGGAGATTGACATTGATGTGGTTTTCGAGGGCGTAGTACGGCTAGGAGACCGGGTGCGGATTGGGCCGTTTTGTGTGCTACGCAATGCGGTGGTCGATGATGATGTGGAAATCCTGTCTCATTCGCGCCTGGAAGACACCATTGTTGGCGCTGGCTCCCATATCGGCCCCTACGCTCGGCTGCGACCGGGGGCGGTGCTGGCGGCGGACACCCATATTGGCAATTTCGTGGAGATTAAAAAATCGACGATTGGCCCCAACTCGAAGGTGAATCACCTAAGCTACATCGGCGACGCCGAGATTGGCGCGGAGGTGAATGTGGGGGCGGGTACCATCACCTGCAATTACGACGGAGTCAATAAGCACCCAACCGTGATTGCCGATGGCGCATTTATCGGCTCTAACAGTTCCTTGGTGGCCCCGGTGCGGATTGGTAAGGGCGCGACGGTTGGTGCCGGGTCTGCTGTCAGCCGCGATGTGCCGGATGGCGGTCTATGCCTAACCCGCGCGCCACGCAAGGATGTCGCACATTGGGAGCGTCCAGCTAAATCACCCAAGGGTTGATCCTCCCTCCTTTTAGCTTTTTTGCAGACGAGCCGACCATGGTCAAAACCCGCTTTGCCCCTAGCCCCACAGGGTTCTTGCACATCGGTGGCGCGCGCACGGCGCTATTTTCCTGGCTGTATGCCCGGCGTCATGGAGGTTGCTTTGTATTACGCGTCGAGGACACCGATTTGGAGCGCTCCACCCCAGAAGCGGTCAACGCCATTCTAGAAGGCATGAACTGGCTGGGCCTCGATTACGATGAAGGGCCGTTCTATCAGACTCAGCGCTTTGACCGTTACCGTGAAGTGCTCCAGCAACTGTTGCGTGAGGATAAGGCTTACTATTGCTATTGCACCCGGGAGGAGTTGGAAGCATTGCGTGAGGTGCAGCGCAGCCGCAAGGAAAAACCGCGTTACGATGGCCGTTACCGCGACTATCGCGGCCCGGCGCGGCCCGGCGTGGAGCCTGTGGTGCGCTTCAAGAATCCGCTGGATGGCGTGACGATGGTCGAGGATTTAATTCACGGCGACATCGTTTTTCAGAACGCCGAACTGGACGACTTAATCATCGCGCGTGCGGATGGCACTCCGACCTATAATTTCGGTGTGGTGGTGGATGATATGGATATGGGTATCACCCACGTTATTCGCGGTGATGATCATATCAACAACACCCCGCGCCAGATTAACCTGCTTAAGGCGCTGGGTGCGTCGATTCCCCACTACGGTCATGTCCCGATGATTCTCGGACCGGATGGTCAAAAGCTGTCGAAACGCCATGGAGCGGCCAGTGTGATGGAATACCGTGATCTTGGCTATCTGCCGGAGGCGGTCTTGAATTATTTGGTGCGCTTGGGGTGGTCGCACGGCGATCAGGAAATTTTCGCGCTGGATGAAATGATTGAATTTTTTGATCTTAGCGGTTGCAATAAAGCCGCTTCAGCCATTAACCAGTCTAAACTGATCTGGCTCAACAAGCATTACCTCAAGACCCTGGATCCACCCCATATCGCCCGCCACCTAAGCTGGCATATCGGTCAGTTGGGTATCGATCCCAGTACCGGGCCGCCGCTCACGGCGGTGGTGCAAGCGTTCGCCGAACGTTCCGACACCCTGCAAAGCATGGCCCAAGCTGCACAGTTTCTGTATCATGACTTTGCCCAGTATGAGGCAAAGGCGGCTGATAAGAATCTCAACGCCGCCGCTCACGCGCCCTTGCAGCGCTTACACGAACGATTGGCAGCGTTAGCCGACTGGCGCGCTGAACCGATTCACGATACTGTCAAGAGCGTAGCCGAGGAGACTGGGTTGCCGCTGGGCAAGGTCGCGCAGCCGCTGCGGGTGGCGGTGTCTGGTATGGCGGTGTCGCCGCCGATCGATATCACTCTAGAACTACTGGGTCAGCCAAAGACCCTGGCGCGCATTGCACGGGCGCTAGACTTTATCGCCCAGCGCGCAAATTAGCGCGTCGCGTTGGAAAAGTTGTGACAAAAAGCAAAGTTGACAAGGGAAGGTAAATCTCTTAGATTGCGCGTCTCCGGTAAACGGGGCCATAGCTCAGCTGGGAGAGCGCCTGCATGGCATGCAGGAGGTCGTCGGTTCGATCCCGTCTGGCTCCACCACCACCAAACGTCGTTATCATTGACGGGTTGTTTACTCCGCTGTCTGTCCCCATCGTCTAGAGGCCTAGGACACCGCCCTTTCACGGCGGTAACAGGGGTTCGAATCCCCTTGGGGACGCCATTATTCCCGTTATTGTTAATCCCCTACTTGCGTAACGCTCGCGACTTGGATCTTCATGCCATTGCTATATTGCGATGCAACATAAGAACCCTTGCCTTGCTTTTTTAATAGAGCTTATCCAAGCTCGCCTGGAGAAATATTGTAATACTTAAAATTTAAGTTACAATGGTATCTTAATGATGCATTTTCTTGGTGCAAGGCTTAGATAGCTCGGTTAATGTGTGTAGGCGAGTGGAGCTTGATGGCCGTTACCTGAAGTCCCATGGGGAAGGCTTTGGCACAGCTTGGCATCTTGCCAGCTATAATGTAAAAAAGCTAAACCGGAAATCACCTGTTGGCTGTGGACGGCCTGCAAAGCAGCATCAAGTTAGGGTTTACCTATAAATGCAAGGCAGTGATTTTATTATTTGTTTTAGCAGGTACATTTTATTGCCTACGGGTCTGATGTTGCCGCCGCCACATGGTTGTGCCTTATTAGAACCAATGGCTTATGAATAAAGCCAGGTTATTTATCGTTTGCTAGTCAGAAAGTTATCATTAGTAATTTGTGGGTTTAGGCTAAAATAAAGAGCATGGCGCTGTTGGGTGGTCCTGCAACCATCGTCTGGTCGATTCGATCCGTTGTTTCGGTTCTGCAGCGCCGGTTGCTGGATCTGCGCTGCACGCTAGCTCCCGACGCGCATAACTTATTTTTCTGCTAGTAACTTTCTTGTTAGAGCGCCGGTCGTTGGATCATGGAATACCGCATGGCTTAATGTAATACAGCCGTGCAGGCTTAGGCAGACGCTCTGCACTTTGCGATGGGGGTAGAATAATGGAGAAAAAAACCTACGCGGTGGCGCTGATCGGCATTACGGAAGCCGAGCGGAATGTGTTGCGCAATATCTTCAAGCTTTCCCAGTATCGGGCCTACTCTTATACAGTCGCCATGCCTGGCGATGCACCTAAAATCCTGCTGGTCGATGCTGATGATCCACAGGCCATGCAGGCGCTGCATCTGCATGAAGGGGCCACCACCATACCGACTATTATGGTGACGAAAGAGCAGTCTTCCAATGCGAAATACTATGTCAGACGTCCTTTTGTCGCCAGCCGCGTGATCAATACCCTTGATCAGGTTGCCCAGCAGAACTTGCAGGGCCATCAGCAGGAGCGCATCATCGGTGTGGATGAAGGCAAAAAAGCGCCGCTACCGTTGCCAACCCTGCCGGAACAAGCCAGAAGCCTGGATCAGATTAAAGAAAAGATCGTTGGACAACTTACGGAAAAAATTGCAGGAGATGTTTCGAGTAGCCACAAGGCGTATACGGCTCTGGTGGTGGACGACAGTAGTCCAGTGCGTAGACAGCTCGAAATCGAACTCAAGCTCTTTGGCATTGATGTGGACGCCGCCGCGACGGGAGAAGAGGGTATTGAATTTTTTAGCCATAAAAATTACAACTTGATCTTTCTGGATGTGGTTTTACCGGGGATTGATGGCTACCAGATTTGCAAGCTGATCAAAAGAGACAAAGCCAGAAAAAAGACCCCAGTGATTATGTTAACCAGTAAGTCCTCTCCTTTTGATCGGGTCAAGGGGGCCTTGGCAGGCTGTGATTCTTATCTGACCAAGCCCGTCAAGCAGGACACCTTCCAGAAGGTAGTGAAAAAATACCTGAAATGAAAGGCTTTTTGATAATTGTTATGACAGGAAACCCTGGCCGCAACCAAAAGGGTTATGTTTGACCAAGGCTATTCATTGAGTTCGACTTGAATGATGCCGATTTGAGTGTGGAGATTAGAAAATGGCGCTTAATAAGGTTTTGGTGGTGGATGATTCTCCGGCTGATTTAAAAAATATCAGAGATATTGTTATGGAAGCTGGTTTTAGCGTGATCAGCGCCACCAACGGCAAGGAGGCCATTGAAAAGGCAAAAATGGAAAAGCCAGGACTGATTTTCATGGATATCATCATGCCCGATATGGATGGATTCGCAACTTGCCGCGCCTTGGCTGGCGATGGGGAAACGAAAAGTATCCCCGTCATTTTTGTAACCAGCAAGAACCAAAAAGCGGATCGTCTGTGGGCGCAGATGCAAGGGGGCAAGGGTTATGTCACGAAACCCTATGCAGCTGATGAGATCATTGATCAACTAAAAGCATTTCGCTGATCCTCTCCTGACGTAAGAAAGAGGGTTATTCTGATTTTATTTAAGAGCCGGTGCGAGGCTGGACTATGGCACGGGAAGGGGTAAAGGAAAATCCGCGCTTACTGAAACCCAGTATGGCGCTTGGCCGTTTCAAACCCGCGCATGGAGCGGTTGCCGGTCTTAAATCCGCGCCTCGCCAGCGGGCGCGTTATGGGTTTCGCATCGGCGATCTGGGGTTTTTGATTGGCCAGGACACCGTGAGTGAGGTGGTCGAGCGCTCCACGGTTTATGTGGTTCCACAGACGCCACGGTGGTTGGCGGGCTTGATTAACCTGCGTGGCAACCTGGTGCCGGTGTTCGATTTGCCCTTGTGTCTGGGTCTGGAAGCCTCTACTGCGGACAAACGCTATCTACTGGTGTTGGATACAGGTGACGACGCAGTCGGCCTCTTTGTGGAAAACATGCCGCAGCTAGCAAAGACGGAACACTCATTGGCGCAGTCGCCGCCGCTGCCAACCGCGTTGCGGGCTTATGTGGCTGCGGTTTATAGAGAGGGGAAAATCCTCTGGCTGGAATTCGATCATCGCGGCTTTTTTGCCTCCCTAGCGACTTAAAGCAATCTGTATCTGTAGTGGGGCTGTCGCTCTCCATGTTTTTGCCATCAAGGGGATTGGTCCCATGGGCGGGAGAATCTGCTTAGGCAACGCGCCATGCAAGATCATGGAGTGAGTGCGCTTTAGCCGCTTATGGGTCTGACGACTTATTTTTTAACGGAGAATGCTATGCGTAACTTAAGAATTGGTGTGCGCCTGTTTGTGCTGATCGCTGTGCTGACGGGAATGCTACTGGTCGTCGGCCTTTCCAGCTACTTCGGCCTGACTCAAGCCAATAATGCATTGACTAGCGTCGATGGAATTCTCAAGTCCCAGACCATCTTTGATCGGCTGGAAAATATTCTTACGGATCGGTTGTTTGGTTTGGTCAATGACGTGAATATAGGCTCAGTCTCCTGGGATCAGGGAGCCCAGCGGTTAGCCGCGCTGAAAGCAGATTATCAAACTGCTTGGCAGGAATATACTATGATCGATCCTCATGCCACTGAACAGCGGCACGGTGCAGTGAAAGACGAGCAACATAAGGATCTCCATACAGACCAAAAAGGGATCATGGACGAAATGATGGGACAAATCGAAGGGGTGTTCACCGAACGCGATCGCGGTAAGCTCAATTTGTTCGTCACTAATGATTTGGCCGCATTGCTGGAAGAATTGCGTACCGGTTTTCTGAGCCCGCATCGGGAATCTATGGTTAAAGAGGTAAGTGACACCATTATCGGGTCGGTGGCTTCCAGCCGAAATACCCGCATCATCATGACCGTGGTTGCAGTTTTGGGATTGTTGTTGGCTGGCTTGATGGGCGTCACGATTTATCGATCCATCACTGAACCAGTGCAGGACATCGCCAATGCAGTGCAGCGCGTGACGGAGGGTGATTTCACCGCGCGCACCAGCTTAACCGGCGAAGATGAATTGGGGGTACTAGGGCGCGGTTTTGATCGGCTGTTGGATGACCGCCTGACCAATCTGGTGCAAGCCGAACAAGAAAACGAAAATCTTAATGACTCGATCATTCTCCTCTTGCAGGGTGTATCTCAGCTCAGCCAGCGCGATCTCACAGTTAAGGTGCCAGTGAAAGAAGATGTGACCGGCCCGATGGCCGATGCTTTGAATCTGTTAACGTCAGAAACCGCCAAGGTGTTGGCCAACGTGACGCAAGTGTCCGAAGATGTGGCCATTGCGTCCGACAAGGTGAAAACACAATCGGATAACGTGATTGCCGTGGCCAACGAAGAGCGCCAGGAAGTGGAACGCGCTGCCGTGGATCTGGCGGCGGCGGCGCAGGACATGAATCATATCGCCGATCTGGCCCGCGCTTGTAACCT
>JBATSQ010000249.1:0-2766 GCA_049293375.1 Candidatus Contendibacter sp.
ACCTACGCGGACGTGGTGTCCTACCGCTTTCAGCGGGTGCCGATGCGCACCATGGCGGCCACTGGCTCACTGGTGGTGGTGGTTCTGTACCTCATCGGCCAAATGGTCGGCGCTGGCAAACTGATCCAGGTGTTGTTTGGCCTCGATTATACCTATGCCGTCGTCATCGTCGGTATCCTGATCATCATGTACGTCACCTTCGGCGGCATGCTGGCTACGACCTGGGTACAGATCATCAAGGCCTGCCTGCTGTTGGGCGGCGCGACCATTATCGCCTTCGGCGCGTTGTACGTCGCCACCGGCGGCACACTCAGTCCCGAAGACCTGTTCCGCAAGGCCACCGAAGTCCATGCCAAGAAAGACGCCCTGATGCGACCGGGTGTGCTGGTGAGCAGCCCGATTGAAGCGATCTCGCTCGGTTTGGCGCTGATGTTTGGCACCGCCGGCCTGCCACATATCCTGATGCGTTTCTTTACTGTACCCAACGCCACCGAAGCGCGTAAATCGGTGTTCTACGCCACCGGTTTCATTGGTTATTTCTACATCCTGACCTTCCTGATCGGCTTCGGTGCCATCGTACTGCTGATGCCCGCCGATTCCGGCTATATGATCACCAACGCCAAGGGCATATTGGAGTTGAAAGGCGGCCAAAACATGGCGGCGGTCAACCTGGCCCATGCCGTTGGCGGCAACATGCTGCTGGGCTTCATCTCTGCTGTGGCCTTCGCCACCATTCTGGCGGTGGTGTCCGGCTTGACTCTGGCCGGCGCGTCGGCGATCTCGCATGACCTGTACGCTAACGTGTTCGCGCACGGCAATGTCAATGAGCAGCAAGAAGTGCGCGTTTCCAAGATGGCCACTGTGGTGTTGGGCATTATCGCCATTCTGCTGGGTATCGCTTTCGAGCAACAGAACGTCGCTTATTTGGTCGGCCTGACCTTCTCAGTGGCGGCCAGCGCCAACTTCCCCATCCTCATCGTGTCGATCTTCTGGTCGAAGATGACCACCAAGGGCGCGTTAATCGGCGGTTGGCTGGGCCTGATCAGTTCTACTCTGTTCGTGATTCTCGGCCCGACCGTGTGGAAGGATGTGCTGGGGAACGCCGAAGCGATCTTCCCGTTCAAGAACCCGGCACTGTTCTCGATGGCGCTGTCGTTTATCGGCATCTGGCTCGGTTCGATCATGGACAATAGCGAAAACGCCCGGCAAGAACGCGCCGCTTTTGAAGCCCAGGATGTCCGTTGCCAGACGGGTATCGGTGCCGAGGGTGCGGCTAGCCACTGACCGGCTGCAAACCGGCGGGGGGCCAAGCAGTTAACCGCCCGCCGGATTGGAATCTGCTAAGATGATCCCCCCTGCGGTTTGTCCGTGAGGGGGTTTTCTTTTGACGCCACCGAATGGAACAGCCATGGCCACCGCCGCCGATCTGGATCAAAAGACGTTTCTGGCGCAGTTGCATCCATTCAACCAGTTACCCGAATCAGAGTTGGCGCGGCTGGCTGAGGAGATGACGATCGGCTCCTACCAGGCTGGCGAGGTTTTACTAAAGGCGGGCGATCCGCCGGGTTGCCTGTTCATAGTCATTGAGGGATCGGTCTGGGAAGTGGATGGCGAACACGCCCTGCCGCAGCCAAACGGGGAGGGCTCTCAAGCCATCAAGCGTGACGAATCTGCCTTGGTGTGTGTGGTCGCGCCCTATCTCAGTCAGGATGTGTTTGATGTCGAGGCGATTTTGCAAGGCGTCAACCGACGCAGCTTCGTGGCCGGTGAACCCACCCATTGTTATCGCATCCCGCGTACGCTGCTCCTGGAGACGCTGCGCACCCATCCCGCGCTGTTCGGCGCTGACCAAAGCCGCCCCCAGCAGCCAGCGCGGCTGCGTGACGCCGCCCCAACGCGGCAAGTGACGCCGTTCGCCGTCGCCAAGATCCGTGACGCCTATATTCATCCTCCGACCTTCGTGACGGCCGAGACCACCCTCCACGAAACGGCCCTGGCGATGAAGGCCCATAAAACCACCTCGGTTCTGGTGCGTTACGGCGATGAAATCGGCATCGTGACCGCCACCGATCTGCGCGAAGCCGCCATCGTTCAGCGCCAGTCCCTGGATGCGCCCGTGGGTCCGCTGGCGCGCTACGAACTGGTTGGCATGGAGCCAGATGACTTTTTATTCAATGCCTTGTTGCGCATGACCCGCCATGACATCAATCGCCTGGTGATTCACGAAGGCTCGACCATTCATGGCATGCTCGAACAGATTGACTTGCTGAGTTATCTTTCCAACCATTCGCATTTGATCGCCCTGCAAATCGAGCTGGCGCAATCAAAAGAAGAGTTGCAGTGGGCCAGCCGCGATCTGGTGCACATGATCCACGATTTGCACGATCAGGGCGCTAAGATCCGCTACATCATGCAATTGGTGTCGGAGCTAAATAAAAAGCTCTTGCGCAAGCTATTCGAGCTGCTGGCCCCGCTGGAAGTGCAGGAAAACTCCTGCTTGCTGGTGCTGGGCAGCGAGGGCCGTGAGGAGCAAGTACTCAAGACGGATCAGGATAACGCACTGATTCTACGCGATGGTTTTTCTCATCCCGCCCTGGAGCAGGTCACCGAAGAGTTTACTCAGAGCCTGATTGCCTTCGGCTATCCGCGTTGCCCTGGTAACATCATGGTATCGAACCCCTACTGGACCAAATCGGTGGCGGCCTTCAAGGATGCGTTATTCGAGTGGATCGTACATCCCACGCGCGATTCCTTCCTGCAATTCGC
>JBATSQ010000250.1:0-14339 GCA_049293375.1 Candidatus Contendibacter sp.
TGGCCTTCATCTGCTGATAGCGCCCCGCCGCATAGGACGTTTGCAGGTTGGTCTCGTAGATCACCCGCGCCCGCCAGGCCCGACCCGCTTTGGTGCCTTCGCCGGTCCAGCCCGTCCAGCCGCGTTCGGCGACGATGCGTTCAAAGTCTTTCTCGAAGTCGGTCAGGGGAATGCCCTGCTCGCGGGCTTTGGTTACAGCTCCATGCTGAAATGGTGGGCCCTGTAGGATTCGAACCTACAACCAAGGGATTATGAGTCCCCTGCTCTGACCGTTGAGCTAAGGGCCCGAAAAATAAAGACTTTAACAATCCAGGCGCTTCCCCGCCACCGGCTCACTCCAAATCCAGAAAACTGCGAAGCTGCTCGGAACGATTGGGATGGCGCAGCTTGCGCAGCGCTTTGGCCTCGATCTGGCGGATGCGCTCGCGGGTGACGTCAAACTGCTTCCCCACTTCCTCCAGAGTATGATCGGTAGGCAAATCAATCCCAAACCGCATCCGCAACACCTTGGCCTCGCGTGGAGTCAGCGTCGCCAGCACTTCGCGGGTCGCCTCGCGCAGCCCCTCAACCGTCGCCGCGTCCACCGGCGATAGCACACTTAAATCTTCAATAAAATCACCAAGATGCGAATCCTCATCGTCACCGATGGGCGTCTCCATGGAGATCGGCTCCTTGGCGATCTTCATCACCTTGCGCACTTTATCTTCCGGCATCTCCATACGACGCGCCAACTCATCTGGCGTTGGCTCACGACCCATCTCCTGCAACATCTGCCGCGAGATGCGGTTGAGTTTATTGATCGTTTCGATCATATGTACCGGAATGCGAATGGTGCGCGCCTGATCGGCGATGGAACGGGTAATGGCCTGGCGAATCCACCAGGTGGCATAGGTGGAGAATTTGTAACCGCGCCGGTATTCAAACTTATCAACCGCTTTCATCAGACCGATGTTGCCCTCCTGGATCAAATCCAGAAACTGCAAGCCCCGGTTGGTGTATTTCTTGGCGATGGAAATCACCAAGCGCAAATTGGCCTCCACCATTTCCTTTTTGGCGCGGCGGGCCTTAGCCTCGCCAATGGACCTGTGGCGGTTAATGTCCTTGATCTCGTGAATCGATAACCGCGCTTCGCCTTCGATAGCCCGTAACCGCGCCTGCACTGCCAGCACGGCGTCACGCTGCGCAGCCAGCAGGGGCGAGTATTTCTTGCCGGCCTGAATGTGTTCGTCCACCCAATCCAGCCGGGTTTCCTGCTGCGGGAAAGAGACGATAAAGGTTTTACGCGGCATTTGCGCGGCGTTGACGCAGAGATTCATTACTTCTCTTTCATAGGCGCGAATCTGTTCAGCCCGCTCGCGCAGGGCCGCGATCAACTGCTCCAGGGTCTTTGGCATCAGGCGGAATTGCAGGAAGCGGTCGCCAAGCTGCCGACGCAACAGCTGGCTGTGGTCGTCCTCTTGCACATTAATCTGGTCCATGCTGGCCAGCGTTTCCTGATGCAGGGCGCGTAGCTCTGTGAAGCGGCGCGCGGTTTCTTCCGGATCGGGGCCGCTTTCCACCACCGCCGCCTCGTCGTCGTCCACCACGTCCGTCTCATCGACCGCTACTACTTCATCCGTCACCGCCACCGGATCACTTTCATCGGGGGCCAACAACAGAGCCTCATCGGGCAAAGGTGGCGTGATCTCTTCGATGTCGTTGAAGCCACTGATGAGATCCGATAGCCGGGCGCCGTTTTCTCCTATGGAGTCATACAGCCGCAGCAGTTCGCCGATGGTGGGCGGATAGCTGGCGAGCGCGGATAACACCTGGGTCATGCCTTCCTCAATGCGCTTGGCGATTTGGATTTCGCCTTCGCGGGTCAGCAGTTCCACTGTACCCATTTCGCGCATGTACATCCGCACCGGATCCGTGGTGCGGCCAAATTCGCTGTCTACTGCCGCCAACGCCGCAGCGGCTTCTTCAGCCACCACATCGTCATCCGCGCTGGCCGGATTTTCGTTGAGCAACAAGCTTTCGGTATCCGGCACAAATTCATGGACTTCGATGCCCATGTCATTGATGACCGCAATAATGTCCTCAATCTGCTCCGGATCGACAATGTCATCGGGCAGATGGTCGTTTACCTCGGCATAGGTCAAAAATCCCTTTTCCTTGCCGCGGGCGATCAACTTCTTTAATTGCGATTGTTGTTGCTCGCTCATAACCTGGTCACGGGCTGAGGATGAAAAAGCGTAAACTGATAATTATATCACGCTTGCGGCATTTGGCCGAACTTTTGCTTAGGCTTAAATTTTTTGTGGCCTGCCGAGGTTGCGCACTGTTTCACGCTCTTCAGCACTCAAGGCGCTTGGTGCGCCCCGCCGCAGCAGAATTTCCGGTACTTGCTCGCGTGGCTGCATCTGCCGCTGTAAATACGCCAAAATATCGGCGAATTCCGCCGCAAAATGATACGCCTCCTCCCTTCCTTCTGGCTCCCAGGCCGCTAATCGCTCCAGAATTGCACCCTCGCGGCTATCGCGGTAGCGCTCCAGCAGGGCGGCTACGCTGAGTTGCGGATGCGCGCGTAGCGTGGCCAGCAACTCAGCCAGCAAACGCACGCCGGGCTCCGGGCTAGCGGAAGAGGTCATAATGTTGACCGCCGCCTCTTGCGCCAGTTCCGGCCGATACAGCAACCAAGCAATGGCTTTACGCAATGGTGTGCGGACCAGGCGCTGATTGCGGTCAGCACGCTGCACGGTGGCGGTGGCGGTGGCGGTGGCGGTATCGGGTGGTCGCAAGCGGGTCTCCAATAATCCGGCTTCTTGCATTAAGCGTTTGCTCATCAGGTCCCGAAAAGCGCTATCGGGCAATTTTTCCAGCAAGGGCTGCGCCAGCTGCGCCAATTGGGCGCGGCCGGCGAGGGTTTCGGGATCGCTTTTCTGTCTTAGTTCAGCGAACAGATAATCAGCCAGTGGCGTGGCCTGCGCCAACCGCTGCTCAAATGCCGCCTGCCCTTCTCGACGGATCAGGCTGTCCGGGTCTTCCCCTTCTGGCAGAAACAAAAATCCGATGGATCGACCGTCGCGCAGAAAGGGCAAGGCTATCTCTAAGGCCCGCCAGCCCGCAGTCCGCCCAGCGCGATCGCCGTCAAAACAAAACACCAGCGCGCTCGCCACGCGGAACAGCCGCTCGATATGTCCAGCCGTGGTCGCAGTCCCCAGCGTCGCCACCGTATAGGGAATACCATGCTGCGCCAAGGCCACCACATCCATATAACCCTCCACCACCACCAGGCGCTGCACATTCCGCCCACCAACGCATGCTTCATACAGGCCGTACAGTTCTGCGCCTTTGTGAAATAGGGCGGTTTCCGGGGAGTTGAGGTACTTGGGGGCGCCATCCTTCTCAAGGGTTCGACCGCCAAACGCGATGCTTCGACCGCGTCGATCCCGAATTGGAAAGATGATGCGATCACGGAAGCGGTCGCGAAGGCGGCCCTGCTCGTCACGGCTCGCCAGGCCAGCCGCTAGCAACTCTTCATCGGCCACACCCTCCTGGCGCAGGGCGCGACAGAGCGCATCCCAGCCAGGCGGCGCGTAACCGATCCCAAAGCGCTGGGCCATCGCGCCGGTCAAGCCCCGCTGGCGCAAATAATCCACCGCGCGCTGCCGCGCCGGGTGCGTCCGTAGCTGCTGGCGAAAAAAGCGGTCGGCCTGCCCTACCCGCTCCAGCAAGCTGCGCGTGGAGTCGCCACTGCCACTATCGCGCGTGGTGGGCAGCTCCAAGCCGACATGGCGGGCCAACTCCTCCACCGCAGCAACGAACTCCAGTCGCTCGTACGCCATGAGAAAACCGATGGCATTGCCGTGCGCGCCACAGCCAAAGCAGTGATAAAACTGCTTGCTGGGGCTGACCGAGAAGGACGGGGTTTTTTCGTTGTGAAACGGACAGCAGGCCACAAACTCACGGCCTGCCCGACGCAAGGGCGTCCGGCTGTTGATAATTTCGACTACATCGACCTGGTGAAGCAAGCGATCCAGATAGTCCTGGGGAATACGGCCAGTCATAGCCCCCAAGCCTAGCGGATTCTTCATCGCCCGTCAGCGGAGACCGCCGCCAAAACCGGCTACGGTCGGGGAAATGCGGTAATGCGGTGCGTCAAGCGCCCAGCTGGGACTTAATCTGGGCGCTGACCGCTGCCAGATCGGCCCGGCCCTGGGCCTGCTCTTTGACGAGCGCCATCACCTTGCCCATATCGCGTATCGACTGCGCGCCGCTGGTGGTGATAGCCTGCGCAATGAGCGCGTCCAGCGCGCTCGGATCCAACGGCGTGGGCAGATACTCCTGAATCAGGGCGATCTCAAAGGCTTCCTGCGCAGCCAAGTCCTCACGCCCGGCGCTCTGGTATTGCGCCAGCGACTCCCGACGTTGCTTCAGCATTTTTTCCAGCACCACGAGCGTCTGCGCGTCATTCAAGTCGATGCGCTCGTCGATCTCGCGCTGTTTGACAGCGGCCACCATCAGACGAATAGCGCCAAGACGCTGCTTGTCTTTGGCGCGCAACGCGGTTTTCATGTCATCCTGAATGCGGTCTTTGAGGGCCATGCCAGGCAACTCGCGGGCGAGGAAAGGGCAGCGATGGCCGTCAGTACTTGCGAACACGACGGGTCACATCCCGCGAAAGGCGTTTCAAATGACGCTTGACGGCAGCGGCGCGTTTGCGCTTGCGTTCCTGGGTTGGCTTTTCATACGCCTCGCGCCGACGTACTTCAGACAGTACGCCGGCTTTCTCGCAGGAACGTTTGAAGCGGCGCAGAGCCACATCAAACGGTTCATTTTCCTTGACTTTCACGGAAGGCATTAACCCATCACCTCGTTCATCGTTGCGTACACTCGTGGTTGAAGAATTGATAAACGGAGGATTGTAATGACCCCTATCGACAAATGCAAAATCAGTGAGTTTCCATCATGATTCTCGGCATCGAAACCTCTTGCGACGAAACCGGACTGGCCCTGTACGATGGCAAACGCGGCCTGTTGGGACATGTGTTACATAGCCAAATTGCGCTGCACGCTGAATATGGCGGTGTGGTGCCAGAGTTGGCCTCGCGCGATCATGTCCGTAAAACCCTGCCCTTACTCCGCGCATTGCTGCGCCAGGCCGCCGTTGAGCCGTGCCAGATTCGCGGGATTGCCTATACACGCGGCCCGGGATTGATCGGTGCCTTGCTGGTGGGCGCGGCCATCGGGCGCGGGTTGGCCTGGGCCTGGCGGGTGCCCGCCCTTGGCATCCATCACATGGAAGGGCATCTGCTGGCTCCCATGTTGGAATCGGAACCGCCGGCTTTTCCTTTTGTGGCGCTGCTGGTGTCCGGCGGCCATACTTTGCTGGTGCGGGTGGATGGCATTGGCCAGTATCGGATTTTGGGCGAGTCGGTGGACGATGCCGCCGGCGAGGCTTTCGACAAGACCGCCAAGCTGTTGGGTCTGCCCTACCCCGGCGGCCCAGCGCTGGCCAGGTTGGCTGAACAGGGCGTCGCCGGACGGTTCCGCTTTCCCCGACCGATGACGGATCGGCCGGGTTGTGACTTCAGTTTCAGCGGCCTCAAGACCGCCGCCATCACCACCTGGCGCACCCTGGAAGCGACGCCGGAACAGCGCGCCGACGTGGCGCGTGCGTTTGAAGAGGCCGTAGTGGAAACCCTGGCGATCAAATGTCGTCGGGCCCTCGAAATGACTGGTTTAAAACACTTGGTGGTGGCCGGGGGGGTCGGCGCTAACCAACGGCTGCGCACACAGTTGCGGGAAATGACGGCGGCGCTGGGCGGCCAGATTTACTATCCCCGGCTGGAGTTTTGCACCGACAACGGCGCGATGATCGCCTATACCGGCTGGTGTCGGCTGGCGGCCGGGCAGCGCGAGCCAACGGCCATTACCGTGCTGCCGCGCTGGCCCCTGGATAGCCTGTCGCCGCCGGGGGCGACTTGCGCAAGCGCCGGAGCCCTCGGGCGCACTCAAGACGGAGCAGTCTGATCGAGCCAGCTCTCCAGGCCCTGCGCATTGAGCTCAATATCCGTGCGCAGCACCTCCCGCCACTGTTCCGCTGGCAGTCGCCAGCCCTGACGCGCCGCCTCAGCCTCCATCAGCGCCCATAAACCGACCAGAATACGCGCACCACGATCCGGCCTACCAGAGCGCTCGCGCTCGGCTATCGCCACATGGGCATCGATCAGCCGATGCAAATCGCTACCCAACCGCACGACCTCCTGAATTTGGGCGAAATGGGTGAGATACAGGGCGTCGGGCCGAAAGCTTAGAATGCGGTCCACCGACTGGTGCATCACGTCCGGCTCAAATTGGGTCGGCGAGCTGGTGGGAATGATGGATGGACGGCCCTCCACATCCAGCTCGCGAAACGACATACCGAAGATGTCGCCGGTAAACAGGCGACCGCTGCGAGTATCGTGCAAGCAGAGATGATGACGGGCGTGTCCTGGCGTATCCAGACACACTAGCGCGCGCCCAGCCAGATCGAAGTGGAAACCATCCCCGGCCTCCAGAATGCGCTCGGCGGCAATCGCCAGCGGCTCGCCGTACAGCGCGCGCGCTTGCGCCGCCCCATACACCGCTTGCACAGCGGCGAATAACCGGCCTGGATCGGCCATGTGCCGTACCCCGCGCGGATGCACCACCAGCCGCGCTTCGGGAAAAACCTGCATCATGGCCCCGGCTCCACCGGCATGATCCAGATGCACATGCGTCAGAAACACATAATCAACGCTGGCTGGTGTTAGCTCCAGAGCCTGCAAGGCTTCTAGGGTGCGCGGCAGACAGGCGCTGCTGGCGGTGTCCACCACCGCGACCCGGCCCCTTTCAACGATTAGATGAATGGCGGCCAGTTGCGGCCGAATGTAACCGGCATCGAAAGCATAAATACCGTGACCATAGCGCAGCAATTCGAGCATAGGGATTCCCGCAATTCGTTTTTAGCCATAAAAAAGCCGACACCCCAACAGGATACCGGCTTCCATCATAAAAACGAACGGCGGCTGAAATCCAGCCGCCACGCTGCAGATCACCCGGCGTATTGCTGGGCGGCAAAATCCCAGTTCA
Source organism: Candidatus Contendibacter sp. (assembly GCA_049293375.1). GTDB lineage: Bacteria > Pseudomonadota > Gammaproteobacteria > Competibacterales > Competibacteraceae > Contendibacter. The sequence goes on from JBATSQ010000250.1 coordinate 7,096, forward strand.
CCAGATTCCAGAACGCCTCGACATACTTGGGCCGCAAGTTGCGATAATCGATGTAATACGCGTGCTCCCAAACATCACAGGTCAACAGTGCTTTCTTGCCGGAGGTGGCGGGCGTACCGGCATTGGAGGTACTCAGCAACTCTACCGAACCGTCCGGATTCTTGACCAGCCAGCCCCAGCCGGAGCCAAAGGTACCCACGGCGCATTTGCTAAATTCTTCCTTGAAGGCCGCAAAAGAACCGAACTTGTTGTTGATGGCCGTAGCCAAGGCTCCGCTTGGCTCACCGCCTCCATTGGGCTGGAGGCAATTCCAGTAAAACGTATGGTTCCACACTTGCGCGGCGTTGTTGAACATACCCCCGGAAGACTTCAGGACAATGTCTTCCAGCGCCATGCTCTCAAACTCGGTGCCTTTAATCAGGTTGTTCAGATTGGTGACATAAGTTTGATGGTGCTTGCCGTAATGATATTCCAGCGTCTCGGCCGAAATATGCGGTTCCAGAGCATTCTTCGCGTAAGGAAGTTCAGGTAGTTGATGGGCCATTGGGTTGCCTCTTTAATAATTTAGAACAGTGGGTGATGAACGTCTTGCGCATCCAAACGTCCGGTTAGAGTCGCGCGCGGTTGAGAAGTTTTGACACAGGCCAGAATGCCCGCGCGCGCATAGGCGTGCTTAGTCTAGAGGCCGGTTTCAGCCGATGCAATGCGCGGTCTGGCTGACGCGGGTATGCTATCCTTGCCGCCGATTACCGCGCTGGCTGTTCGCAAGGCCGCGCCGCATCTCTATACTTGCCGACTTTGGAGACCGAACCTGATGAAGCTACGTACTCTCTTCCTTCCCGCTCTCCTGGCCACACTGACCCTGGCGGGTTGCGCCAAATTGGGCCTCGGCTCCAGCGATTCTGCTCCCAGCGCCACGCGGTCCAGCAGCGCCAGCCGCGGTCCCACGGTGAGTGACTCCGCCATTACCGCCAGCATCAAGGAAGCGTTTCAACAAGATCCGGAGCTAGCAGCGGCCAAGATCAGCGTCACCGTCGACCAGGGCGTGGTTAGCCTAGGCGGCAGCGTCCCCAATGTGCAAGCCTATCTGCGCGCCGGCTCTCTGGCCCGTAATGCCCCCGGCGTCCGCCCGCCGGTCAATGTCTCCAGTCTGCAATATCCGCGCTAATCCCCTGTTCCCACTTTTTACGCTGACTGATCTTTGCCATGTGTGGTATTGGCGGTGAATTGCGCTTTGACGACGGCGCGCCGGATTCGGCGTTGCTGGAACGGATGTTGCGACGACTGACCCGGCGCGGCCCCGATGATGCAGGCACTTGGGTGGATGGGCCGTTGGGCTTGGGTCATCGTCGGCTAGCCGTGATTGATCTCAGCGCGCGCTCCCATCAGCCGATGGTCGACCCAGACCTGGATCTGGCGCTGGTGTTCAACGGCGCGATCTACAACTACCGGGAGTTGCGGCGTGAGCTACTGGCCAAAGGTTACCGGTTCTTTTCGGACGGGGATACCGAGGTCATTCTAAAAGCTTATGCCGAATGGGGCGAACACTGCGTCGAGCATCTGATCGGCATGTTTGCGTTCGCCTTGTGGAACCGGCGCGCGCGCACCCTGTTTTTGGCCCGCGACCGGCTCGGCATCAAACCGCTGTATTACCACCGCACCGCGCGCGCCTTCCGTTTTGCCTCCAACAGCCAAGCCTTGCTGGAGGCAGGCGATGTCGACACGGCCATCGATCCGGTAGCGCTGCACCACCAATTGACTTTGCACGCGGTTGTACCGGCTCCGCGCACGATTCTGCAAGGGATCCGCAAACTGGCTCCGGCCACGACCCTGACGCTTGACACCAGCGGCCAGGAGCGCAGCCGGGTTTACTGGCGGCTGCGGGCCATACGCCCGCCGGAACCGCGCAGCGCGGTGGAGTGGACTGAGGCCGTTCACGCCGCCTTGCGCCTCGCGGTGCGGCGGCGACTGGATATCGCCGATGTGCCGGTTGGCGTCCTGTTGTCTGGCGGACTGGATTCCAGCCTGCTGGTGGCGCTGTTGGCGGAGTCCGGCGTCCGCGACTTGCGGACTTTCTCGGTTGGCTTTGAAGATCAGCCGGAAGAAAAAGGCAGCGAATTTGAATACTCTGATCAGGTCGTGGCCCGCTACCAAACCCGCCATCACAAGTATCTAATCCCTAACGATCAGGTGCTGGCCCGTCTGCCGGAAGCCGTGACCTGCATGGCCGAACCCATGGTCGGGCAAGACGCCGTGGCGTTCTTTTTACTAGCGGAGCAGGTTTCCCAGGCGGTTAAGGTGGTGCAAAGCGGCCAGGGCGCGGACGAAGTCTTCGGCGGCTATTTCTGGTATCCGCACATGGCCGCCGCTACTGGCAGTGATCTGGAGCGTTTCGGCCAGTATTATTTCGACCGCGACCATGCAGAGTTTCTGCAAGCGGTCACCCCCGCCTGGCATGGCCCCGACTACACCGCGCAGTTGATCGCTGCGCGGCTGGCGGAACCGGAGGCTGAGGAGTATCTCGATCAGGTATTGCGGCTGGATGTCACCACTTTGATTGTGGATGACCCCGTCAAGCGCGTCGATAACATGACCATGGCTTGGGGACTGGAAGCGCGGGTGCCCTTTCTGGATCACGAGCTGGTGGAACTGGCCATGCAGTTACCGCCTGAACTGAAAATCGGCGGCGGCGGTAAACAGATCCTCAAGCAAATCGCGCGTGGCTTGCTGCCGGATGCAGTCATCGACCGGCCCAAAGGCTATTTTCCAGTCCCTGCCCTCAAGTTTGTGCGCGGGCCGTTTCTGGAGTTCATGCGCGACATCGTCAACTCCCACGCCTGCCGGGAACGCGGCCTGTTCCAGCCGCAATATCTGGATCGGCTGCTGGCCGCACCGGAAGCGCATCTAACCCGCTTGCTGGGCAGCAAGCTGTGGCACGCGGCGCTGTTGGAACTGTGGCTCCAATTGAACGTAGACCCCGCCACGCGGGTCAATGCTGAAGCCTTTCCACTTTCGAGGAATAACGATGGACGTACTGGAACGCATCAAAGAACAGGTTGAAAGCCATCCGGTAGTGATTTACATGAAGGGTACGCCCGACATGCCACGCTGTGGCTTCTCGCAGCGAGCTTCCCAGGCGCTGGCCGCCACCGGCTTGCCGTTTGCCTATGTCAATGTGCTGGAAGATCCGGAAATCTTCGACAACCTGCCCCGTTACGCCGATTGGCCCACCTTCCCACAGATCTATGTCAAGGGCGAATTGATTGGCGGCTGCGATATCACGCTGGAACTCCAGCAAAGCGGCGAGCTGCAAAAGATAATCGAAGCCGCCGTCGGTGCGTCAGCGGCCTAAGAGAGCCTAATCGCTGCCCGCGCTGGTGACCATCGGCGCGGGCGCACCAAAAATCGCCCGCCCTGCGCCTTCACACGGTCAAGGATGGAACGCGCCGCCGCCAGTTGTTGACCACGCCCCAAACGCCTACCCCGAGAAAGGTGAGCAAGCTCCACGCTGGCATACTTAAACCCAAGAGCGTCCAGCCCACTTCCGCACACTCGCCAGAACCCGTCAGCACCTCGCGCACCAAGTCGCTCAACGGCAAGGTCTCCAGCAAATAGTTCAAGCCCGGCCCACAGCGTGGTGCTTCTTCTGGCGGTAAATGTTGCAGCCACACATGTCGGGCGGCGATTGCGGCCCCAAGACCCGCCACCAACCCGATTATTATGCTGTAGCCGCGCGCGATCCAGTCTGATGGTTGCTGCAGGGCCGCGATCAAAAACACGCCAGCCAAGACGGCCAGGACCAAGCGTTGCAAAATACACAGCGGACACGGTTGCAAACCCAAATAAAACTGCGCAAAGAAAGCAAATCCTAGACACCCCGCGCACATCAGAAAACCAAAACCATTCCAAAACCGCCGCTGGGGAAGGCCAGCAGCGTTCGGTAGCCAGGGCTGAATTATTTTTAAGCTGGACATTCGCCTCTCACTCGATTAAAAAGCGCCGCGACTCCGGCGCATCAACGATCCGCATGACCCAGGGATCGTTGCGGCGCGATCCGGTCACGCACCCGTTGCTTGATTTCCTTCGCTTCGGGAAACCGGCCTTCCTGGAGGCGCGACCATACCAACTCTTCATCAACTCGAATCTCGAACACGCCGCCCCTACCGGGCTGCAAAGCCACCTCGCCCACGTCATCGGCAAAGGTGCTCAACAGCTCCTGCGCCAGCCAGGCGGCCCGTAACAGCCAGTGACATTGCGTGCAATACAGAATACTGATGCGCGGTTTTGATTCCATATCGGCTGCTTAAAGTCGCTCTAGGTAGGTGATACCGCCTAATTGGCGCATGTGCCGCTCAATCCAACGCTGACGTTTCAGCACCACGGTGGAGGGCTGATCGACGCGATAACGAATGGGATTGGGCAATACCGCTGCTAAGCGCGCCGCCTCGTCGGCCGTCAACCGCACTGCGGGCTTATTGAAAAACCGCCGACTGGCGGCTTCCACACCGAAAGTGTACTCCCCAAATTCAGCGATGTTCAGATAAACCTCCAGAATGCGGCGCTTGGGCCACAACAATTCCAATAAGACGGTCAACCAGACTTCCAGGCCCTTGCGGATGAAACTACGCCCCGGCCACAGCAGCAGGTTTTTGGCGACTTGTTGACTGAGGGTGCTAGCGCCACGCAGGGCTTTACCTTCCTCTTGGTCTGCTAGCGCGTCCTGAATTTCCACAAGATCAAAGCCAAAGTGCGCAGCGAAGCGCTGATCTTCACCGGCAATCACTGCCAGCGCAATCTGGGGCGAAATGGACTCCAGCGGCCTCCATTCATACCGGAAGGATTGGCTTTGCCCGGCCCAGAGCGCATCCAGCCAGCTCTGCGCCATAAAGCTGGAGGTCGGCGGCGGTAACCACCGCAACACCAGTACCAACGCCACCGAGCCGATGACGAACGCCCAAGCCCCGAGCCAGAGACCACGGCCAATGCGCGCCAGCAAGGGCCGCTGGGGTAAGTGGCGACGGACCGCTGACGCGAGCTGTTGGGTATGGCTACGCCCCCACTTCAGAAAATACCCCATGCCACTCCCGCAGCCATGGTTTCACCCAACTCCTCACAGCGCTGCAACAGCTCAGGGGTCAAGGTGCCACGGGCAATCACTGGCTCACAGACCGGCTTGAGCGGGTAGCCGCGCGCGATGCGTTCGATACTATGCAAGGCACCGGTACCATCGTTGCCGGCGCTAATAAATATCGCGTAAGGCAAGCCGTCCACCTGGCCCTGGGCCGGATAATAGGTGCGATCCAGAAAATTCTTCAAAGCTCCAGCCATATAACCGAAATTCTCCGGTGTTCCCAAGAGCAAACCATGCGCCCAGAGCAAATCCGCCAATCCGGCCCGCAATGCCCGCCGCAAGCGCGTTTCCACCTCTGGCGTGCGCCGCGCACCGCGCCGCACGGCCTGAGCCATGGCGCGGGTGTGGCCAGTCTGGGAGTGATAGACGATCAGCAGATGGCGAGACATGCCCATAACAGCCGTTGTGTGTGCTTTGCTTGCTGCGTTTCAGGATTTTCGTTAAGGTGGCGGGTCTTGTGATGCTAACAAGGCCCAACAACGCATTCTCGCGAGGATTTATGTCGAAAGAAGACCACATCGAAATGGAGGGCACCGTGGTGGATACCCTGCCCAACACGATGTTCAGGGTAAAGCTGGAAAACGGTCATGTCGTCACTGCGCATATTTCCGGTCGGATGCGCAAGAATTACATTCGCATCCTAACCGGTGACAAAGTCAAAGTGGAACTAACGCCCTACGATCTGAGCAAAGCCCGCATCACCTATCGCGGCCGCTGAACGGGCTGGCGCTTTCATCCCCTCTTGGCGGAAGCGGCAACCCACCCCTGACCGCACCCCCGGCGGCTCCCCCTGCCGTTCTTCAGGGCACGGCTTCTTCCTCGGCGATTTCCACCTGCAAATCGCCATTACGGGCGGTGACGACCACATGGCCGCCGTTCAGTAAGCGCCCAAACAGCAGCTCTTCGGCCAGACGGCGCTTGATGTTTTCCTGGAGGAGCCGCGCCATCGGTCGTGCGCCCATCTTGGGATCGTAGCCGCGCTGCGCCAGCCAGGCCCGCCCCTCGGTGTCTACTTCCAGGGTTACTTTCTTCGGCTCCAACTGCGCCTCCAGCTCGATCAAGAACTTGTCCACCACCTGAGCGATAGTAAACGGCGTCAGCGCCTTGAACTGAACAATGGCATCCAAGCGGTTGCGGAATTCCGGCGTGAACAGGCGCTTGATGATTTCCAGGCCATCGCTGCTGTGATCCTGAGCGGTAAAGCCAATAGAAGCCCGATCCATCTGCTCTGCCCCGGCGTTAGTGGTCATCACCAGGATAACATTGCGAAAATCCGCCTTGCGGCCATTGTTGTCTGTCAGGGTGCCATGATCCATCACTTGCAACAGCAGGTTGAACACGTCAGGGTGCGCCTTCTCAACCTCATCCAGCAGCAACACCGCGTGCGGGTGCTTGAGGATGGCATCGGTCATCAGGCCACCCTGGTCGAATCCGACGTAGCCCGGCGGCGCGCCGATCAGCCGCGACACCGTGTGCCGCTCCATATATTCCGACATATCAAAACGAATCAGCTCAATGCCCATGATGCGGGCCAGTTGCCGGGTCACCTCGGTCTTGCCTACACCGGTCGGCCCGGCGAAGAGGAAATTGCCGATGGGTTTCTGTTCGTTGCCCAAGCCAGCGCGCGCCATTTTGATGGCGGTGGCCAGATTCGCAATGGCCTCATCCTGGCCAAACACCACCAGTTTCAGATCCCGCTCCAGGTTGCGCAGCACGTCTTTGTCCGACGACGACACAGTTTTGGGCGGGATGCGGGCCATCTTGGCGATGATGGTTTCGATGTCAGCGACATTGATGATCTTTTTGCGTTTGGCGACTGGCAGCAGGCGCTGGCTGGCACCGGCCTCATCAATCACATCAATAGCCTTGTCGGGCAAATGCCGATCATTAATGTAGCGCGCCGATAGATCCACCGCCGCACGGAGCGCTTTGTCGGCATATTTCACGTCGTGATGTTCTTCAAAGCGCGTCTTCAAGCCCTTAAGAATTTGGTAGCTTTCTTCCACCGATGGCTCTGGTACATCGATCTTCTGAAAGCGGCGCGCCAGCGCCCGATCTTTCTCGAAGATGCCGCGATATTCCTGATAGGTGGTGGAGCCGATGCACTTCATCT
>JBATSQ010000251.1:0-18287 GCA_049293375.1 Candidatus Contendibacter sp.
TGGCCTTCATCTGCTGATAGCGCCCCGCCGCATAGGACGTTTGCAGGTTGGTCTCGTAGATCACCCGCGCCCGCCAGGCCCGACCCGCTTTGGTGCCTTCGCCGGTCCAGCCCGTCCAGCCGCGTTCAGCCACAATGCGCTCGAAGTCTTTCTCGAAGTCGGCCAGGGGAATGCCCTGCTCGCGGGCTTTGGTTACAGCTCCATGCAGGTCGGCCACCAAATCCGCCAGCACCGCTCCGGCCACGACAAAGGCGCGATCATGGGCCGCGCCGATCAAATCATCCCAGCGTTTGGTCGGCAGGTTGAGCTTGCGGCGCAAAAAATCCAGTGCCTCAGCAAACGGAAGCGTGCCGTAGTCAACCGCCACTGCCCGCCTCCAGCCGCCCAGCGGCATCGGCCACGGCCAGGGCTTGCGCCATCAACGCGGCGAAGTCTGCCGGGTGCAGGTCGGGATAAAGTTCAAGCAGGCCCGCCTGGAAGGCTTCCAGGTCGGCAGACTGTGCCAGTAAGCGGCGCACGGGATTTAGCAGCGCGCCCAGCAGTGGATCGCCTTCCGCCCCCAGACGCTCGATGAGCGGGGCCATGGGGTCTGAGGGCGCGGGATCGGGCGCGGCGAACTGTGGCCCCGGCTCCGGCGTTTCTGTCCCCTCGGGCGGATCGGTGGGAGCAACGTTCGGCGGGGTCGGCTTGGGTTGGGGCACGGCTTCCCATTCGCCATCATATTCATCTCGGATTTGCTGGAGGGTCGGTCGATAACCCAGGTCAAAAATCCGCCGCTCAATTTCGCTGCGTTGTGCTAAATCGCTGGGCGGTTCGGTCCGTCGCCACACGCGCGGATACGCCGCGCCGGGGAAATTCCAATCCACCAGCCAGCGGACTACGGAGCGGTTGAACGATTCGCACAGGAGATCCGCATCGGCTTTGGTGAGCCGTTGCCAGGTCGGCGGCTCGCTGGCGCTGATGTTGAGTTTATGGGCGGTCGAATCTGCTGGAGCCATTTGGCTCAGGATGATTTTGGCAATGGCTTGATCCATCAGCCCGCACAGCGCGGCATAGTCGCCACCCGCCGCGCGTTTGGCTTCCAGCAGTTCCACCTTCATCCCATCAGGCAGAATCAGCCCGGCATCGGTGCGAATCGCTGCCAATGTGGCCAACAGCTTGTCTTGTTCGGCTTCCGACGTCCCGAGCGGGAACCATCCGGCGGCGGTGGGGCTGCCAAATTTCTCCGCCGCGACCATCCAAAACCGAATGCCATAACGTTTGAACAGCACCGGCCAGTACAGCCAATGCGCCAGGCCAACGCCGTACGGGTCGTCGGCGTGATCCGCGCCGGTTGCAAACGCCCAGAACTTGCGCTCTGGCAGCAGCTCACCGGCCAAGCTTCCGGCGAGGGTGCGTAAGCGCAGACGCATCGCGCCATCAAACAAAAAGCGCCGCCGGTCGCGCACCCGCACCGCGTCCAATATAACGTTGGCTCCATCGCGCGCCCACAGGCATTCCGCTATAGCGAAGCCGTAGAACACGCCGTAGTGCATTAACTCGCTGACCCGCTCCCAGTCGATATGAGCGAGCGTCTCTTCGATAAACCGGGCAGCGGTTTTATCGGCCCGTTTGTCGCCACCGGGCAGCACTTCGGTTTCTGCAGAAACCAGCGCCAAGCGGCGCTGCTGCAACCCAGAAAAGACGGCCCAGTCGGTCAGCAGATTGCGGAATAGATCGTAGCCAAACCGCCCTTCATAGCTTTCGAGGTTGAGCACCTCATCCTGAGCGGGTAACGGGTCGTTGGGGTTGATATAGCCCCGCGTCCAGTCGCATCCGTCCTGAGTGCTGGCGATTTCGGCCAGCACCGGCGTGTTGCGGCGGCTGGGGGCTGCAAACCGCAGGGCGCTACGCCACCAGTGGGCGAGCCGCGCCAGCGGCGAAACGGCTTGTGTAGGCCGGTTTGTCGGCATGGGCTAAAACCTCAGCCAGCGGGCGCTGGAATTGGGAACCCGGCCCCAGCCGGGGCCGGGCAGTGAGCCGCCGGTACTGCGCACCGAGCCACTCAGGGTGGCCCCAGAACCACACGCCAGCGTCCAGAGCATGTGCAGGGCATCGGGGCCGTCGTCATGATCGGCCAGGGGGAAATGGCGCAGTTGTTCAATCAAGGTGGTTTGGCCCGGATGCAGCCGGATCAGGCCGTTGGCGATGTGCGGCTGGAGACTTTCGATACGCAGGACTTTGTCGCTATGCGGCGTGAACGGGCGGGCCGGGATCGGAATGCCGCGGGCCGCCGCGCGCTTGACTAACTCGGTGCGGAAGAACTCTTGAAACTGCACCGCTTCAATCGCCCACACCAGACAGTGGTATTTTTCGTGGAGGCCGATGAGGTCTTCGATGATCCGATCCGGCACACGCCGGGCAATGCGGGCTTCTACAACGTCCAGGATGCCGGTCTGGCGGCTGTAGCCGCCGACTAAAATCGCGCTGGGATCGCGGCTGGCGCCCAATCGCCCAAGGCTGGGGTCACACGCCCCAAAAAAGACCCAATCGGGCCGCAGCTCGACCCAGAATTTCAGGTCTTTGAAGGGGGCGTCTTCGTTATTGAGGGGATCGTTTTGCAGTTCGGCGTCAAAGGCGGCGTGACCGTCGCGGGCGCGGATTTTCATCAGGGCCAGCAGGGGGCGCTGCGCAGGCCAACTGGTGCGCGCGCCCTCCTCCATCTTGACTTTCTGCGCGGCATAAAAGGCGTCGGCGGCGGCTTCGCCGAGGTTGCGCAACACCTCTTCCCACTGCTCCCACACGTCCATCCGCTGCGGCCATTCCAGCACCGCTTTGAAAATATAAGTTTCCCACAAGGGATTTTTGAGGACGCGAGCGAGCACCGAATCGTAATGGAGCAAGGTGCCGATGTAGACCACATCGAACCGGTCATCAGCGGCCCCTAACTTGAGCACGGCGTTTTTCAGCCAGCGTTCCAGCTTGTCGCGCTGCTGGGGGCTGCGGACGTTTTCGTCATTTTCCAGGTCATCGAGGATGACCAGATCGGGCCGGTGGGGGCCATGCCGTAAGCCGCGCATCCGTTTCCCACTCCCGAACACCTCGATTTTGACGTTGTTTTGGGTGAGGATGACGCGGGCCTGCCAGACTCGACCGGGGCCATAGGCTTCGGGGAAATCTTGTTGCAGCCGGGGATTGCTGTCCAGCTCGGCTTTAATCGCTTCCAGCATCGGCAAGGCCTGATCGAGCGCATCCATGACCAGCACCAGATAGTGCTTGCGCCCGGTCACCGCGCACCACAGGCTAAATAACTGGGTCACTAAAGTGCTTTTCGCCTCGCCCCGGGGTGCAGCCAGGGCCAGTTTGCGCCCGCGCGGATCGTCGGCTAGGGCGGGCAGGGCGTTGAACAGGAAGTCGTGCAGCACGCCCGGTGGGGCGCTGCAATAGTGCGGAAAGTAGGTCTGGCAAAAATAACAAAAGCCGTCTGCGCCGGTTAATACTCGCTCGCGACGACTGAGGGTCGCTGCTGGATCCAGCGGGAATGCGGTGCAATCGCTTTCGATGTGGTGACGTAAATCCGCCGCTAACGTATCCAGTTGGGCTTGGAATTCAAGGGCGGCGGTCGATAGCCGGGTCACGGTCGCCCCCTAACCATACCGGCGGCGCAAGTCCGCGCCGAAGGGCTGAAGAATGTCCAGGAACACGGCGGCTTGGTCTGGATGCTGGTCGCGAATGTAGCGCGTGAGCAGGCTCAACACCTCCAGACCGACTGTTAGTTTGCTGATTTTGGGGTTCAACGCCTCAGCGGATTTGCGGGCCATGTTCATGGCATAGGCGAGTTTGGCCAGCAGATTCATGCGCTGTTCTGCGGTTAATTTCGGGTCTTCCTGGAGGCTGCCCATAACGGCTTGCGCTTGTTTCAGCAAGCCTTCCAGTACGTGTGAGACCGTGGCTTGATAGCCTAAGCCCGCAACGAGCGCGGCCAAGCGTGCGTCTTCCCAGTCATCGCCCGCAGCGCGGGCTTGCTCTTTGTAGCGGTAGAGGGTGCGCAGCGGCAGGGCGAGCTTTTCGGCAATGGCGGGCATGCGCAGCGCCCCGTGCACGTACAGGGCGCGGGCTTCTTCACGCAGGGCTGCGGCGGCCGATTTTTTAGTCTTGGCGGGTTGTATCACTGGGGCCGTTCTCGCCACGGTCTGGCCCCAGCCAGCGGCGCAATTGCCGATCTAACAACCACAGGGTGCGCGGTGCTGAATGCCCGGCGATGCCCGCAGCGACCAGGCTAAGGGTGGGAGAATCGCCGCAGGCGGTGCTTTGGCACAGCCAGCCCACCATTACCCCCGATAAGCCGGATAGCAACACATCGGCGGCCAAATCAATCAGCGAAAATGGCCGCCGCCGACTTAACCGCCGATGCAGCGACGTGACCAACCCGCTCCAGGTGGCTATAGAGAAAATCGCCACATGGTCACGCCAAGAGGCAGTAAGAAACTGCCATAACGGCTCCTTGCTCACGGCCGCGCCCAGCGAATGGCGCGCTGCCCAATCAGTGCGTTCACCCGCAGGCGTTCAAACGCTTCCGCCGCGAGTGCAGGGCACTCCCAGCCCGGCAGGCACGGACCCGCTACGGACGCCACCGGATACCCCTGGACGCTGGAGTACGCCACCACAAACCACGCTGGGGGCATGCCCGGTACCAACCCATCTATTCGCTGGTAGGCGACCGGTGCGCAACCTAGCGCGGCGCTGAGGCACAGTTCAGTTGGAGCTGACAAGTCGATTGGCGCTGCGCACGGGCCAGGGCCGGTACAGGTTTGCGCGGCAGCGACGGCGGATAAGGATAGGGCGATCAGACCCAATGCGATTGGGCTTTTCATTTTGACCCCGCTGCGGCGTTGTTGGCCCCAACAATGCCGCCGATCAGCCGCTCAATGAGCGGCCAGAATTCGGTCAGCCCGGAATCCAGTGCCAGCAGGATATCCTTGACCAAGGCCAGCTTGGCCGCCCCGGCTTTGGGCAGCGGCAGGGCCTGTTCAGCGGCGTTAATGAGCAAAGTGAGCAAGGGCAACAGCTTGACGATGCGAGTTATTTTTTCCATGGGAAACCCTTAAGGGGGGGCAGGAAAGCCGCCGCGCAGAAACAGTTGGCGCTCGGCATCGCGACGGCGGGAAAGGCCCGGCAACACATCTAGCTTGCCGGTTTTTGGGTTGCGTGCTTTGTTCCATCTCAGAAACTCAGCCGCTGCGCCCACGTAATCCCGGCGCTTGAGCTTAGTCAGCAGCGTAGACCCGCTAAAATTTGACATGCCGATGTTAAACGCTAAGCAGCAGAGTGCATCGAACATGCTCTGTGTCAGTGGGATGGTGCGGATCAGATCTGCGACGCCTTGGGCAAAAAACTCCAGGTCGGCACGCAGCAGCGCTTCCGCTTGATCGGCAGAAAGCGGCGGGCGGAAATGATCGGTGGGCCGGATAACGTGGCCGTAACCGATGGTTTTTTTGCCTGCCGGGCAAAGATAAGGCATGGCCGCAAAACTCCCGGTTGGGCCTTGCTCAAATTCTTTGAGCAGGTCCAGGGCGACTTGCGTTGGGGTCTTTATCATGGGTTGCGTTCCTGGAAGATTAACGCCAATGTAAAGATGTGAGGTTGCAAGCGGAACCCTGTCTGACGACAGGGGGAACCGGGTTTTTAGGGTGGAGTTCCTCGCGCCAGCACCCGGCGCACCCGCCGCTCCGAAAGATGAAAACGCACGGCCAGGGTGCGGATGGACGCGCCCTGTTGGTGAGCGGCGTGGAGGTTCCGGTCTCGCAACTGGCAATAAAAATTGCGTCCGGTGGGCACATCAAAATCGCCAGAGCACCCGACCTGCCGACACAGCGCAACCGCCGTTTCCAAACCCAGTGCGTGTGCAAGTGGATGTTCGGCGCTCAGGATGTGGGGCTTGGGGAGGTAAATCCGCAGACCGCCATAGGCCCGCAGCAGTCGCAAAACCCCTTCCCAGCCCAGCGCATCGACCAGGACTCCGATTTTGGACGTTAACGGGGGCCACGCCTCCACCAGGGGGGCAGTCGGCAAATCGGGCGGATCAAAGAGTGGGAATTGGCGCATGCTCCACGCTCCAAACTTAGTTGACGCCCTGGCGGTCACACCAGGCTTTGAGGGCTTCGATAACGGTGCTCGCTTGGCGAACGCTGAGCCATTCCAGCCGCTCGATGCCGGTCAGGCGGCGGGCGAAATGGTTCAGCGCGTCAGGGTGGGTGCTGCGGGCTGCGCCCACTTCCAGCAGTCGGCTCCAGAGCAGGCGAATCTTGCGCAGTTGCGGTTCGCGCAGGCTGGCGGCTTTGGCGGTGGCGCTTTGGGGGGGCTTGGCCTTCCAGCCCAGGCGGCGAAACTCACCCAGCAGGTGCTGGTGTTGGCGGTCGGTGAGGTCTTTGGCAGTGGTGACGCCAAACAGCCGCTCCAGCAGGGCGCGGTAGGTGTCTTCGGCTAGCGCCAGTTGTTTCTTGGCGATGTGGATTTTGGCCAATTGACGGCGGCGGGTTTGGGGCAAGGCGGCGGTCACGGGGCGGACTCCGGGGCGAGCTTACCTTGTAGCTTGGCGAGCATCGCCTTGAATTCGGGCGGTGGCGGGCGGCGTTGCGCCCGTGCGGCGGGCGGCGCTTCCGTTTCTTTGCTGGCAGGAGAGAGTGCGGCTGCCGCCGTTTGCATCTGTCCGGTGCGGTTCCCTTCCCGCGCGCGGGTGCGCTCCTGCGCTACTTCGGTCTGCGCGGCGCGCTGGTCCTCGGCTTTTTTCCCCAGGCCGACGATGATTTCCAGCAGATAGCCGTGAGTTTTGAGCGGCAGTTGCAGGTGTTCGCGCCGTTCCAGCATCTGATCCAGGGCCGCTTTCCAGTAATCCATTGGAGCGGGATAGGCACGGCCATTGCGCTCGATCTGGCCGACCTGGATCAGGGTATTGAGTTCGATGAGTAATTTGGCGGCCCGATCCCAACTAAGCGCCTGCTTGCGGGGCCTAAAAAGACCCAGATAACGCAACAGCCGATCCCCCAGCCCGGCAGGCAGACTAAGGGCGGCGGCGACCGCCTCGCGGGCGGCACGATCGGCGAGCCAGGCTTCAATGCTGGCGACACCGCCGCAGCAGGGGCAGGTTAGGTGCATGCGCCGAGATTTCCGCTGAGGTCCAGCAACAACTCCCTATCGCCAGGTGGTGGGATGTCTGTGGTGGGTATACGCATGGAATCTCCTTCAGCGTTGGCTGCTCATCAGGCTCTGGCCGCCACGCCAGAGCGACCGCCGCCGGTGAGGGCGGCGGTTTCGCATCAGGCCGGGCGGGCGGCGCGAAACACGACGGAGACGCCCTGCTTGATCTCGACGCAGGCGCGCAGCGGTGCGCTCAAGGGGTGGTCGGCGTCTTGGAGGATTTCCTTGAAGGTGTCGCTTAGGGTGTAGGCGGTTTCGGTGCGCACCAGGTCATCAAAGCGCCCGCCCAGGAGGCCCTGGCAGGTCTCGACATCGGTCAGGGTCATGCGCTGGACGGGGACGATAGAGATCCGGCAGGTGCCATCAATCACCAGGGCAGCGTCCAGGCCCAGTTGGGCTTGGAGGTCTTCCTTGATCTGCTGCAATTGCTTTTGCAATTGCTCAATTTTGAGCTTGAGATTCCAGCCTTCGTTGCCGAGCACGACCAGGGCCGACGGGGCCGGACGCTGTTCGCCATCGGATTCAATGCGGGCGAGGTCGGTGGCTGGTGCGAGCACGGCGGGTTTGTGGCCAAACAGGTTTAACATGGAAAGACTCCTAGCGGTGGGGGTGGAGGGTTGCGTTGGGGCTGGGGCTACCACTGCGCTGTAAATCCCAGCCGGTAATGCCGCGCCCGGCTTCGGCGGGTGGCGTGGGCGGTGTGGGTGGTGCTTCGCTGAGGATGTAGACGACGATGCCCAGCAGCTTCCATAGGCGGCGGGTCTGGCGGCCGTCGAGGACATAGCCGCCCAGTTCGGCGTGGTCGGCCCCCAGCAACAGTTCGAGGCTCAGTTCGCCCGCCACGCCGCGCTGGTGGGCCGTGACGCAGCCGACGAATAGCGGTTCCTCTGGGTTAAGCGCCGGAAAAGGCGGCGGTGGTTCACCGGGCAGGTCGATTTCGGTTTCGTTGCGCGGCCACAGGTGTTGTTCTTCGTGATGCGGTGATACCGGGAGGGCTGGGGCGACCAGCGGGACGCGGGGTGCCGCTGCGGCGCGGGCGCGCTCGAAGGCTTCCACGATGACTGGGTGGTTCTGTGGCGGCAGTGGTTTTTTATGGGGTTTTCCGGCCATATTTAACGGGCTCCTGAGGTTTTGTTGTGTACACAGTCCTGGCAGGTGCGCCAGAAGCGGATGTCGCGGGCAGAGGATTGGGGCAGCGGTCGTTCGCGCCAGACGCGACAGTCGGTGGCGCGGATGACAAAGCCGTAGTG
The DNA here is from genome assembly GCA_049293375.1 of Candidatus Contendibacter sp. Taxonomy (GTDB): domain Bacteria; phylum Pseudomonadota; class Gammaproteobacteria; order Competibacterales; family Competibacteraceae; genus Contendibacter. The sequence continues at coordinate 8,427 of JBATSQ010000251.1, forward strand.
TGGGCAAGGCCAGCTATCGAGGGCGCCGCGGACCTTTTTTTCAACGTTGTTAAGGCTTTTGGCGGGGTATTTGCCCGCCAGCACCAGGCTTAAGGTGCTGCGCGAAAGTCCGACACGCTCAGCCACCCCGGCGATGGTTTCGCGGGCCACCGCCTGGCGCAGCAGGTCGAGCCAGTCACAGGCGGTGGCCGTCATGGTGCCCCCTCCAAAACCGCCCAGCCCTTCGTCTCGGTGATGTCGCGCTGGAGGTTGGGATCCCAGGCCACGCACAAGTTCTGGCGCGATACCGGTGGGCGCGGCCCGGTCCAGTGCAGGACCAGCCATTGCGCATGGCCGTTGCTTTGCGGAGATGTGCCGGATTTGCGGGGTTGGAGACGCAGCAGGTAGCCGGTGCGCTCCAACAGCCGCAGGTAATGGCGGATGTTGCCATGGGCTTCGCGTTCTTCGCCGGTAGAGGCCAGCCGCAGCAACTCCGGCAGGCTGACTTTCTGGCGGGTCCCCAGTAGCGTCCAGACGCGGTGGCGCAGGGTTTTGGGTAGCACGCGCGGGGATCGGCCCGCGCTGGGACCCAGACCGACGGTGCGGCCTGCCTCCAGCAGCGCTTGACCGGCCGCGGCCAGGCGATAGACGCCCAGCGCGACGCGGTCAATGAGGCCGCGCCGGTGCAGCACCAGCAGGGCTTTGACCACTGTGTGGGAATCTCGCGCTACCTGCGCGGCTAAATCCGCGACACTGCGTGCGCTAGAGGCCTCCGCAAGGAGCGTGAGGAGTTGGTGGGGCAGGCGGGTCATGCCGGTGCGCCTTCCGGTTGCGCCGGACGGCGGCTGCGTTCGGTCGGTTCGGGTTTGGCGGTCGACTCGGCCTTGGCGCGGCGCGGGGTGCGCAGCCGCCAGTCGTGGGTGAGCGATTGGGGGAAGTCGGCGGCGCTGACGTGGGTCATGTGGGAGCGTTTGGCTTCGCGCTCGATGGCGGCCAGGGCGTCCATGACCAGGCGATGCCGCCCTTCGCTTTCCCGACTGATTTTGGCAATGAGGTCATCGGCCCAGGTGAGCGGCAGTTCGACCAGGCTTTCGGCCATCTGGCGGATGTCTTCCAAGGTGGCGGGAAAGAAGTCCACCACTTGATGGATGCGGCTGGAAATTTGCTCGTGGCGTTGGATTTTGGTGCGCACGGCGTCCATGCCAACGATAACGATGGGAATTTCAGTGAGATCGGACAGGTCGCGGAAGACTTCTAATACGCTGGCATCGCGCAGGCTGTGTTCGATTTCGTCCACCGCCAGCGGCAGGGGGTTGTGCACCAGGGCGGTGAGGACTTGGCGAAACAGGTCGTTTTTGCTGCGCGCAGGGGCGATGCCGAGCTTTTCGGCCAGTTCCAGGAGCACGGCACGGGCGGTCCAGGTGGCTTTGGCGCGCAGATAAATGGCTCCGTGGTGCAGGGACCACCATTCAATGAGTTCGGTTTTGCCCAGGCCAGGCTTGCCGGTGAGGAGCACCCAACTGGCTTCTGTGGCTCCGCGTTGTTTGAGCGCGGCGATGGCGGCTAAAAACCGCTGGGCGTTGCTGGTGGGGGTGAAGTGGGTTTTCAAGGGGTGTTTTCTCGGTTTCGGTTGCGGTTGATGAAGGGTTAAGCCGGGGTTTACGCTGCTTTAACGCGGCTTTTTTTTTGCGCTTCCAGTTCGGTGAGCAGCCGGAAGTCGTCGTCTTCCAGGCATTCGGCCAGGTAGGCGCGGTCGTGCTCGGTGGCTAAATCGGGGTGGTCTTGCACCCACTGCCACAGGGCCAGGTCGGAGCCAAAAATGCGGGGCCGTTGGTCGCTAGGGGGTGTGGGGTCCGCTGGCGGCGGCAGCAGGGCGGCGAGTTCTTGCGCGGCGGCTTGGGCTTCTTCTGGGGTGACGAGTTGCCCTTCAATCACCGGGCGGCTGCCTTCCAGTTCCAGGGCGACGTCTTGTTGATGGCGTTCCAGCCGGGCATGGCGGGCCTTGGCGCGTTGGAGATGGCCGGCTTCGAACGCGCTGATGGGGTGGTGATCGCTTTGGTTGGCGTCGGCCTGGGCGATGGCAATCAGCCGGTGTTCGCGGTCGCGCACCCAGACCTGCTGGCCGTCGTGGAGGTCGTAGCCGATGAAGGCGGTTTCGCCGTGGTGTCCGGCCAGGTCGGCATGGAAGTAGATATTTCCAAACAGACGCACTTGGGCGCGGCGGATCTTGCCGACTTTGTAGGGCCGGAACAGGTCGGCGCTTTCCGCCGGATCAACGGGTACCAGGCACTCTGGGTTTTGGGCGAGGAGGTCCGCCCAAACCTCGTTGGCGGTTTGGTGGCGCTTGCGCCCGGTGGCGTCGATGATTTTGGGGAGCGCGGTGTGTTCGTGGTGGCCGTTGTAGTCGGCCACGGCCTGCTCGACGGCTTGCAGAAAGTGCGGCCAGGCCATGAGCAAGCGGCTTTTGCCGGTGGTTTTGATCTCTTGGCGGGTGATTTTGAAGACGTGCCGCTTGGCTTCCCGGTCCATGTCCTGGCCCATGTAAGTGGGCAGCGTTTTGGCCAAGGTCACCCAGAGGGTGCGGTGCAGCCGTTCAATCGCGCCGCGCGATTGCGAGACGTAGGGCAAGGAATTGGTCATGGTGATGCCAAGCCGCGCGAGGAAGCCGACCGCCTGGTGTTCCATGAGGGCGTTGCGGTAGCCCCGACCGTTATCGACATAGAGGAGCGCGGGAATGCCGTGGCTTTCGCAGGCGTGGCGCAGCGCATCGAGCACGGCCAGGGCCGATTCGGCCAGGGTGACCGACCAGCCGACGATTTTGCGGGTGGCCAGATCGAGAACGGTGGTGATTTCCGGGCGAAACGGTTGGCCGTGGAAGGGGTGGGCGACTTCGGCATCAAAGGTGTGGCCGTCCATGCTGTAGAGGTCGGTGGGCCACAGACCACTGACATCGCGTCGCCGGTAGGGGCGAACGCTTTTGAGGGCTTCCGGCCCCATCCGCCCGCGTTGCCGATCCACAGCGTCCATCTTCTTTACGAAGCGGTAGGCGGCGCTGGTGCTGGGCGGTGGGACGCCTTTGGGCAGTGCGCCGGGTTGGCGCAGTTGCCGAACCGCCCAGGCCAGCGCAATGCCACTGGGGCTTGGCCAGAATTTGAGCAGCGCACCGGCCCAAGGCGGCACCCGCTGGAGCGGTTCTTTAGAACGCGGGGCCAGCGCGATCAGGCCACGGGCGCGATCGGTTTGCCAGCGGCTGAGGGTGCGGGGGGTGAGCTGGCCGCTGCTGGCCTGAGACACCAGGGCTTGGAGTTCGGCGGGCAGTTGGCCGGTTTGGGCTTCCTGGGCCAGGCGGCGCAGGGCGACACCGGGTTTTTCCACCAATAAGCGCCGATCTAGCTCAGCCAACAGCGCGAGCCGGGCTTCTAAACACTGGCGCTGCCAGTCTTTGAGGTGGGTGGTGTCGTCGCCGTGGGGCGTACAGACCAGCGCGCGCGGGGCTTGGGGACTGCCCAGCGGTGCGGGCGCCACCGGGACGGGGGAAGACAAAGCCGAGGCGTCGCTAAGGGGGTGCGACGTCTCGGAACTGGCCACGCCCAGGGCGGGAGTGGCCAGCACCGCACCGGTGAAGGAGGGAACCGGTGCGGGATGGGCAAGCGGGGGGCGGCGTACCCGGCGGGTGCCGGGAACAGCAGTAGGCGCGGGTTCCGCCAGGACGGGAGCCGGTACTTCAGGGAGCGGCAGCAGCGGCAACCCTGGCGGCGGTACGGGGATTTCAAGCTCAAGCGCTTGCCGTTGCTGATAGGCGGCTTGCCAAGTCGGCGGGAGGCTGCTGAGGAGCAGGAGGTAGCGGGTGCCGCCAGATGCGCCGCCGCCTTTACCACCCGTTACAGTACGGGTAATAAATGAGCGTACCCGCTTGCGGATAGCCTGTTGGCTGATCCCCAAGGCTTGCGCGATGTCGGCCACCTCTAGCCATACCTCATCCATGGTAGCTAGTCCGCAAGAAACTGGCGCAGCTTTTCCATGATGGTCCGACCGAACCCGCCGTGCGGAGTGCGATCTGTCCGATCTGCCCAACGGTCTACAGTGGTGTATACCGTCCGTGGCAAGAAACCATTCTGTATAGCCCAAGAATAAAGCGTGGTTCCACGCTCCCGCAGTTCTTCCTTGATCCGTGCTGCTTCTGTTTTTTGCATGGAGTATGCTCAGTGTTCATTATTCAATGAGCATTAGTATGAGAACTTAAGTTCTCGTAGTCAAGAGGTGAACATGAACTTTTCTTCTCTTTCATCCCCCAGGATCAGGGAAGAGCGGGAACGGTTAAATCTGAGCCAAGCGCAAATAGCGGAGAAATGCGGAGTTAGTAGGGAGATATGGGGAAGGTACGAGCGCGGGCAGGCCGTGCCCGGAGGGGAAGTATTGTTCGCTCTCGCGATGGCGGGAGCTGATGTGCAGTACATCATTACAGGCCAGCGCTCCAACGCAGCCTTACCACAGCGGGAAGCGGCACTCCTAGATAACTATCGCCACACCGACGACCGTGGCAAACGGGTAATTGAACAAACCGCATTTGTGGTGGCGGAACCGTTCGAGGTAAGGCAAGCGGGCTAGAGCGGGTTGCGCGTCGGGTTGCGCGTCGGGTTGCGCGTCGGGTTGCGCGTCGGTTCGTTAGTGCGGATTAGCTAGTGGAAGCGGATTGAGGCCCTGTGGGGACACGGGTTGTGGGGTTGTTGTTACTTTTTTAATGCGATGAGGAGGGGTTATGGAGCGAAAGCTTGTTTCATCCAGCAATCTTCGCGCAGTCGGCTACGACTCGGATACGCGCACCCTTGAGGTCGAGTTCCTCAATGGAGGAATTTACCGCTACTCCGGCGTTCCGGCATCTGTTCATGCGGGCCTGATGTCGGCTTCTTCGCATGGCCAGTACTTTAATACGCATATTAAGACAGCGGGTTATCCGCACAAGAAGCTTCGTTAAGCGCCTGGTCAAGGGCGGTAACCGCTGCGCTGGTGTCGATGCGCCACGGTTCAAGGGGGGCAGCGGCGTCAACGGCGACCAATCCGTGCAAAGTGGTCAGTTCATGGCGGGCTATTTCAAGAGCTTGCGTGACTTTATCACGGTTTTGAGTACAGCAGCATCCAACCACAGCGGGCACATCCTGTTGTTTCAAAAAAGAATCGTTCATTTTCCAAACCCGAACAGCGTTGAGGGATAGGATACCGAAGTAATCCCCATGATGGCCAGGGCCAGAGCCTGTTTTTGGCCATCATGGTCTTCTTGCGGGTATTGTTCCTCAATCAAACGAAGAATCGCTTTCGCTAAATCAAGGCGTTGCTCAACGGTAAGGTATTGGCATCGGGAGCAGTCATCGCGGATTTCGTGGTTGATGGAATGGGCGTATGATGCCAATCCATTGAAATCCATAACAGTCTGTCCGAAGGCAGGGGCAAGGCGGGAAGACCCAGAAGAGGAAGGGAGGCTTGGCGGGCTGGAGCGGGGATTTTTGGCCCGAAATCGCCATTATTCTGTGACTATTGTCTTATTTCATAATTAAAATAAGCCGTAAATCTGGGCAAACTTCGCCAAAATAGATGAATAATTTTGGAGGGGTCTGGGAAGCTACGCCAAAATAGATCTAATATTAGGATTTGCTTATATTCAAGCTAACAAGATACAACTCTCTGATTCACTTGTTTATTTTTATATTTTTCAAGAATTTTGACTTTTTTATTCTTAGCCAAGATAAATGGTGATTAACATCCAAAGCGTGAACATTGCGGACGCCATCATGCCGGTTTTTAACGGTTAATTTGACACGGTAAAGCTGGCCATCGATGTCCAGTGGCGCAAACAGCCACCACATTGCCCTCACCTGAGTTTCATTTTTTCGGTCCGCGTGCGTATCCGCTAGCAGGCATGTTGGATGAGCGACGGGAGCGCCGCCGCTTGCAGCTCAGGAAGCGTTTTACCGCCTCCAAGCAAGTGCCGATACCCTGCTTTGCCGATGGATAACACGGTTCTGGTATCGCTATTTTTTAAAAATTGGCCACGGTAGCGCCGAGCGTATTCTTTTTGATTGGTGGCTACGGGTGGACTTGAACCACCGACACCGGCATTATGAGTGCCGTGCTCTAACCACCTGAGCTACGTAGCCATGGGGAGGGGGAAACAAAGAGCGCGTGATTATGCGGACGCGCCGCTCAAGCGTCAAGAGCCGGATGGGGTGAACGCCTAGACGTTAAAGCGGAAGTGCATGACATCGCCTTCCTGAACGATGTAATCCTTACCTTCCAGCCGCCACTTGCCTGCTTCGCGGGCACCCGCCTCGCCCCCATAAGCCATATAGTCAGCATAGGCGATGACCTCGGCGCGAATAAAGCCGCGTTCGAAATCGCTATGAATCACTCCCGCCGCTTGTGGTGCGGTCGCGCCAACCCGCACCGTCCAGGCCCGCACCTCCTTGGGGCCGGCCGTAAAATAGGTTTGCAAGCCCAACAGACGGTAAGCGGCATGGATGACTCGATCCAAACCGGGTTCCGAGAGGCCGTAATCGGCTAAAAACTCCGCCCGATCTGCCTCGTCCAACTCCGCCAACTCCGCCTCAATCGCCGCGCAAGCGGCTACCACTTCAGCCCCCTCCTGACGCGCGATCTCCCGCACTTGGTCGAGGAGCGGATTGTCCGTAAAGCCGTTCTCAGCGACATTGGCGATGTACAGCACCGGCTTGGCGGTCAATAGAAACAGCTCGCGCAACGTGCCGCGTTCTTCAGCCGTTAGGGCCAAGGTTCGCAACGGCGCGCCGGTATCCAGATGCGCGCGGACCCGCTCCAGAATCGCCTTGCGCTCCAAGGCGTCCCGGCCGCCGGCTTTAGCCGCTTTTTCAGCGCGCTGCCAGGCTTTTTCTACGGTCGCCAGATCCGCCAGGGCCAGTTCCGTGCCGATGGTGTCAATATCTTCGCGCGGGCGCACCCGCCCGGCCACATGCACCACATCGTCGTTTTCAAAGCAGCGCACTACATGAGCAATGGCGTCGGTTTCACGGATATGCGCCAGAAACTGGTTGCCCAGTCCTTCGCCTTGCGACGCGCCAGCTACTAATCCGGCGATGTCAACGAATTCCACCGTCGCTGGAATAATCTGCTTGGGCTTGACGATGGCCGCCAGGGCGTCGAGGCGCGGGTCGGGCACCGCCACGATGCCGATATTGGGATCAATGGTGCAGAATGGATAATTTTCCGCCTGGATGCCGGCCTGGGTCAGGGCGTTGAACAGCGTAGATTTGCCGACGTTCGGCAAACCAACAATCCCACATTGGATACCCATGGAGTCAGGAGCCTTGGGACGAATCGATTGAAGAAGGTGAGGACGCCGCGCCGCGCCGACTGTGCAGGGCCTGAACTACCGGATTCCAACGCCCAGCAAGCAAGCGCGGCAACTCCTGCAACGCATCCAGAATAGCTTGCTCTAGTAAGGCCCGTTCCGTGGTCGGCGCGCGCCGCAGCACATAATTGAGCACGGCACTGCTTTCGCCAGGGTGGCCGATGCCCAGGCGCAGGCGCGCAAACCCAGGCCCGCCCAAATGGGCGATCAAATCGCGCACGCCATTGTGCCCGCCATGACCGCCGCCTTGCTTGAGACGCACGGTGCCCGGTGGCAAATCCAGATCATCGTGCACCACCAATATTTCCGGCAAAGTGATCCGGTGAAACCGCGCCAGGGCCGCGACCGCCAGACCGCTGCGGTTCATGAAAGTCATCGGTTTCAGCAACCAGAGCGCCTGATTGGCCAAGGTAACACGGCAGGCTGCACCGTGATACTTGGCTTCCTGGTGAAACTGGCCGCCCTGCTGGCGGGCCAGGGTGTCCACCAGCCAGAACCCGGCATTGTGCCGGGTTTCCGCATAGTCAGCGCCGGGATTGCCCAGACCGACTACCAAGCGCAGCACCGCTGGCGTTGGCGTTGCGCCAAGTTCATCCGACCCGGATGGCGCGGTAGATTTAGACATCGTTGCGCGCAACCCCAAGGACGGCTTCCAGCGTGCTTAAGCCTCCGGGGTGGCCGCGCCGCCACTGCCCGGTTCTTCTTCACCGCCCGCCGGGTGATGAATACTAACCACCATTGCATCGTTTTCTGAATCCGCTTCGATTTGGTTAGCGAGCGCCACATTAGGCGGCAACCGAAGCTGCGACAGATGCAACGCATCGCCGATCCCCAGATCAGCGAGATCGACTTCAATAAATTCCGGCAGATCTCGGGGTAAGCAGAAAATTTCAACGTCAATCAGGGCGTGATTGATGATGCCGCCTTGTTGCCGAACGCCACGCGCAGTGTCTTCATGCAGGAAGTGCAACGGGACGCGCACCCGTAACTCGCGGTCGGCGCTGACCCGCAGAAAATCAATATGCAGGATGATCGGTTTGAAGGGATGACGCTGTAAATCACGCAGCACCACGCTTTCAGTCTGGTGGCCCAGTTTCAGGGTCAGCACATGGGAATAAATGCCCTCATTCTGCAACTGGTTCATAAATTCCAGATGCTCCAGCACCAGCGCTTGCGGCTCCTGGCCGCCGCCGTACAGAATCGCCGGGACCTTGCCCGCACGGCGCAGGCGGCGGCTCGCACCTTTCCCCAGCGCAGCGCGCGGCTCAGCATTCAATTCAAACATCGTGCTCATGATTCCACTCCAGACAAGGAACATAAAAATGCGACACGCCCGCGACCAGGCGCAGCGCTCGGTTAAAAAGTCTGCGGGTAAGCTAGGTGGCCGATCTTGCAGTTGGGTCGGCGCTTAGGCGAATAGCGAGCTAACCGATTCCTCAATATGAATGCGGCGCATGGTTTCGGCCAGCAGACCCGCCACGCCGATCTGCCGGATGGTGGGACACGCCGCCGCGTCCGGTTGCAGCGGAATAGTATCGGTGACGACCAGCTCATCCAGCACCGAGGCGCTGAGATTGCGCACCGCCGGCCCGGACAGCACAGCGTGGGTGCAGTAGGCGCGCACCGAGGCCGCGCCCTGCTCCTTGAGCGCTTGGGCCGCCAGGCACAATGTGCCCGCCGTGTCCACCATGTCATCGACGATAATGCAGTGCTGACCCCGCACATCGCCGATCACATGCATCACCTTCGCCTGATTGGGAGCGGGTCGGCGCTTATCGATGATCGCCAGCTCGGCGTCATCCAGGCGCTTGGCCAGCGCGCGGGCACGCACCACGCCGCCCACATCCGGCGACACCACCATCATTTGCCCGAACTTCTGCGCGCGAATGTCGCTTAACATGATGGCCGTGGCGTAGATGTTATCGACCGGTAGATCGAAAAAGCCCTGTATCTGATCGGCATGGAGATCCACGGTCAACACCCGGTCCACGCCGACGATGGTCATCATGTTGGCGACCACTTTCGCTGAAATCGGCACCCGCGCCGAACGCGGGCGGCGGTCTTGCCGAGAGTAACCGAAGTAGGGCACCACGGCGGTGATCCGCACCGCTGAGGAGCGGCGCAGCGCGTCGACAATGACGAGCAGCTCCATGATGTTGTCGTTGGTGGGGTAACAGGTGGGCTGGACGATAAACACATCACGCCCACGCACGTTCTCCATCAACTCCACCATCACTTCGCCGTCGCTGAAGCGGCCCACCACCGCTTGGCCGAGGGGTAATTGCAGATGGCTGGCGATCTCGTTGGCGAGGCGCGGATGGGCATTGCCCGCGAACACCATCATGCGGCCTTCGTACACAACCCCTTCTCCCTAGATAAGATGGCTGGGCCGCCAGGATTCGAACCTGGGAATGCCGGGATCAAAACCCGGTGCCTTACCGCTTGGCTACGGCCCAAAAATAGGCAGCTCTTTTTAGGTGGCTGCGGCCCGCCGTTGCGCCAGT
>JBATSQ010000252.1:0-23442 GCA_049293375.1 Candidatus Contendibacter sp.
GTGTTTGAGGGTGGAGCCGATGCCCCAGAAGTGGTCGAAATGCTCATGGCTGATGATGAGGGCCTCGATCTGGCCTTCCCGTAACAGCCGGTCGACGCCCTCCTCGGCAAAACGGCGGTCCATCCAGGCCGGATTCCAGCCGGTGTCAAACAACAGGCGGCGTATGGTGCCATCGCTCTGCTCGGCTTCCAGCAAGGCCGAAAAGCCGGCAGCATTGTCCGCGTGAAGCGCGCCGAGCGGCGGCCAGGGGATGGCGTATTGATCGGTTGCAGCCCCGCCCGCTTCGCGGATATCACCGAACACGGTATCGGTGTCGAACCAGCCGGTTTCGGAAATACAGCGAATGGTAAGTCGTTTTAGAACACCGATATCTAGTGTTGAGGTCGTAGCCATAGCGCTGCCCTCTAGCTTGTTGATCTATTACTTGTTGATCTATTAATGGTGATGGTGGTCGCCAGGCCCACAGAGCTCCGCGCCAGTCGGCAGCGCGCCTTGCAGATACGCAGCCACGGCCTGGTCAGGATCCGTTTCCACCGTCGTCAGTGCGATGATGCCTTTGGCGGCTAACCGGTGGTGCAAGCCCGGCCCCATGCCCCCGGCAATCAGCACCTGGATGCCATCCAGTGGGTGCGGCGCGTGTGGCGCGCTTTGGTGAAAAGACTGTTCTATCGGCAATTCAAGCAACGTCTTACCCGCCACCTGACCTTGTGCAAGGTCGTAAACCCAGAACTTGCGGCACTTGCCCGCATGTTCAGTAATGGTGCGTCGATTCTGACTGGTCACAGCAATTTTCATGGCAACCTCTTTGGGAAAAAAGGATGGAACAGCAACGCCATCAGTCGCCACCTACTCATGTACACTTTGGTGTTAGCCTTGACCGCACCGCGTGAGCGCCCGTTGCTTATGAACGTTGTTTCGTTACGCGAATCCTTGAGGGAAGAAACAACCTGCCGCCACTGCACTGCGCGCCATGTGGCTCTCTTTTCCGGCTTGCAGGACAGCGACCTCCAATACATTCAGCAACCGATCAAGGAGATCAGCCTCGCGCCGCAAGACACGCTCTACCGTTTGGGCGAACGGGGCGAGACGCTCTTTACGCTCCGCAGCGGCCTCATGAAGTTGTTGCAATATCTGCCCGATGGTGGCCAGCGCATCGTACGCCTGCTCAAGGACGGCGACGCCCTCGGCCTGGAAACGCTGGTCGAGCTGCCCTATCAACATGATGCCATCGCCCTGACCGACTGCACCCTGTGCGCCATTCCCGCGCAAGTCATCGAGCAGTTGGGGCAAGAACAGCCCAAGCTATACCGAGAACTGATGCGCCGCTGGCAGCAGGCGTTAAGCGAGACCGATACCTGGCTCACCCAATTCACCACCGGCACCGCCCGACAGCGCGTCGCGCGGCTGCTGTTGCGCCTGGCCTGCCCCGCGCGGGAAAGCCACCTGCCGCTGTTTGGGCGCGAGGATATGGGCGCGATGGTGGGACTCACCACCGAAACCGTCAGCCGCACCATTGCCGAATTGCGTCGGCAAGGCATCCTGCGCGATCAGGGACCCCATCTGCACCAGTGCGACCGTGACACGCTACGCCGCATCGCCGACGGCGAGGAATGAGCAAGGCGCTTCAGCGTACCGGGTTGCCTTGCCATTGCTGAACTTTCTTCATCCCTAGTTTGCCGCCAATGCGACCGCCAGCGCATTGCGGATTCGCAAGAGCACTTCCCTCATCTCGCCGCGCGCCATGGCGCAGTGCGACCTATTCCGGCACGCAGATCTGCCCCCGCCCAACCGCCACCAAAGTACGCACTGCCAGTGCGGCCACCACCAGCGACAGCACGGCCAGCAAGCCAAATCCCAGGAATTTGAAGAAAGGTTCCGGCACTCGCGCACTCATGATCAAGGTCGCCAGTGTCAACGCCGCCAGCGGGAACGAGTATGCCCAGGCGGCAATGAAGAACGGCAGCCGCAGGAAACGCACAGCGTTGCTCGCCAGCAGCAAGGCTAAAAACAACGCTGTGTAGTAAAGAATGCGCGCAAAAATATCAACTCCGCCCGTCAGCAGAGTGTATGCGATGAAACCCACTGAGGGCGGTGCCATGAGAATAAACAGAGTGGGCGTCAACCGTGCGGGCAATGGTTCGTGGAAAATCAACCGGTACAGCACGATGGTCAGCAGCACGATCCAGAACACCAGACCGATGCTGAAGAAAAACCACGACAGTTCCGGCGAGGCCAGATGAACTCCGGCCACCGGCACAATGATGTTACCAACCACCGGAATGAACCAGGCGGGATTCGCGTGCTGGATGGTGTAGTGCGTGTGGTGGAGCCAGCTCCCGAAGATCGCCAAGGTCAAGCTCAGATGCAGCGCTGTACCCACCATCCACAATACCCGCGCCAGATCGGGCGCGGCTTCAAGATACGCGATAGCCAGCAACAACAGTGAGATAGAAACGGTGGGGAAAAAGTTGATGCGGATCGGGTGGCGCATCTCTTGACGCACAGCCTGGGGATAACGCAGGGCCTTGAGGGCGTACAACACCAGGAGCAGCCCAAACAGCGCTCCGGCCGCTCCGCGCAAAACCTCGCCGATCAGCGCAGGCATTCCCCATAGAGCGTGGGCCTTCAGCCAAACCAGGGCCAGTCCAGTCGCACCCATAATGATCGAGAACATGGCCACCGGAAAATGTTCGAGTCGTTGCCGAGGGCCCTCTGGGGAGGTGGGAAGCGCGGTGGGCGCTGAAGGGGCGGAGTTCATGGAAGCGGACCTGTGTGCAGAAGGTTGAAGGCGTTTGTGGGTGACCTTTCTGGGACCTCTGGATCAGCCAGCCGCGCCGGAACGATCATTATATTATTATTTTCTAATGTATAAAGCCAAACCGCAAAGCGCTTGCATGCCTGGATTCAGCCCGGCGCGCGCCCGGTTAGGCCGCGTCGGGCAGCGTCCATCAGGCCGCGCGTGCGCGGGTCAACGGCAGCGCTAGCGCTCCGGCCAGCAGGAAGGTCAGCGCCACGCCCAGCAGACCCGCCAGGCCGGTCGCCAACCATTCAGAGGTCACCCCGGCCCACTGATAATCCGCCACCGGCGTCACAAACAGCGGCGCGGCTTCATGCAGCACCTGATAATGAGCCATGACCGCTTCCAGGCCATCCGGCAGCGGTGAGGCGAACGGACTGAGGCAGAGCGCGATTAACAGCGCCGCTAACACAGGCGCAGCGAAACCGCGCTTATCAGAGATCGCGCCAACGGCCGCTGATCGGCCAAACCAAGCCAGCGCCGCGCAGGTGATCAGCGCCTCCCCAATCCCGATCAGCGCATGAACGCTCAGCATGGCCGGCGCTACCTGGGACAGCGGCACCACGCCGTCCAGCGCCAACTCCAGCGAACACGCCAAAGCAGCCAACAGGATGGACCCCCAGCTCGCCAAGGCGGTGGCGATCCACAACCGGCTCGCGCTAGGCGGCAGCGCGCGCAACAGACCCAAACGAAGCCAGCCGCCGAGACCCGCCCCAATCACTGCCATATTCAATAGGTTGGCCCCTAATACATTCAAGCCGCCGTCGGCGAAAACCACCGCTTGAATCGCCACGACCAGCGCCACCGCTAGCACGCCAAACGGCACCCCCAGCAACGCGCTCGCCAGTACACCGCCGAGCAAATGGCCGGAAGTACCTGCACTGATCGGGAAATTCATCATCTGCGCAGCAAAAATAAAAGCGCTGACCGCCGCAAAGCGCAGAGGGTGCGGTTGTTCCGCCGACCGGTAGGCCGCCAACGCCGCGCCAGCTAAGCACAGGCCGCTGACTACGGCGGTCACGGGACAAAGAGGGCCATCAAGCAAGTTTTGCGGGATGTGCATGTGCCTAATTCCTGTTCGAGACCATGGAGCCTGGAGCATAGTCCAGAAACAGCAACCCTGCACCCTATCTGGTTACTACCGAACGCGCGCCAACCGCGCACCGCCTTTAGTGGGCTGGCAGATAGAGTTGATCGAACAGGCCGCCATCCTTGAAATGGATCGACTGAGCCTTGGCCCACCCCCCGAATCGCTCGTCGATAGTGAAGAGTTGCAGGCTGGGAAATTGCTCCCGGTAGCGCTCGGCCACCGCCGGATCGCGCGGCCGATAATGATGCTTGGCCGCGAGTTCCTGCGCCGTGGAGCCGTACAGAAATTCCAGGTACGCCTGGGCTACCGCCCGGGTACCGTGCTTATCGGCGATCTGGTCCACCAGCGCCACCGGCGGCTCCGCTAGAATACTGATGGAAGGCGTCACAATCTCGAAATCATCCTTGCCTAATTCCTTAACCGCCAGAAAGGCCTCGTTTTCCCAGGTCAACAACACGTCGCCAATCTCGCGCTCCACGAAGGTGGTCGTAGAGCCGCGCGCGCCGGAATCCAGTACCGGCACATTGCGATACAGGTGGGCGACAAAATCGCGGGCTTTGGCCTCATCGCCGCCGGAACGCTGTAGCGCATAGCCCCAGGCCGCTAGATAGTTCCAACGCGCCCCACCAGACGTTTTGGGATTGGGTGTGACGACGCTCACCCCAGGCTTCAGCAGATCATCCCAATCCTTAATACCCTTGGGATTGCCCTTGCGCACCAGGAAGACGATGGTCGAGGTATAGGGCGTGCTGTTGTGCGGCAGACGTTGCTGCCAATTGGCCGGTAACAGCCCGCTTTTGGCGCTGATCTCGTCGAGATCGTACGCCAGGGCCAAGGTCACAACATCAGCCTCCAGGCCATCGATTACCGCCCGCCCCTGTTTGCCGGAACCGCCATGCGATTGGCGCACCGTCACTGCAACGCCGGTTTTCTCCTGCCAGTACTTATTAAATAAATTATTAAATTCATTATAGAATTCACGGGTTGGATCGTAAGACACATTTAGCAAGGTGACGGAGTTATCGGCGGCCTGAACGCCAGTTCGGGACGCCAGCCCCAGGAACAACGCCAGCGCCAAGGCTAGGGCGAGTGCGGCAATCTGAAGAACGCGACGTTGCGCCATAGCTGATCTTCCTTAGTAGTTTGCAGGAGAGGGGCTCGGACCCGCGCTTCGGCAGATGCAACGAGATCAGGTCTTACGCTCCTCACTATAAAATCATTTATTTATAACTAATAATAATTAAAAATTATCTTTATATAATTTTACATCATTAATAAGCATAGTTTTGCGGCGAACGGCGCTCAAGGCGATAGCGCATCCGCTTCCAGCAACAACCGTCCACCCTGATAGAGGAACAGTACCGCATACCCCGCCAGCAATAACCCCAAACCGCGCAGGAGCGCAATATAGCCTCTGCTGCGCAACACATGGCGCGCGCGGCCCAGCATGATGGCCAAGGCCATTTTGGAGCCTACCAACAACGCGTAAAAGCCGCCGACAAAGGCGAGCGTCGCTGGCCATCCTTCCCGCCAAGCCGCTATGAGCGTCGGCGCGCCCACCGCCAACCAAAAGAGGTAAGGGCTGGGGTTGAGGAAGTTGGCGATCATTCCCCGTCGCAGCGCATCCGCTGGACTCCCCTCTTCCACATCGGCACCCCGAAACCGCATCCTCTGCCCACCCAGCCACAGCAGATAAAACCCACCGCCAAGTTGAATAAAGGCTAGCGGTACGGTGTGATCGCTCAGCGGGCGCAGCAGCCACAGCGCCGCCAGGATGATGGGTAAATCCGTCAGCAAGGGAGCCAAGGACACCCCCATACCGGCGCGCGCGCTGTGGCGCAGGGTTTCATGGGCCACCAGGGTGAGCAGCGGCCCGGGTGCCAGTCCGCTGCTCAACCCCAGCAGCAGCCCAGACCACAAAAAAGCGCTCACCCCAAGGCCCGGTTCGGCCTGATGGCTGTTCCCAGCGCGGCGCGCAACTGTTGATAACTAGCCAAGCGTCGGGGCGCGATGGCTCCGTCCGCAACTGCCGCTTGCAGTGCGCAATCCGGCTCTACCTCGTGCCGACAGTCGGAAAAACGGCAACGGCCCAGATAGGGGCTGATGTCGCCAAAACCCCGGTCGAGGTCAGCTAGGCTGATCTTCCCTAGCTCAAAACTGCGCACGCCAGGCGTATCGATGAGATCGCCGCCGCCCGGCAGATGGTACAGCGTGCTGCCGCTGGTGGTATGGGTGCCATGGCCAGTGGCCTGAGACACGGCTTGGATGCGGATGGCGCGATCCGGAAGCAAGGCTTTAATCAAGGACGATTTGCCCACGCCCGATTGTCCAACCAGCAGACTGATCCGCCCGCGCAGCCAAGCGCGCAACGGCTCCAAACCCTGCGCGGTGCGGCTGCTGGCCAGCAATACCGGATAGCCGATGCGCCGATACGGCTCCAAGCGCTCCTGCAACGCCGCCAGCGTCGCCGGGTTCAGCAGATCGACCTTATTAAGCACCAGTAGCCCCCGCACGTTGATCGCGGCTAAGGCCACCAGATAGCGGTCGATCAAGGCTTCACTCAGTTCCGGTTCCGGGGCCAGCACCACCGTTACTGCATCAAGATTCGCGGCCACTGGACGAGGCTGGCCTTGGTAATCCGGGCGCGTCAACAGCGAACGGCGGGCCTGCATTGCGATAATAACCCCCTCGGCTGCGTTGGACGCCTGCCAAAGCACTTGATCGCCACAGGCCAGCCGACCTAGATTTTGCCGGGCGGCGCAACGAAACAGCCGTCCGGCCTCATCCTCGACCACCAGCGTCCGGCCCTGATGGGCGATGATTAAACCGCTCTGCTCCGGCCCTAGCCCGGTCGCATCGTCTGGTGCCCACCGGTGCGCGGCGCGCTGCCGCCGCCGCTCTTGCACCTGCTGAATCTGTTCGCGCTGACGCTGGGTCAGCCGCCGTTCCGCCATGCCGCGCTACCCTGCCACTGTCCAGTTCAGCGTAAAATGCCCACCCCAACTCCACGGCTCGCTTTGCATGACAAGCCGACTTTTCCATAATGCTCTCTGCCATCGCTGACTCACCATGCTGCTTATGTCTCCTGATAACTTGATCTGGATTGATTTGGAAATGACTGGGCTGAACACTCAGACCGACGCCATTATTGAAATCGCCACTCTGGTCACCGATAGCCAGCTCAACTTTCTGGCCGAAGGGCCCGTGCTGGCCATCCATCAAAGCGATGCGACCCTGGCAGCCATGGATGAATGGAACCAGCAGCACCACGGCCGCTCTGGGCTGGTGGCGCGGGTGCGCGCCAGCCCGCTGGATGAGCGCGAGGCCGAAACGCGCACCCTAGAGTTTCTCCGCAGATATGTCCCCAAGGACAAATCGCCGATGTGCGGCAACAGCATCTGTCAGGATCGCCGCTTTCTGGCGCGCTGTATGCCGGAGCTGGAAGCATACTTTCACTACCGCAACCTGGATGTCAGCACCCTCAAGGAACTGGCCCGGCGCTGGTATCCTGAGTTCAAGGGCTTCAGCAAGACCGCCGCCCATCTGGCCTTGCAGGATATTCAGGATTCTATTGAAGAGCTGCGCTTTTACCGCGAACACTTGTTCGTGCAGGCTCCGGGATGAAGCCGATCTACAGCCAGGCGCTCAGCGTTCGACCGGTAAGGTCGGCTCATTGCCCCACTCCGACCACGCACCAGGGTAGCCCCGCACCCAGGGATAACCGAGGTAGCGCAACACCCAATAGGTATGGGCGGAACGGTGATGCGTCTGGCAGTAGACGATTATCTCCTTATCAGCAGTCACCCCGCGCCGCTCCAGCAATTGCCGCAACACCGGATCCGGTTGCAGCCGCAACTGCCGTTGCGGGTCCATAGCATCCGTCCAGTTCAGATGAACCGCACCTGGAATATGGCCACCGCGCGCGGCGCGTTGATCCAGGCCAGCGAATTCGGCGGCGGTACGAGTATCGAGCAACGCCACATCCGGTCGGCCCAGACGCGCCAGGATGTAGTCCTTATCAGCCACCACCGTTGGCGGATCCGCGAAACGGGCTTGATAGGCGCTGCGCGGCGACTGGCGGCGTTGGCTCTCCATCGGCCCGCCAGCAGCGTACCAGGCGTGGCTGCCACCGTTGAGCAGGGACAATCGCTCGTGACCCAACAGCGCCAAAGTCCACAGCAAGCGGGCCGCGCGCCCGTTGCCCTCGTCATCATAGGCCACTACATGCTGCGCTGTGGTCAAGCCTAGTTGCGACAGGCTCTCGCTCAGCCGCACCGTATCTGGCACCAACCCCAGTGCGGGCGGCTCGCCGCGCACCAGTTCGGCATATGCAAATGCCACCGCGCCGACCACATGTCCAGCGGCGTAATGGGCCGGATCGCTTAAATCCACAATCAATACCCCTGGATCCGCCAGCCAGGGTTGCAGTTGCTCCGGCTCGATCAGTAGGGGCAGGGTCGGCGTGGTGGCCATGCGGGCAGACTCCCAGGAAAAAGCGGCGTCATAGTGTGCAACAAAAACGCCCGGAACGCTCCGGGCGTTTTGCGGTCCTGACCCCTTACATATTGGGATAGTTCGGGCCACCGCCCCCTTGCGGCGTCACCCAGTTGATATTTTGGGTGGGATCCTTGATATCGCAGGTTTTGCAATGGACGCAGTTCTGCGCGTTGATCTGCAAGCGCGGGTTGCCGTCATCGCCGTCGCGCACGATTTCATAAACGCCGGCCGGACAATAGCGCTGTTCCGGTGCATCGTACAACGCCAGATTAATGCGGATGGGTACCGTTGGATCCTTCAACGTCAGATGACAGGGCTGGTCTTCTTCGTGGTTGGTGCTGGAGATGAACACGGACGACAGCTTGTCAAAGCTGACTACACCATCCGGCTTGGGATACTCGATCTTCGGACATTCGCTGGCTTTCTTGAGCTTGGCATGATCCGGTTTGTGGTGCAGCGTCCAGGGTGCTTTGCCACGGAAGATATAGGTTTCGAGCGCCGAGTAACCCATAGCCGCCCATAATCCCCAACTGAACGAAGGCTTGATATTGCGCACTTGGCGCAATTCATCCCATAGCCAGCTATTCTGCAACTGTGCGGGATATTCCGCCACCTCGTCCGCGCCACGCCCGTCCTTGACGGCTGTGAACACCGCCTCTGCCGCCACCATGCCCGATTTCATCGCGGTATGGGTGCCCTTGATCTTGGGCATGTTGAGGAACCCGGCGGTATCGCCAATCAATAAGCCGCCGGGGAAGATCAATTTGGGGATCGATTGGAGGCCACCCGCCGAGATGGCGCGCGCGCCGTAGGCAATCCGTCGCCCTCCCTCAAAGGTGGGGCGGATGTCTGGATGGGTCTTGAACCGTTGGAATTCGTCAAAAGGCGACAGATGGGGATTGGCGTAACCCAGACCCACGACGAAGCCGACCGCCACCTGGTTATTTTCCAGGTGATACAGGAAAGAACCGCCGTAGGTGCTGACATCCAGCGGCCAACCGACGGTATGGACGATCTGACCCGGCTGATGCTTCGCCGGATCGACTTCCCACAATTCCTTGATACCGATGCCGTAGGTTTGCGGATCCACGCCCTCGCGCAGCTTGAAGCGCTCAAACAGTTGCTTCGTCAACGAGCCGCGACAACCCTCGGCGAACAGGGTGTAACGGGCGCGCAGCTCCATGCCGGGCGCGAACTGCTCGGTCGGCTGGCCTTCCCGATTCACGCCCATGTCGCCGGTGGCGACGCCAACCACCGCGCCGTCATCGTTGTAGAGCAACTCGGCGGCGGCAAACCCTGGATAGATTTCCACCCCCAGCTCTTCCGCTTGCGTTGCCAACCAGCGGCACAAGTTGCCCAAGCTGATGATGTAGTTACCATGGTTATGCATCTGCGGCGGCGTCGGCAGCCGGTAGGAGGTCTCGCGCGTGAGCAGCAAGAAGCGATCCGCCACAGCCCGTGTGTTCATTGGCGCGCCCCGTTCCCGCCAGTCGGGCATCAATTCGTCTAGGGCGCGCGGCTCGACCACTGCGCCAGACAGGATATGGGCGCCGACCTCGGAGCCTTTCTCTAAGAGGCAAACGCTCACCTCATGGTCGTTCTCCGCTGCTAGCTGCTTGATGCGAATGGCCGCCGCCAGACCGGACGGGCCGGCCCCGACGATGACCACATCATATTCCATACTGTCACGCTCCATCGGGTACTCCTGTGATTGGTCTTCAGGTGGGAGAAGGCGGGTGCCTATGGAGCGGCCCCGCAATGCGTTGGCATGTTACGAAGGCCAACAACCAAGGGTCGGGCTGAGGAAGCTGGTCGTTTCGAGATCACCAAATAACTGTAGGGTAAATTAACGCATCGGAGCCATTTTTGCTATGGCATTCGATAGTTTAAACACCGAACCCACCAGAAAGGTTAGCAGCTTTTTCTGCCACCTTTTAAAGCGCGGGCTGGCTGTTAATTTCATCAGGACATACCGCTGAAATTCTTGGAGCACGCTGATAAATCCAGCCTGAGGACTAATTATGAGTAGTGGCGATGCTTCCGTTGGTACTTCAGAGACGGCTGCTGGAGAGTGAGCTTGCTTTGCAAAATAACGCTGGAATGAAAATTCTGGTAATGGCGTCAAAGCATGATAATCCTCAACCATTTCTTTCGCAGTACGATGCTTGAAAGTGGCAAGATAGTGCCTTAAGGGATCGAGTGATGCTGGGTTTTTCAAAATAAAATTGAGCTTTTCTACAATATCTTCAGCAGTGGGCTGACAAGTAAAACCATTGAGGCCAAGAATGATCCTATCCTTAAAGCTACCGACGCTAGTCGCCACCACAGGAATTCCTAATATCCAGAGTTCACTGAGGGTATAACTATAGGTTTCTGGCACTATGGAGAGCAGAAGACCCAGATGGGGGTTAATCTTGGCCACGATTTCAGGTAATTGTTCATGAACATATTCTGGGATCAGATAAACTCCCGACTTTCCAGAAAAAACTCTACCTTCTTCCCCACAACCCACCAAGTAAAAATCTATGTTATGCTTTAATTTTGGATAAATATCCTCTAATAATTTTCGACCCTTATGCAATACCAAGCTTCCCAGAATGAGGACTCGCATTTTCTCGCCATGAGAAAGACTATTATGAACTCTCTGGGGGACTGTAAACCTCATTCCATGGGGAATGACAATAAAGTCTTTCTCCTGAAATTGTGGAATCAAGGCTTTCATATGCCGCGCAACGGAGGCAGAGGGGCAAACCACATGAAGGTCTTGATTTAATAAAAGCTTTATAAAATTCTCTCGAATTCCCAACCATTCCAACGATGTCATATTGGCGAAATGCCGATTTTGCTCATTTTTAATAAAACAGCGCTGCAACCTTTCTGCAGAGCATTCATGGCATATTTCGTTAAAATAGATATTAAGTTGATGACAAAATGGGTAATAATCATGTGCGATAAATATTGTATTAATCCCCGTATCCAAAGCATCCAGAGAATGCCCAATTAGGGATGAAATGATAATGACCTCAACCCCGAATTCATCTATGATTTCCCGAAGAATCTCTTTATACTGAAGATGACTAATAGTTGTTGAGCGAATCGGATAAAAAAGCGTCCAAGAGCGTAGCGGATCATCCATAGCATGGGAGCGATGCAAGACAAGACGTCGCCCAAAGACTCCCCACGTACCAATTGATCTTAAGACAAAATTGAGCCGTGTCGTATCATTTTCACAGTAATCCTTCAGCCAACGCTCCTGTCCCCCGCCCCAGGTATGGGCAATATGTAACTGTAAAGGCCGACGACGTGCATAGTCCACCGATGTGCCGTTTTCCATTCCAGCCAAAAAATCTTTAACCGCTCGGCGAACGGCGACAAACGGGTGGTTCTGATTAATCAGCCGAACTTCTTCCTGTTTTTCAATATAATCCATTACGGTTAAATGCTCCTCATTTTTATCCAAAATATAGACATGATCACAGCAAACATTGTGAAATCTATAAGAATTAAACGCTTTTCCTAGGAGCCAACAAAATTCGCCAAGATGAAGAATCCTCCTGCTGATTAAATCAGTCCAAACCTTTTCTAATGCTGATCGCTTTAGATAGACGCAACCACATAATAGTGTCGGCACTTCAGTATGAATTTTCTCACCCAGTCTATACGCAGCCTGATCGATTAAATAAAAATTAGATTTTTGCGCTTCATCTGACTCAAGCAATGCAAATAAAGACGACTTGTCGCACAATGGAGACACCGAAGCAATATACTCATATTCTACCGCAACTAAAGCCATTCGCGCATCCCAACCAGAGGGTACTATAACGCCCGGAAGGATTAACGCAATATCAAAAGTATTGTATTGAGGCGGCAAGTAGCAGAGAGCTAAATAGGGTAAACAAGGCTCTGAAACAGAAACATGAACCCATTGAATTCTTTGTCCAAAAATCTCTTTTTTTTGTTGATAACTCGAGAGTATTTCTTGACCCATCATTAACAAAACGACCACAATAGCAGTTTCAACTGCCGTATGGGCGACAACCGATTTTAATGTGGAATCGAGCAGCAACTCCTCGTTTTTAAGAACGGGAATACAAACAATATGCGGAGTGTTTTTTTTAAAATTCTTAGCAAGATGCATCATAAAAAAAACCAGTAATTAATGAGTCTGTATTTTTAATGAAATCTGGTCAATTAGAGCCAAAATTTGTTTGGCTCCCATCTCTATATCATAATAGTTTTGCACTTTATCGGCTATTCTCCTACCCATCCTTTTAGACAATTCAGGTTGTATGAATAATTGATGTAGAACCTGTGCTGCTTGATTGATATCAAGATAAGGCACAATAAATCCAGCATCATTTTCAACCAGATCAGGGATGCCCCCCGCCTTATCAAAGCAAATCACGGGCTTTTCCAATGCTCCTGCTTCAAGACAAACCAGTGGAAACGGGTCCTCTCTTGAAGAGAGTAAAAAAGCACTAAACTGAGAAAAATAAAGACCAGTTTTTTGCTTATTTCCTGTAAATATTATCCGATCACTAAGTAAATCAATATGTTTTATATCATGGTTTAAATGAGCCATTTCCAGTGACTCAAGATCACCACCAACCCAAACAAATTTCACTCGCTGTTGTTCTTTATTAGTCAGAGTTTTTAAGAAAGCCAAGGCAGTATGAATAAATAAATCTGCACCCTTTCGCCAATCTAGCGTGCCAGAGCCCCCAATAATGAACATTTCTTGACTGATACCCAATTCCTGGCGAATAGCTACAGATTCAACGGACAAATTTAATCTAATTTCTGTCACAGGAATAAAAGGATGGATCAGGTTGATTTTTGCACTTGGAATGCCGTGATTATATTCAAGGTTTTTCTTAACAGCGTCAGAAACTGCGATAAAAGAGTCCGTATGTTTTTTTACCAGATCGAATAACCTTCCTGGCGCAAAGCGCTGAATGCTATTTTCCAGCTCATGGATAGCGGATATCACCGGAGCATTAATTATTGATTTTAAGTGATCTATAACATCGCCATTCACTGCCGTATTAGAATAAATAAGCTTTATACTTGATTCTCGGATAAAGTCATACAATTTTTCCCGCCATACAGTAGGACTAAAGTCAGAAAGAAGCAATACTGGCCCTAATTTTGTAAACTCATCTACCAACTCACCACCGCCCCTTAGGACAATTATGAAATTCAAAGAGGTATTTTTTTTAATCCAGCATAGTAGATGTAGCAATACAATAGGCGCTCCTGTTCTGCCTGCATCATGACTGACAAATACAATTGGCGCACCCTCATTTACAGAAAAGGCAGGTAATAAATTACTCTGTTCATCAGACTGGTTCACATAGTGAGGCCTACTAAAGGTAGATTGAATTCCTAAATAAATTTTTCTAAAAAAATTTTTTATTGATTTCATTTTTAAGTAACGATAGCATCTCCAGGTGTTCCGCATAATTTTTATGCAGGCGGCTGACAAAAGTGGATGGTATCTCAATCGTTCTCCAGCTTTGGTAACTGCAATCTGCGCGAGCGTTTGGAATTCAGTCAGCTCTTTTTGAGTTTCATGCATCGCTGCTGCCATAGGATTTGGCAAATTTTTAGCGGTGATAGCTTGTTGCCATCTGAGAAAGGAATCTGGCGGATTTTCCCTATCCCAATAGAATCCTGGGTCCGGGCACGGTTTATTTTTATGAAAAAAATCAGCAGATTCGGAAGAATTTTGTAAGAAATAGCAAAAATAATAGAAAATAGTTTCCAGCCTTCCAGATGCGGCTAAGATTTTGATAATATCAGTGAGATCAGTGCCCTTGAAAGTTAATAACTCTGCTCTTGCTATTCTGCAGTAAATATAAAACGCTACAATTTTATCTCGTTCCAGAAAAACTTTGTGGTGATCTTCTCTAATAGTGTTTGACTGATGAATTCTATATTTTAACAACGGCTCATCAATGAAAATAATCCTTTTATGATGGGTGAGCAGTCGCAAAAAAAAATCTAAATCATGTGCATAACGAAAATAGGCAAAATTCCCCAGCTCATCAAAAATATTTTTTTTAACAAAAACATTGGATGAACTTAACAAGAAATTACCATCGCTTAGGGCTAAAAACAGATCGCCTGTTTTTTGATATTCCTCTTTATAATAATCATACCAAACCAGTTCAATCGTTTCTCCCTTTTCATTAATACCCTCAATCGCTGTGACTACCATAGCCACGGCGGGATCTGCGAGCATTTGCTGGAGACAGCGTTCTAGCCTACGAGGCTGGTAGAGGTCATCACTATTCAAGATCGCAATGTAGGGGCATGATGCTTTTGCAATTGCCGCATTGATTGTTGCATGAGCGCCTTGATTGGGCTGGGTGCAATAGTGTATTTGTGGATACTGCTCGGATAGGCGCTGCATCACAAGATGTGAATGATCACTGGAGCCATCGTTAATCACGATGATTTCGGCGGGAGCAGTCGTTTGATTGAGCACGCTCTCAATCGCCGCTTCAATAAATTTTTCGTGATTATACAAAGGGATAACAACAGAAACTGAATGTTCCATTAAACTTACCACACTATAGACACTTCATTTACAGTTAAAAACAGAGCATGCGCTAGCCATGGCTTTTTTCATTCTAAGATCGGCTGTTACAAGCGAAAGGTGTTAAATAGCCGAGAAAAGGCGCGCACTAATCGCCAGCTACGAGAACGATGGATCAACTCTAGCTCACGGCGAGCATCCATCAATTGGGTGCGCATCCCCGCTTCAGATTCCAATGCATTATTACTGAAAAAATTGAGCTTGTACCAGCGGTGATAAGAATCGCCATCGACTTGAAAAGGATTGGGAAAGGCGCGTTGTAAATCCAGGCGCGAGCGATAGAGAATGCGCTGCGCCCGTGTAATTTTTTCGCCATTATCAAAGGTGTCATAACGACAATGGCGTTTTCCCAGTTGATCTTGAGCCATGCGCTGACCTTCCGCAAGGTACCACCGACGCAGCTCAAACAAGACTGATTCTGTATGAGCATATTTCTTTAGCATGACTTCCTGAGCCCCGCCGTCGAACCCAGAAAAATGATAGAAACTCAGTGGCTTGCCGTTAACAGTTAAGCCCTGTTCTAAGGAGCCGGCCACCACACGATGGGTCAGGTTCCAGGTAGCCACATTGTAGATGGGGTCGCGTAGGATCGCGAAATCTTCAAAAAAGGCGGGGACAAGATCCAACCAGCGTTGGTCGGTAAATAAACCTCCGGCAATATCGTCATGGCAAAAGTGACGTAACCGTTCAGCCCACCAATGCAGAAAACGCATCCCTTCGGCACTCGCGCGTACCCCCAAAAAACCCAGGTTGAACACCCCATGCTTGAGGCTAGAGATTTCGTTATCCGCAATCGCCTCCACCGATTGTTCCGGTTCGGTCACATGGGGCGTCAATAAGATACTGTGCTGATCCAGCCGCGCTACTAACCCCTCCAAGCCGGAAAAAATCACCATATCTGGATCAAAATAGAATATTTTCTCAGCGCTGAAGCGCCGCGCGATTTCCAAAAAACCGAGCGCCTTGACCGCTGTACACATCTCCACGACCGCATGGCCGAATAACCAGGCTTCTCGATCGGGAATCGGTAATTCCGTCACATTGATGATGGAGTCAAAGGGCTCGGTGGTAGGATCCGCATCCAGCGGATAATCGTCACATAGCAATAGATGGAAGTGGATATCGCCGGGTTGACGCTTGGCGGATTGGGCTAACACCCGCGCCTTGGGTAAATAGTTAGCGGTAATACTGGTGAACAGATGTACCGATGTATTCATGTTTATTCAAAGTTTTGGAAGGCAAAAGAGGGATCAACAGCCGCCTGCAGGAAGAAGTCGTGGATAAGCAATTATTTTATAACAACTTTATTATAAAACAAGACCAGCAGCTCTGTTGCAGACACAGTTGGCGAGAATGGCAAAATGGTTTTTTTTGGGATTATACTCTTTTAATCAACCAGAGCATTTTAATACCAACCTCCAGAAAGCGTTTTTAACCACCGCCTCATGACAACCGCCTTGATCAGGAGAGCCCTTAATGCCTTCTAAACACCTGTATGGCGTAGTGACTACGCTAGTGATCCTATCGAACGCACTCTTCGCAGCGCCAACGCTGGCGCAACAAGCCGGTTCCATTCTGGAGTCTGCGACTCTGGCCAATGGGCGATGTACTATCACTGGAACCGCGTTGGCCGCCAATGGTAATGCCACCTGCGCCTTGGCCTTGGCCAGCGGTCGGTGCATGTTTACTTGCGGGCCGGGTTCGCTGCGCTGCGAAGGGGGCACCGCCAGCTTACCGTTTGGCAAGTTCCAATTGAATGATTTGGCTCTGGAGAGCGATGGTACCGTAAACTTGCAAATTTTTGCGCAGGGCAACATCAGTCACACAAGAAAAATCACTTGCAGTGGAGGATCCGCAGCCAACGCGCGCTGGAATAGTTATAACAATACGTGTTGCAGAAATAGCGCCGGCACGGTATTCGCTTCCACCTACGAAGTTACTATGGACGGCGTGACCAAACAGTCGGTGTCTAGTTCTTGCACCAGCAGTTCCTCTACTGAAACCTTCTCCGGCGCTACGCCTGGCACCAAGAGTTTTACCAGCCGCGTCAGTAGCTCAGCGTGTGGTACTAGCACCGCTTCCGGTACAGTCACCATGGCGAGTAACGCTTGCTATCAATTCCAGCTCAGCGCCGAAGGTGGATCACTCGTCAACCGCTTTGGCACGGTGAATTGCCCTGCTTCTGCCGAGGCTACTGCTTTTGAGGCGGATACTGAGACGACGCCCATGGCTATCTTCCCCATGTTGTCTGCTGATGACGGCTCAGGCACTCCCTTAGCAAGCTATCAACCACTGCAACAGCAGTAGAGCGATTCCCCGCCTGCGCGGCTGGCGCGGGCGGGGAGGGCCGGTTACAATCCGACGCGTGGAGAGGTGGCAGAGCGGTCGATTGCGACGGTCTTGAAAACCGTTGACCCGCTAGGGTCCGTGGGTTCGAATCCCACCCTCTCCGCCAACGTTCTCTGCACTGTTCCTTACGGACCACCCTCCGGCCAAAGCGGTCGACGCCTATACCAACAACGGTGGCGGCGCTTCACTGGCTGGATCCTCGTGAATCAGCACATCAGCGTTGGGAAAATCCCCCATAATCGCCGCCTCGACCTCGTCAGCGATGCGATGCGCCTCCACCAGCAGCATCCGATCATCCAGCATTAGATGCAACTGAATAAAGTCGGTCTGCCCGGAGCGGCGAGTACGGATGTCGTGAACGCCGCGCACTTGCGCATGGCTACACGCGATTTCCTTGATACGTGCTTGCACCTCTGGCGACAATTCACGATCCATCAATAATTGAATCGCTTCATGGCCGATATGGCCTGCGCTGTAGAGGATATACAAGGCGATGCCAATCGCCAGCAGTGGATCAGCGCGCGGCCAGCCCCACAGCGCCAATACCAAGGCCAGCAACGTAGCTGCGTTACTTAACAAATCCGTCGCGTAATGCAGCGCATCGGCGCGAATCGCCGTGGACTGGGTACGGTGGATCACATAACGCTGAAACGCGAGCAAGAGCACTGTGGCAAGCATGGCGAATAAAAGGACGCCAACCCCCACCAGGGCGGCATCTACCGGCTGCGGATGCAGCAAGCGATTCGCGGCATGGATCAACAGAAAGACCGCCGAGCCGGCAATAAACGCCGCCTGTGCCAAGCCGGCCAGCGGTTCAGCTTTGCCATGACCGAAGCGGTGATCGCGATCCGGGGGTTGCAACGAGTAATGCACCGCTAATAGGTTAATGAGCGATGCCGCCGCGTCCATGGTCGAATCCACCAGCGAGGCCAGGACGCTCACCGAGCCAGTCAGCAGAGCCGCCGCCAGCTTAGCAACGATCAGCACCAGGGCGGTCGCCACCGAAGCGTAAGTCGCCCATCGCAACAAACGGCCCGCTTGCGCCGGCTCCAAGGTTAACCGGGTTAGTTCTTTTGCTATTACCATTACAATATTGTGTCCAATTATGCTGGTTACCCGAATTCGGGTCATTAGTTTAGGTGAAGCCCTGAATCCGAACTGCGGGAATCCACAGTGGCCCGCTGTAGACTAAGCGCCCGCCTGGAACCCTGCAAGGATCATTACCTAAGGATTTCCAACCCATGCTCGCCACCCTGCGCCGTATCGTTCAGGAAGTCAGCACCGCGCCAGACTTGTCCACAGCCCTGCGGATTACCGTTGAACGAATCCAGGAGACGATGAAGGTCGCTGCCTGCACCCTTTATCTGGCGGAGGAAGACGATCAGACATATGTACTCATGGCGACCATCGGTCTAAACCCACAAGCGGTCGGCCAGGTTCGTCTGCGCCATGGCCAAGGACTGGTCGGTCTGGTGGCCGCGCGCCAGGAACCAGTGAATGTGGAAGACGCGCCGCGTCACCCCCATTTCCAACCCGCGCCGGAGCTGGCTGAGGACGCTCTGCATGCCTTTTTGGGCGTTCCCCTGATGCAATATCGCCAGGTTCTCGGCGTGGTGGTGGTGCAAGACCATGCCACGCGGCGATTTCAGGCGCGCGAGATCGATTTCCTCGTCACCATCGCCGCTCAGATGGCAAGCGTTCTCAACCATGCCATTCTCAGCGGAACAGCCTCGGAGAGCTGGATGCCGCAGGCCACGGGCAGCCGCGCCCTGCGCGGCCTTGCCGGCGCACCCGGTGTGGTGATCGGAACCGTCACCGTACCGCACTTGCTGGCCGATCTCGACGATGTGCCGGACCGGCCCGCCCAGGATGTCGTCGTTGAGGAAGGTGCCTTGCGCGCTGCCATCGCCGCCGTCGCGCAAGAATTGTGCGCGGCAAATGACCGTTTGGCACCGTTGCTGCCGCCCAGCGAGCAAGAACTCTTTTCCAGCTATCGGCTGATGCTTAGCAGCGATAGTTTAATCAGTCAGGCGCTTGACGGCATTCGGGAGGGACAGTGGGCGCCGGCGGCCTGGCGCAATGCAGTGTTGACGCGGGCGCGGCTGCTAGAGCAAGCCGAAGATCCTTATCTGAGCGTCAGGGCTGAAGACATCCGTGATCTGGGCCGACGGGTGCTGAATTATCTGCGGCCAGTCGCCCAGTCGCCTGCGACGGCGGTAACGGAACGCTGTGTGTTGGTGGCTGAGGAAATGAGCGTAGCCCATCTGGCGGCGACCACGCCGGAGCAACTCGCCGGCATCGTCTGCTTGCGCGGCTCGGCGTTGTCCCATGTCGCCCTACTGGCGCGAGCGATGGGAATTCCAGCGGTAATGGGACTGGGCGATCGCCCCCTGAGCCGCTTCGAGGGTTGCGAAGTCATCGTTGACGGCTACCAGGGGCGTGTTTACATCAATCCAAGCGCCGTGATCCGCGCAGAATATCAGCAGATCATGAGTGCGGATGCAGAGCTGTCCACAGAGCTGAGCGAGCTGCGCGACCTGCCCGCCGTGACGCGTGATGGGCGCGCGATTCCGCTGTACGCCAAAGCCGGCTTGCCCAGCGATGTCGTCGCCATTCGTGCGGTCGGGGCCGAGGGCATCGGTCTTTACCGCACCGAGTTCGCGTTCATGGTGCGGGAATCCTTCCCCAGTGAAGAGGAACAATACGATCTGTATCGTCCAATGCTGACCGCATTCGCTCCACAACCGGTGGTGATGCGCACCCTGGACATCGGCGGCGACAAAGCCCTGCCCTACTTCACTATTAAAGAGCAAAACCCCTTTTTAGGCTGGCGCGGGATGCGCTTTACCCTGGATCATCCCGATATTTTCCTAACCCAAGTGCGCGCCATGCTCCGAGCCAATGCCGGATTGGGCAATCTACGCATTTTGTTCCCGATGATTACCACGGTGGAGGAAGTGGATGAGGCGCTGCAACTACTAGCGCGCGCCGACCGCGAATTGCGTGAGGACGGTCAGGCCACGGCCTACCCTCAAGTGGGAATCATGATCGAAATCCCCTCCGCCGCCTGGCAGGCCGAACAGCTCGCTCGACGCGCGGATTTCCTCTCCATCGGCACCAATGACCTGACGCAGTATCTGCTGGCCGTGGATCGCGATAACGCGCGGGTTGCAAACCTTTACGACTATCTGCATCCGGCGATGCTCAAAACTATCGCCCACATCATCGCCAGCAGTCACCGCGCGGGGCGTCCGGTCAACCTGTCGGGGGAGATGGCTTCTGATCCCGCCGCTGCCTTACTGCTCTTGGGATTGGGGGCGGACAGCCTCAACGCCAGCACAGTCAGTGTACCGCGCGTCAAATGGGCCATCCGCAGCTTCACACAACAGGAAGTGCAAGCCCTGACCCAACAAGCGTTGACGCTGGATACAACGGCCGAGGTGCGCCAACTGCTCCACCACACCCTGCGCCAGGCTGGGTTGGGCAAGATCGTCCATGAAGCACTTTGAAGCCATTTATCCAGCGTTAGAACGGCTTGGGCATCGCTCCGCTGGTCACTACCTCAGCAATAGGAGCTGCGCTGACCACGAACACCTGAAACGGGCTGCGCTCCAGATAGGCGGCGGTAAATCCCACCGAAATGGCGGAGGCGTAAATCAGCATCGCCGCCAGTTGTGACTTGCGGTTATCCAGATGCACCAGCGCGACCGACAGTAAGGTCAGTGTCCCCAGACACGCCACCGCAAACCATTTGAGCGGATCGCCGCGCCGCTGGCTCAGCGCCAGCCGGTGGTAGCGCGCTGATTGCGCCTTTTCCAAATGCGTAGACAACAACGCCTGGATACCCAGGCTTAGCTGAGGTGCCAGCGGGGCGCTCAGCGCGATGCGCTGCATATGCCGCAAGCGCGCACGCGCTTGCGGACTGCTTTCACCCCGCGCCAGCAATGGCCACTCCTGCACGGCCGCCCCCACGTAGTCGTGTACAGCCGCCACCAGCGGCGCACCGAGTTCGGTGGGCAAATCCTCGGCAATGCCGAGGACACCTCGCAACCCATCGGCCTCCTGCAAAATCATGGTCTGCGCCCGGTCGCGGATACTCCAAATATCATTAGCGAAAAAGGCCATGTACAAACCAAACAGCAGGCCAATGATCGCCACCAACTGCGGCGATACATTGGTAAAGGAATAGAACAGCCTGCCGGTGCGCGGTGAATGAATCAGCCAGTCAATCAAGCCAACCGTGCCATAGGTGGCCAGCACCCCAAGAACCAGCAATGCAATGTAGTTGAACCCTTGGATAAACGTCATGACCGTAGGTTGACACCCCGTCGTTATGGTTATAGTCGCCGTCGTGAAAACGCCAGATGACTTCAAAAACCTGGCCGAAGCCGAAGCCGGTTTCAGCCAAGGCCAATACACAGATATTTGAGATCCAGATACTCTTCAATGCCGTATTTTGATCCTTCCCGACCAAAACCTGATTCCTTGACACCGCCAAACGGCGCGACCTCGGTCGAAATCAGGCCGGTGTTGACGCCCACCATGCCGTAGCGCAGCGCCTCGGTCACCCGCATGACTCGGCTCAAATCACGGCTATAAAAATAAGCCGCCAAGCCAAACTCGGTTGCGTTGGCCCCTGTTACGGCCTCGGCCTCGGTCTGGAACCGGAAGAGTGGCGCGACTGGGCCGAAGGTCTCCTCGCGCGCGATTTGCATGGCGGGCGTCACTTCGCTAAGGACAGTCGGCTCATAGAAAGTCCCCCCCAGCGGATGCCGTCGCCCGCCGGTCAACACTTTGGCTCCCTGCGCCAGCGCGTCAGCGACATGCTGTTCCACCTTGCTCAGCGCGGCCGCGTTAATCAGCGGCCCCTGCACCACCCCCGGCTCCAGGCCATTGCCGACGACAAGTTGCGTGCGCACCGCCTCGGTTAATCGCTCCGCGAAGGCGGTATAAATCCCCTCCTGAATCAAAAAGCGGTTGGCGCACACACAGGTTTGGCCACTGTTGCGATATTTGGAGGCCAGCGCGCCCGCCACGGCCGCTTCCACATCAGCATCATCGAACACGATAAACGGAGCATTGCCCCCCAGTTCTAACGATAACCGCTTGAGAGTGCCAGCGCAGCGTTGCATCAAGTATTTGCCGGTGCGGGTGGAACCGGTAAAGCTCAGCTTGCGCACCAATGGGTTATCTAGAATCTCGTCGCCGATGACCTGCGCCGGGCCAGTGACTACGTTCAGCACACCATCCGGCAAACCGGCCTGTTGTGCCAACACCGCCAGCGCCAATGCCGAAAACGGGGTCTCCGGCGCGGGCTTGACCACCAGGGTGCAACCCGCCGCCAGGGCCGCGCCGGCCTTGCGGGCGATCATGGCTGCCGGAAAATTCCACGGCGTGATCGCCGCGCACACCCCCACCGGTTCCCGCGTGACCAGAATCCGTCGATCCGGCCACGGCGAGGGAATGACATCGCCATAAACCCGCTTGCCCTCCTCGGCGAACCATTCCAGAAAGCTGGCGGCATACAGAATCTCACCGCGCGCCTCGGCCAATGGCTTGCCCTGCTCCAGCGTCATTAATCGGGCCAAATCGTCTTGATGCTCCAGCAGCAGATTAAACCAGCGCCGCAATAGCAGGGCCCGCGCCTGCGCGGTGAACGCCCGCCAGCCGGGCAACGCGTCCTGCGCCGCCTGGATCGCACGGCGGGTTTCGCTTGCCCCCAATTCAGGAACGCGGCCTAAAATCTCACCGGTGGCGGGATTGGTGATAGCGGTGCTAACCCCGCTATCGGCGTTAATCCAGGAACCATCCACCAGGCATTGTTGGCGAAATAGCGCCGCTTCGCGAAGGTGCATGACAAACTCCCAATCGGTGATGCCCGGCAAATTTTCCACAGTGTGCGGATTGGCCATGCCACAGAACAGCCAAACCGCAATACAATAGCGCGTCCAGATTCTCCCTCCCAGATGGGACGGGATCGTATGACCACTCTGATGGAGCTGTAACGCCGTGAATTTTCGAATGCTGCTTAATTTTGTGCTGCTGGTGGGGTTCTGCCTGGGGCCAGTGACGGGTTTCAGCGCCCCCAGCGCGCCTGAGGCGGTCACC
>JBATSQ010000253.1:0-7670 GCA_049293375.1 Candidatus Contendibacter sp.
CCGAGGCCGATCTCAATTCCCGCATCATCATCGTCAATGCCCTGGGAGCGCATTCACGCTTGCCGTACTTCGGCCTGTTGGGTACAGCAGCGCCGCGACCTCTCAATCTGCATCGCTTTGAGATCGATCTGGACCCCAACGCCGCCAGTCGGGGCGAGCAACTCGGGGTGCTGAGCTGGGCGCACTATGAAAATGAGCCGGTCGTCATTCCGGATATGGACGCCATTGAGGCGGTGTTGCGACCCCTCGTTCATCGCACCTAAGCGCCACGGAGTGCGCATCGTCTCTTATGCGGTTGAGTACGATCAAGCTGGCGGGATTCAAGTCCTTTGTCGATCCCACCGTGTTGCGGTTAGCCAGCGATCTGGTCGGTATCGTCGGCCCCAACGGTTGCGGAAAATCCAATCTCATTGACGCCGTGCGTTGGGTAATGGGCGAAAGCTCAGCACGCAGCCTACGTGGCGAAACCATGAGCGATGTGATTTTCAACGGCTCCGCCAGCCGCAAGCCGGTCGGGCAGGCCTCCATCGAACTGGTGTTCGACAATAGTCAGGGTCGCCTGGGCGGTTCTTGGGCGAGTTATGCTGAAATCGCCATCCGCCGCTTGCTGGGCCGTGATGGCCAATCCAGTTATTTTCTCAACGGGACCCGGTGTCGACGCCGCGACATCGCCGATCTTTTCCTGGGCACCGGTTTGGGATCGCGCAGTTATGCCATCATCGAGCAGGGCATGATTTCCCGGGTGGTCGAAGCACGCCCGGATGAACTGCGCGTTTTTCTGGAAGAGGCGGCGGGCATTTCCCGTTACAAGGATCGTCGCCGCGAGACCGAAATGCGCATCCAGCATACTCGCGATAACCTCGACCGTCTCAATGACGTACGGGAAGAACTGAGTCGGCAACTCCAGCACTTGCAGCGACAAGCCCGCGCCGCCGAGCAGTATCGTGAACTGCGCGCCGCCGAGCGTTGCTTGCGGGCGGAATTGCTGAGCGTGCGCTGGCAGGATTTGCAGGCTGAAATCGCCAAGCGGGATCGTGAACTGCGGCAGCGGGAAACCACGCTGGCGGCGGCCTTGGCCGAGCAGCGTCGCTTAGAAGCTGATTTGGAAGTGGGTCATGCCCGCCGTTTGGAGGCGAATAAGGCGCTGAATAGCATACAGGAGCAGTATTATGAGGCTGGGGCGGAGATCAGCCGGGTTGAACAGTTTTTACAGCATCAGCGAGAATTGCGGCGGCGGCGCGCCGATGCCCGCCGCCAGCTGACGACGGCGCGGAGCCAGATCGAGGCTCAGTGGGACGCTGACCAGCGACAACGGGACGAGCTGGCAACGGCCTTGGTCGGCGCTGAACCAGAACAACAGCGCGCCCTGGCGGTTGCAGCGGCCGCCGCGCAGGCGCTGGCCGCTGCGGAAGGGGGGTTGCGAGACGCGCAGGCGGCTTGGGAAGCTTCGGGCCGCCATCAAGCTGAACTACAGCGGCAAGTCGAAGTCGAACGCACCCATCTGCTGCATAGCGAACGGCGTTTGGCCCAGGATCAAGAGCGGTTGCAACGTTTGCGCCGCGAGGCGGCGATGCTGGATGAGTCGGCTGGCGCTCATGAGAGCGCGGCGCTGGACACCGCTGAGCGCACCGCCGCCGCCAGCCTGCACCAGACCCAGGAGGCGTTGGCGAGCGTCGAAAGCGATCTGGCGGCAACGGGCGCGGCGCAGGGGTCTATCAGTCAACTGGCCCGCGCCGTGCGTGAACGGCTCCAGATCGGACGCGGGCGGCTGGCGGCGTTGCAGACCTTG
The DNA here is from genome assembly GCA_049293375.1 of Candidatus Contendibacter sp. GTDB lineage: Bacteria > Pseudomonadota > Gammaproteobacteria > Competibacterales > Competibacteraceae > Contendibacter. The sequence goes on from JBATSQ010000253.1 coordinate 1,790, forward strand.
CAAGAGGCGGCGCTGGGCCGCCAGGCGGGCGTGTTGCGCCCATGGCTGGCGGCGCGGGGTCTGGCGGAGACGCCACGACTGGCAGAGCGGCTGGAGGTGGAGCCAGGCTGGGAAAGCGCGGTGGAGGCGGCCCTGAGTGGGTGGATGGACGCACTCTGCGTGCCAGCGCTAGATGCATTAGGCTCAGCAGTCGCTGAATTCCAGCAGGGGCGCTTGACGTTATTGGAATGGTCGCCGCCTGCGTCGAATCGGCCGGAAATGAGCGCCGACCCGGCCATCATGGTGTTAGCGGCCAAGGTCCGTGCGTCCTGGCCGCTGGAGTGGTTGGACAGCGTGCGGGTTGTCGCCAGTGTGGATGAGGCCTTAGCCCAACGTCACGGACTAAGGCCAGGCGAAGCGCTGGTCACCCCGGAGGGCGTGGTGTGTGGGCGGCATTGGCTGCGTCTGCTGCGCGGCAGCGATGACGGTGTGTTGGCGCGCGAACGGGACATGCGCCAACTGGACATGGCACTGCGTGAAGAGGCGGCGACGCTAGACCAGGCCGTTGCGGAGTCCGAGCGGTTGCGCGAACGCCAGCGTGCGCTGGAGCAGCAGCGTCGTACAGTGCAGCAGGCTGTGAATGAGGGGCATCGCGCACACGCTGCCGCGCAAGGTCGGCTACAGGCGGCCCAGGCGCAAGCGGAACAGGCCCGCACCCGCCGCGCGGGGCTGGAGGCGGAAAGCGCCGCACTGGCCACGCAGGGGGCACAGGAGCAGGAGCGTATTGCTCAAGCTGGGATGCGACTGCGGGAAGCTAGCGCGGCTTTGCGCCGGTTGGAGCAGGGGCAGGTGGCGCTAGATACGCAGCGCGCGCAGGCGCAGACGGCATTGCGCAGCTGCCAAGAGCAGGCCGATGGAGCTCGCCAGGATGCGTCTCACTGGACGTTGGTGGTGGAAACCAGCCGCGCGCGGTTGACGGCCACCGAGCAGGCGCTGATGCGGTTGGCGGCGCAACAAACCCAGTTAGTGGCGCAGGAGGAGCAATGGGCGGCGGAAAGCGCTGCTGATGCCGACGCGGCCCTGGCAACAGCTGAGAAGGATCTCGCGATACATCTGGAGCGGCGGCTGGCGCTGGATGGGCGATTGCAAGCAGCGCGGGAGACGCTGCACGCGCAGGACGCCGCAGTGCAGGCTAACCAGCAGGCCCATGGCCGTTGCCAACGCCAAGTTGAAGCGTGGCGCGGTGAGCTGGAGCAGTGGCGACTGGGGACCAGCGAGGCGCGGCTACGCCAACAGAATCTCCAGAACCAGATTTATGAATTGGGCGGCGAACCGGAGGCCCTGCTCGCCGCCTTGCCGCCAACGGCGACTGAGTCCGACCGGCTGGCGCAATTGCAGAACCTGGAGCGACGTCTACAGCGCCTGGGCGCGATTAACCTGGCGGCGATTGAGGAATGCGCCCAGGTCGCGGAACGCAAGCAGTATCTTGATGTACAAAACGATGATTTGGCGCGCGCGCTGGCGACTTTGGAAAGCGCCATCCAGCAGATGGATCGAGAGACCCGCAGTCGGTTCCGCGACACCTTCGAGCGGGTGAATGCGGGCTTGGAGGCTTTGTTTCCACGCTTGTTTGGCGGTGGTCAGGCGCATTTAGAGTTGGTCGGCGTGGATACGCTGGATGCCGGGGTGATGATTATGGCCAAGCCGCCGGGCAAGCGCATCGGCTCGATCAGCCTGCTGTCCGGCGGAGAAAAGGCTTTGACAGCGATTGCCTTGGTTTTCGCGTTCTTCCAGCTCAATCCAGCGCCCTTTTGCTTGCTGGATGAAGTGGACGCGCCGCTAGACGAGGCCAATATCGACCGCTTTGGCGCTGTAGTGCGTGAGATGGCGGCGCGGGTGCAGTTTATTTTCATTACCCATAACAAGGCGACCATGGAAATCGCTCAGCATTTAGTCGGCGTGACCATGCAAGAGGCGGGCGTATCGCGGCTGGTGACGGTGGATGTTGAAGCAGCGGTGCGCCTGGCGGCAGTCGCCTAGCTGAGCAACTGTATCAAGATAAAGCGTTGAGCATTTGTGAAAGTGCGCGGATTTCAGTATAAACAGTATAAATAGCGAAATCTGACGGACGCTTCCGTAGCAAAGGGCGAATGAGCGTCGATTAATCTGGGTGTAACAGGGCTGCAGCGTGCAGCCTGCGGCTTTCATGAAACGGAACGTGGGACGGCAATGGACAATAAGCAGTTGCAGTGGTTGCTGATCGGCATCGGCGCTGTCATCGTGGTTCTCCTCTATCTTTGGAGTATGCGGTCGCGTATTAGCGAAGAAATCGGCAAGCGGCGGCGGCGACTGTTTAGAGAACCCCAGTTGTTTGGCGAAACGGCGAATCCGTCAGGGGCGTTGCCGAAGGGCCGGGATTTTACAGATTCAGGGCCGATCACGCCCGATCACCCTTTGGCCGATCAGTTTCTGATCGATGTCGAAATTTCTCCTGTTAAAAACATAAGCAACAAAGGCGCGGACCTAGAGGAACAGATGGCCCAGCCTTTGGATGCTTTTGAGTCAGAACCGTCAGAGGAACCATCAGGCTCGGAAGTGGCCGCGCAAGCGCTGACCATGACGGTGGCGTTGACCGTGCTAGCGCCATCTGGCCAGATGTTCTCCGGGTCGCGCATCCAGGCTGCCGCCGAAGAGCTGGAGTTTCGGCTCAACGCTAACGGGGTCTATGAGCGCTTTCCGCATCAAGAAATCGCCAGCGACACCCCAGTTTTTAGTATGGCGCACCTGCGCAAGCCGGGGATCTTTGATCCAGGGACGCTGCCCCAGTTGACCACGCCGGGATTGCTGCTGTTCATGAGTCTGCCAGGGCCGCTGGAGGGTACCGAGGCCTTGGATCTGCTGGTTATCAACGCCGATCATCTGGCGCGGAATTTGGGCGGCGTCATCGGCGATGAGCAGCACCAGCGGCTGACCAACCCCAAACTGCTGCAACTGCACGAGCAAGTAGCCGACCTGGAGCGGCGCTGGCTGGCGCAGATGGGCGGCTAAGCTGCGCGGGCGTCGTGGCGGTTTCTGCGGAAATCCAAGCGCGCGCCGCGTGGTTGCGCGACCGCCTGGCATGGCATGGGTATCGTTACTATGTGCTGGATGACCCGGAGATTCCCGACGCCGAGTATGACCGGTTGTTTCGGGAGTTGCAGACTCTGGAAGAGGCGCACCCCGAACTGATTGTCCCGGATTCCCCGACGCAACGGGTCGGCGGCCAGCCCCTGGCGGCGTTTGCGCCCGCGTCGCATACCGTGCCGATGCTATCAATTCGCACGGAAACCGACACCAGCGCTGGCGGCGCGGTCGCCTTTGACGCCCAAATTCGCCGCGAACTGGGATTACAGGCGTACGATCCCCCAGTGGAATATGCCTGTGAGCTGAAGTTTGACGGTCTGGCGATCAGTTTGCGCTATGAATATGGCATGTTGGTGCGGGCAGCTACGCGCGGCGATGGCGAAACCGGCGAGGAAGTGACGCAAAATATCCGCACCATCAAGGCGATACCACTCCGCCTACGCGACGCAGTTCCAGCCGTGCTGGAAGTCCGTGGTGAGGCCTATATGAGCCATGCCGAGTTTGAGCGCTACAATGCCCGACAGCGCGCAGCTGGGTTACCAGTGCTCATCAACCCGCGCAATGGCGCGGCTGGCAGCATCCGGCAACTGGATCCGCAACTCACCGCCAAACGGCCCCTGTCTTTTTTTGCCTACGGGCTGGGTGAGACCGAGGGTTGGGAATGGCCCACTACTCAGGCTGCGCTGCTGGATGCGCTGGCGGCGCTGGGCCTACCGGTCAGTCGTGAGCGTATGGTAGCGCAGGGCGCGGTGGGTCTCAGTGCGTTTCATAGCCACATCGCGGCGCGGCGCAATACGCTGCCGTTCGATATCGACGGCGTGGTGTACAAAGTCAATCGCCTGGATTGGCAGCGGACGCTGGGTTTTCGCACCCGCCAACCGCGCTGGGCGGTGGCGCACAAGTTTCCGGCCCAGGAAGAATTGACGGTGGTGGAGGCAATTGAGGTCCAGGTGGGACGCACTGGCGCGATCACGCCCGTGGCTCGGCTCCAGCCAATATTCGTCGGCGGTGTCACGGTCACCAATGCCACCTTGCACAACGCGGATGAGGTGGCGCGCAAGGATGTGCGGGTAGGCGATACGGTCATCGTGCGCCGGGCTGGCGATGTGATTCCCGAAGTGGTGCGGGTGGTGTTGGAGCGGCGGCCGGTGGCCGCGCCCGCCTTTGCGATGCCGGATGCCTGTCCAATCTGCGGATCACGGATCGTGCGTTTGGAAGGTCAGGCCGCAGCCCGCTGCATTGGTGGCCTCTACTGCCGCGCCCAGCGCCAGGAAGCTATTCGTCACTTTGCCTCACGGCGCGCGCTGGATATTAACGGGTTGGGTGACAAGCTGATTGAGCAGTTGGTGGAGCGCGATTGGGTGCGCAATCCCGCTGATCTGTATGCACTGGAGGCGGAGCAGCTGGCGGAGCTAGAGCGGATGGGCACCAAATCCGCCGCCAAGCTGCTTGAGGCGTTGGAGCGGAGCAAGGCGACAACCCTGGCCCGTTTCCTCTACGCGCTAGGCATCCGTGAGGTCGGCGAGGCGACAGCGCTCACCCTAGCTAAGCATTTCGGTAGCCTGGAGCTGTTGATGAGCGCCGGGGAGGAGTCGCTGCGCCAAGCACCCGATATTGGGCCGGTAGTGGCGGCCGCGATTCGGGCGTTTTTCCAGGAGCCGCACAACCAAGCAGTGATCACTCGGTTGCGCGCCGCTGGCGTGGATTGGTCGGAGCAGACGCCTCGATCACCCAGCGTGCAACAACCCCTTGCGGGCAAGAGTTTTGTGCTCACCGGAACGCTGGCCGCCTTGAACCGGGAGCAAGCGTCGGATCGATTGCGGGCGCTAGGGGCGAAGGTGGCCGGCAGCGTATCCAAGAAGACCGACTACGTCGTGGCGGGCCACGATGCCGGTTCCAAGTTGGAGCGGGCGCGCGAACTGGGAGTGAAAGTGCTCAACGAGGCGGAATTGCAACTACTGCTGGGGGAGTCATAACCTCTCTCCCCTGATCAAAGGAGAGAGGCGGACAGCGAGGATTCTGGGTTACTGTTTCTTTTCCTCGGCCTTAGGCGTTTCAGCGGCGGCCTTAGGCGTTTCAGCGGTAGGTTTGGTTTCTGTGACCTGAATTTCCTTAACGTCGATCTTGGCGGCGGCCTTTAGTTTTTCCAGGTAGTCGTTCACCATTTTGCTTTGCAGCATCTGGGTAATTTGCGGTTTCAGCTCGTCCATGGAGGGCGGGGTTGCATCGCGCGTGTCTTCCAGCAGGATGACGTGCCAGCCAAACGGCGTTTGCACCGCTTGCTCCGTGTACTTGCCCTTTTCCATCTTGGCGACGGCTTCCGAGAAGGGCGGCACCATCATGCTGGGGGTAAACCAACCCAGATCGCCACCGTTCGCAGCAGAGCTGTCACTGGATTTGGTTTTCGCCAACTCGGCGAAATTGCCGCCTTTCTTCAATTCGGCAATGACTTCCTTGGCCTTATCCTCGGAATCTACCAGGATGTGGCTAGCTTTGTATTCCTTGCCCTTCATGGCTGCGACGGCGGTCTCATATTCCTTCTTGATAGCATCCTCGCTGGGTGCATGGGCGCTGAGCATCCGGCGCACCACGGTGCTGGCCAGCAGATTGCGCTCAATCATCGCCAACTGCTGCTTGATTTGCGGGTCATCTGCCAGCTTTTGCTTGGCGGCTTCCTGCACCAGCAACTCTTCCATCACCAACTGATCAACCAGCGACTTGCTCCCTTCCGCCGAATCCACCTGGGCCCTGCCGCGCAATTGCTTGGCGTATTCGTTGA
>JBATSQ010000254.1:0-4834 GCA_049293375.1 Candidatus Contendibacter sp.
CGGCCTGGGAGTACATTGAAGCGATGGCGCGCGCGGCGCTGCGCGGCGAGGTGGATGCCGTTAACACCGCGCCGATCCACAAGGAAGCGATTCAAGCGGCCCAGGTGCCGCATATCGGGCATACCGAAATGCTGGCTGCCTTAACCGGTGCGTGCGATCCGCTTACCCTCTTCGAGACGCTGGGCTTGCGGGTGTTTTTCTTAAGCCGCCACGTTTCGCTGCGCCAAGCCTGCGATCTGGTCACTAAGGAACGCTTGCTGGATTACATCGAACGCTGTCACCAGGCGCTGGATCAGTTGGGCATCAGCGGCGAACTGGCGGTTGCGGGCCTTAATCCCCACTGTGGTGAACACGCCCTGTTCGGGGATGAAGAAGTCAAGGAGGTGACGCCCGCTATTGCGGAAGCGCAAAAACGCGGCTTCTGGGTAGTCGGCCCTATCGGCGCGGATTCGGTGTTTCATCAGGCCAAGATCGGCCGCTATGCCGCCGTCCTTTCGCTGTATCACGACCAGGGGCACATCGCCACCAAGACCCTGGATTTTGAGCGCACGATTTCGCTTACGCTGGGTTTGCCGTTTTTGCGCACCAGCGTCGATCATGGTACGGCTTTCGATATCGCCTGGCAGGGCAAGGCCAGCGCCGTGAGCATGATCGAATCCCTGTTGGTAGCCGCTCGCTACGCTCCTGCTTATCAGCGGCGGGTGTCGACATGATCTAAGTCCCACCGATCCGCATCACAATGGGCTGTTCCATCATGCAGCGCCCCGGCGGGGGCGCTTTATCAAGCAAGCAGTTAAAGCGTCGCTCTTGGGGTTTTTCGAGTGGATAGGTCTTTGAGCGGCATGGCTCTAGCGAGCTAGATCGACATGCTGTCGTACATTTGCTGGAGGTTGGCGACGTTGCGGCTGGATTTCTGGCGGGTTTCTGTCAGTTGCACCACATTAGATTCCAACTGGCGGGTACGTTGATCTTGTGCACCGCGTTTCTGCTGGCTTTCCTGGCGCACTGACCTGGCATCGGCCAGTTGTCTTTCAGCCAGCGAATTCACCTTCTTGGCTTTGGCCAATTGTTGCTCTACCCGGCTCTTTTGCTGAGCCAGCGCGGCGCGCGAGGCTTTGCCCGCCCGGTATTGCTGCGTCAACCGCCGTGATTCACGATCCAGAGCCTGGATCTCCGCATACAGTTGGCGGTTCTCAGCATCCGCTTCACGGATGAAATCCTCGTTCCGCTGGATTTCCGCAACGAGAAAATCTTCTTCGTTGGCATACTGGGCCTTGCGTTCTGCGACGGTGTTGCCGACCGCCGCGCCGGCCAAGCCGCCAATCGCCGCGCCGGCCAATACCCCCCGGCGATCCCCGGTGATGGCATAGCCCAGTCCGGCACCCAGCAACGCGCCGACTCCCGCGCCTTGGGCAACGGTGGTTTGTTGGTCGTTCATGCCCGCGCAGCCGGATAGTAGCGCGCCAATGAGTGTGGTGACGAGGACAGGTTTGCTTGCAGAATATAGGTTCATGAGCGGGTTCCTGCTAGGTGGAAGAGTGCTTGGATTACCTAGGGAATTCTGGACGGCGCTGGCCAGTAAAGCAATGTATTGGCGAGCATTGGGATAGGATGAGTTACGCTGGCGCAGCGGTGCACCTGATACCATACTGGCTAAGACGCGCTGAGCGGAGTGGTCGGTTAAGGCACCGTTCAGCCGCTCGCTGGCAAATCCATCATCAGGGTTCCCTCCACCATAATTTTTTCTCAAAAACTTGGCGATCATGAACTTTTTGGTGCGTGCAATCCATTTTCTGAGCGGGCGCGGTAGCCGCTTGGGTATCGGCTTAGGCATCGTTCTGTTCGGACTGGTTCCGCTAGCGCAAGCCGATGCAGCCCTGGTCGAACCACGCACGGCGCTGGTGATTGGCAATGGCGCTTACGGCGAGTTTCCACTCCGCAATCCGACCAACGATGCGCGTGATATGGCGGCGAAATTGCGTGAACTGGGTTTCCAGGTGATCGAGCGGCTGGACGCGGATCGGCAGGCCATGCGGCAGGCCCTACGCGACTTTGAACAGCAGTTGCGCCAGCAGCGCGGTGTTGGCTTGTTTTACTACGCCGGGCATGGCGTCCAGATCAAAGGACAGAACTATCTGATTCCTATCGGCGTGGATATCCGCCAGGAGTTTGAAATTCCAGATGAGGGCGTCGATGCCGATGCCGTGTTGCGGGCTATGGAATCCGCCGGGAATGGTTTCAACATCGTGATTCTCGATGCTTGCCGCAACAATCCGTTTACGCGCAGCCTCGGTAGTCGCGGTTTGGCGCGCATGGACGGCCCGGTAGGCACCTTCATCGCCTATGCGACCGCGCCGGGTGCTATTTCCAAGGATGGGACAGGCCGTAATAGTCCTTATACCCAAAGCTTGCTAGCCGCCATGGGTACGCCTGGCCTCAGTCTGGAGCAGGTGTTCAAGCAGGTGCTGGTGGCTGTGGAGAAGGAAACCAGCGGTGTTCAGGTGCCGTGGGTGGCCTCTTCGCTGCGCGGCGAGTTCTATTTCTTGCCACCTGCTCCCGTGCCTGTGCCGGTTCCCACCCCCACAGCAAGCCCATCTGGCGCGCCCGCCGCCACCCCGGCTGGAGCGGCTCCGATTGACCCAGGGATCGTTGGGCCAGTCGCTCCGGTTGCTTCGAGCGCCCCATCCACATCGCCGCCCACCGGAGAACGGCCAGCGGCTGCTTCGCAACCTTCCTCTGCACTCCTGGAACCCGATCTGGTCATGGCGCAAGGCACAGGTTTCGCCATCAGTCGCCGGGAATTGAGTCTGGAGGCTTACCGGCGCTTTGCGGAAGCCAACGGTCGTGCTGCGCCGGAGCCAGAGCCGAGCGGGGGGCAGGACAGTCCGGCGCGGGTGACTTGGCGGGAAGCCATGGATTATGCGGCCTGGCTGAGTCGGCAGACTGGGAAGACGTATCGGTTGCCGACCGAGTCGGAATGGGAATACGCCGCCCGTTCTGACCTTGGGGTTTATGACTTTAGCGGTCAGGGTCGGGAGTGGACGTGCTCCGAATACCGTGAGGAGTTCCAGGGCCAGGAGCGCCGTTGCGTGACGCGCCTGCCGGCAGCGGTGGCGATTCGTAGCAGCAACGGGCGAGCGGGTGCTGATCCGCTCAGTGACGATTTAAGCTTCCGCCTGGTGCGGGAGCCATAAAAGGCGCAGCCGACTCAATCCGGCTTGACCACGGTCAGGCCATTGGGCTGGCTGGCAAACCAGGCCGCCAGATCGTCGAGATCTTGCGGCGATAGGGTAGCGATCATACCTTTCATGATGGGGTTCTGGCGCACGCCGGATTGATAGTCGCCCAGAACTTTGCGCAAATACTCTTCATGTTGGCCATCTAGCCGTGGATATTGCGGCATCGGGCTGTTGCCCTCCGGGCCGTGACAGGCCGCGCAGGTGGTGCTTTTACCTTTGCCAGCCAAGGCATTACCGCGAATGGGCGACAGGGGTTCCACAGTGCGGGCAGTGGCTAGAAAGGCGGCGATGTCCTCCATATCTTGTGGGCTAAGGGTAAAGGCGTTGGCGTGCATGGTGGGATGCTGTCGTTCACCAAGCTTGTAGCCTTTGAGCGCCGCCGCCACATATTCAGGGTGCTGGCCACCCAGACGGGGAACCGGGTAGTTAGGATAGGCGTTAGTGTAACCAGGAATCGCGTGACAGCCGGCGCACACCGTGAACTTGCTTCGGCCAGCGGTGGGATCGCCGGCTGCCTGTGCAGTGCTGGCGAGCACGACAGCCATTGCCATGGCGCGCAATGCCCTGTTAGCTGGGTCTCTCATGGATCATCCTCGCAGTGGGGCGGAACCGGTCTTAAACACTAGCGGCCTGTCGGCGGAGGTGCAATCCTGAACAACGACAAAGATGAAAAACCAGGAAAGGTTCTCATGACGCATGTTACTGATCTTGGCCTGTCCGAAGCTGATACCCGCGCCAAGCTGATCGATCCGGCCATCCACCAACGCGGCTGGACTGAGGGCATGATCCGGCGCGAAGAAACGGCGGGCAGCATCGAGATCATCGGCGGCAAGGCGCGGCACCGTTCACGGGGAGGACGATTACACCCTGCGCCTCAAGATCGCCACTGCTGCCCAGCCAGTCGCTGTCGCGTTGTTATGCGCAATATCCGTTCTCAGTAGGGTCAAACAACGAGCGTCATCGGAAGTGTGTGGCGATGAATAGAGAAGAAACGAAGCTTAGATTTTTTTGCTGGTAGCGGGCTGGTCGCCGAAGGACTGAAAGACTTTTTTGAAACCGTCTGGACGAATGATAAGTACTTTATCAAAAGTTCAACCAGCCCTAAATTCTCTAAGTTTTTGAAATTATTGGGCCAGAATACTGGATAATTTTGGATACTCTACTTATCTTAGTGATTTGGGAATGTGGAATTGGAATTCCAGAAATTGTTTCGAGAAAGATTTGCCTTTTTCTACAAGGCAAATGACAGTGCATAACAACCGCATCAGCTCGGACTGGCAATTCCGGTAAGGCATCCTTGATACTGGCGGCGGGCATAAAAAAAGCGGCGCGTTTGACGCGCTGCTTTGGTGTTGGTGGAGGCGGGGGGAATCGAACCCCCGTCCGCAAATCCTCCGCCCTTGGCCCTACATGCTTAGCCTGGTCTTTGCTTTAACCCTTCGCCACCCGACCGGCAGGGCGACGAACAGCGGTTCCGGTACGTTTTAGCGCCTCACCCCCGGACAGGATCGGTCGCGAGCTTGTATTAGTCGACCCCTGATACGCCCCGAAAGGCTCCAAACCTTACAAGCAAGTTTTGGTCAGGGGCTGGCGGC
>JBATSQ010000255.1:0-5115 GCA_049293375.1 Candidatus Contendibacter sp.
GCTCCACTGCGGTCTTATCGCGACCAAGAACCCTTGTTGGTAACGGTGCGCGATCCGCGCCCGGTCGAGTTACTGGCGGATACCGCCGCCAGCGGCGCAGGACCCACTCTGGCATTCCAGCGTGACCTCTGGATGCTGTGGAATGCCAACGAACCGACGAACACCGCAACCTGGGATCACGCCGTGCGCATCCGGCGGCTGGAGCAGCAGCATTGCCCATTTGGCCGTCTGCGCATCAGCGTGTATGCCGCGACGCTGGATATGGCCCTCGCCACCGAACCCCGCACCGCGCTGTGGTATGCCGGTGACGGACCAGCGAGAGAATTACGGTTTAAGCCGGGCCGTTATGTCGCTTCCGCTGCCGCGCCGCGCCGCGAAGATGCCGCGCTATTCAACCAGGCGTTGTCCGCTGGACTGTTGCGACCGGGCAGCGATGGCCGAATCGCAGTGGCACCGGCTGATCTGCCATTGCGCTACCGTTATGCCAGCGAGCATCCGGTTCTTCTTACGCCGCCCGGCACTGTGCAGCCAGACTGGTTGCGCGGGCCGTGGAGCGACTCCGTGCGCGCATTGCATCGGGTTTTGCATTTCAGCGCCGCAGGCCGCTACGTCCGCCAACAGGTCGACGTCTTTAACAGCCGCCACTGGCTGGCGGCGGTGCGCTGGCGACCCGTGACTCCAGTCGCCGGCGCGTGGCGAGCAGAAAGGGGCGGCGCGCCCGTGGAATTGACTGAGGATATGCCCGCGCTGGCCGGGCGCTTGTTTGCCGAGATCCCGCGTGGCTGGGAGCCTTGGCAACGGGTGACGCACTGGCCGCTGTTCAGCGGCTCAGCGTCGGTGCGGTTTCGCCTCACCTTACAGCGGCCGGCGCGGCGCGGCGAACGCTTGGAGGTGCTCGTGGCCGGTGCCGCCCCGACGGTGACTGGCGCGACGGTGCTGGCGCGCGAACCGCGCTGTCTGAAGGGCTGGCCCTGCCGTGACCGCGACGCGGTGGCACACTGGCTGCGCTTGCAATGGCGCGAGGGCGCAACCTACCTGACGCTGGATTTTCAGCCGCTGCCAGCCAGTGCGTTTCCCGACGCCTATCGTTACGATTTCGCCCACATTCAGCGCAGCGATCAACGCCTTATCTGGCGCGATCCGTCGCCCGCGTCCGGGGTTCTGGCCACACCCCGCGCGTCACCCGCCGTGGTTACGCTGCGCGACCACGCCGGCCAGGTACTGTGGGAGAACGGTCAACCGACAGCGACGGCCTGGACGCTGGGATTGGCCGGGCTGGTCGGGTTGGATCCAGCGCAGCAAGGCGCGGTCGCCGATACCTTAACGCGCCTGGGGCAACAGGGTATGGCGAGCGCCGATGTCCGGCTCACCGTAGACGCCAAAATCCAAGCAGCGGCTTTAGGGGCGCTGCGCAGCCGATGGCCACCAACCAACGCGCGCGCCGCGCGCCCCCGGGAAGAGCAGGTGGCAAGTCTGGTGGTGTTGGATGCGGATCGGGGCGATATTCTGGCGGTGGCGAGCCGCCCGGAACCACCGCCTGACGTCCGTTGGAGCGATCTCTACGACTTTGCGCTAACCCAACCTCGCCGTAGTCCATTACGCATCTGGGCCTGGCGACACGATGGCGGTGGCTGGCATTCCGCTGGATCGGTCTTCAAGCTAGTCGATGCGCTGCTGCTGGAACACGAAGTACGGCGGCGGTCCGCCTTGGCGCTGCTTCTAAACGGCGTGAGCGAACAGGAGTGGGCACAACTGCCACTGGCGCAGGCCTACGACTTCGCCGCAGACGCCGCCTGCTATCCAGCCCATGCCGAGGGCTGTGCGTCCTGGGCGCGGTTACCCGGCAGCCGTTATGACCGGCCTGGGCGGACGGTGGTGCATAATGTGCGCAATATAAGCGGCGCAGCAACGCTGTTGGAGCAGATGCGCCGTCACAATGACGAGCGCTACGGGCTTGCACAGGCGCTGCGCGATTCGCTCAACACCTGGTTCGCCTGGCTGGTGGAAAGCACCGATGCGACGCTGCTGGAGGATCCCACCGCACCAGGGTTGGTCGGCGCGCAGGCCCTCACACCGGCCGCCTTGCACAGCGCGCGCCCCTTGCTCGATGTAGCCGCCCGGTTGGGCTTCGGTGCAGCCCAAGATCTGGATGGCGGCTTGCTGCCTGCGGGTCTGGTTAAACCCGGCGATGCGTTGCACACCACGGCCTCAATCCTGGATCCCATCACCAATCGCGCGGAAATCCGCCTGGCGGCGCTGGGATTCCGCATGCAGGTCACCCCCTTGCAAATGGCGAGCGTGGCGGCAACCATTGCCACTGGTCGCCGCACACCGCCTCGGCTGCTGGCCGAGTTAAACGGCCAGTGGGCACCGCCGCCGCAAGGCGCAGCCTTGGGCATCGCGACCGACCGCATTCGTCGGGGAATGCGCCTCGTGGTGGATGCGGGTACCGCCCGCACCGCTTTCGCCGATAGCCGTTTCGCGTGGCTGCGTTCTCACCTGTACGCTAAAACCGGCACCGCCGATCTGGACGAAACCGGCGCGGTGCAAAACGCCTGGCTGGTAGGCTGGCTAGAGCCGGGCGCGCTGCATGGCGAACCGCGTCGCCTAGCCTTCGCCTGTCGAATCAGCCATGTCAGTGGCACCGGCGGCGAAGAATGCGGGCCGGTTGTGGCGGCCTGGCTCATGGCTATGGCCGCCGCCCAGCGCGCGCCATAAAATAGCAAAGGACCTGGATCAGCCTGCATGACGCTTTTTGCTAGGGCATGGTTACTGCTGATCTGGGTATTGTCGGCTATGGCTATGGCCTGGACAGTGTATCGAGCGCCCTTCTGGCAGGAGCCGCATGCACTAACAATCACGCTTGATCCGGGCCAGAGCCTGACGCTGGGCCGCGCCGCCTTGCAGGCACCCCAAGCCGACCGGGAGCATGTAACGCTGTGGCGAGAGCCAGATAGGGGCTGGCGCTTGGTCAATAGCGCCCCCAGCAAGCAAGTACTGTGGCAGCCAGTCCGGGGGCACGATGCGCGGCCCACACGGGAATGGCCGCTGACGGTGGGCGCGGCCTTTACGGTGGGCGCTCAACCTACGGCTCAACTTTTCACGGTGCTGGCCGCTGATAGCAGTCGGCTGACGCTGCAAATCGATGGCAAGCGCTGGGAGTATGACGGTTTACATTTGCAGCAGGACGGCGCAATCCTGCCGGAATGCGTGGCCAATACCCGCACCTGGTTGCGCGACCGGCTAACCGCCTGGGGCTTAGGCGGGTTGATGCTGCGCCCCTTACGCCTAGGGGGCGGGGTCTATTGCGCCGACCGGCTGGGGTTGGCGGATGCACCGGTCGATACAGCGGTTATTGCGCCTACGCGGCCGGGCTTCGCCTTGCGGCCAGGAGCGGCCGGGCGGCTGGATGGCCCACCGGTCACCGTTGCGGTGGGAACGCCGAGCGCTGAGTCGCTCTGGCGACGTTCGGTGCCGCTACAAATCGGCGACCGGCTCATCATCGGGCGCACCCAGTATCGCATCGCTCGCACTGAACCGGCGCTGGAACTGGCGGTACTAACCCGAGCGCGGCGCGCTTCAGCCAGCGTACCGCTGCCCGATGCGGTCGCGGCGGTACAAACGCACTGGCAACCGGTGTCTTGGCTGCTTCCGTCCGCGCCCGCCGATTTTTACTGGCCGCTGCTGCTGGGATTGCCGCCGTTGAGCTTGGCGCTGCTGTGGCCAGGGCGGCGGCGGCGCTGGCCGGAGGCAGCGACCCGTTGGCGCATCGCCTTGGGCTTGAGTCTGACGGGCGCTGGTTTAGGCTTGCACTTGGATGTTTTGCGCGCACCGATTCTGTGGCCGTATCTGTTGGCTTGGCCCGCGCTGCTGGTGTGGCTGTGGACGGTGCGCTCACCCCGGAACGCGCGCTTGCTGGCGATTGTGACCTTGCTGTTAGGCGTCGGTCTAGTCACCTTGCTGCAATTAGGCGTCGGGGCTGAGGAATCGGGCTGGTCGCGCTATGGCGGCAGCGGCGCGGCGCTGACGGGCGCATTTTGCTGGGCAGCCTGGGCCGGGTGGATCTTCTGGCGCTGGCGGCAGCCAGATCCGTGGTTAAGCCTGAAACGGGCACGCTGGAGCTTGCATCTGTTAGGCGGGATCGGGTTAGGCTTATTGTTGATGCAGGCATTGTTCGGCGATGAGGGGGGCTGGGGCGGCTTTCAACCGTTTGAGCTGACCAAACTGGCCCTGGTGACCGGAGCGGCCTACGCTTTGATGTTAAGGGCGCGCTTGTGGGGTCGGGACTGGAGTTTCGCCAAATCGCCGCTTTGGCTGCTTTATTTGGGGCCAGTGGCGCTGTTGCTCACGGTAAGCGGCTTTGCGTTGGTGTTTCTGCGCGATTTCTCCCCGCTGGTGCTCCTGCTCATTGGAGCCTTGGCGCTGGCTTGGGCCTATGTTCGGGCGCATCCCCAACCGGGTTGGCGCTGGGCTGGCGGCGCGGCGTTGCTTGTGCTGCTTGGCTTGCTTGGCTTGGGCGTAGCCTGGTTGCATGAGCGGCCCGAGGACTTTCCCCTGGATTTCCAGACGGACCGCATCCGGGTCTGGGTTGCGCCGGAACAACATCCGCATTCCGGTTACCAACTGCGACGCGCCTTAGAAGCGATTCGCGCCGGTGGCTGGTGGGGAATGCGCTGGGGCGATGGAAGCAATGGGCGCGCCATGGCGGTTCCAGTGGTGGAAAGCGATTTTGCGCCCACGTTTTTTCTCAGCCGATACGGTGGCGCGGCAGGTTTGGGATTGGTGGGGTTGCAAACCGCGTGGGTGTTATTACTGCTCACCATCGCCCAGCGCGCTCTAAAGTGGGCTGGGCGCGGCGATTACCGGTTGACCGCGCTGGGCGGATTCGCCTATTTCAGTCTGTATGGTGGCGCGGCCATTCTGGGCGCGCATTTTCTGGTGTCCTGGGGTTCCAATCTGGGTTTTCTGCCGATTATGGGCCAACCCATGCCGCTGCTGTCGGCCGCCGGCAGTCATTTGACCTTGTTTGTGTTGCCGCTGGTGGCGCTAGCCGTTGCGGTTGAGGAAGAAAATTATGACAACACAAGCTGATGTGTTGGTTGCCTCTGATTACGT